>NZ_CAAAJH010000001.1:0-546572 GCF_900640215.1 Legionella genomosp. 1
TAATTATTGAGCATGATGGATTTAAGTATCTTAAATTCCACGATGAACCACTTGCTCAAATCATTCAAAATGAATTGAGCAGAAAATGGTAATTTTCGTGGGGATCATTCAGCTCGGGATGACGTCAGGCTTGACTTCTCATTGGGTCTCCGTAGGTATGCCAGGAATACAAAAACCTTTCGGTCCCCCCGTCATCCCGAGCATAGCGAGGGATCTCCGGCATAGGCACGTATTTAAGGGAGATCCCTCGCTGCGCTCGGGATGACGTCGGGAGTGGATTATTGTCTCCTAAAATTCAGACTTGGTTCCTCATCGGTCTCCATTGGCATGCCAGGAAACAAATCATCCAGCAATGCCTGCATTGGTGGCTGTGAGGAATATAAGTCATCCGGTGTTTTTTCTGAGGATGAAACCTGATAGCTTTTTCCCATATCAGAGAGTTCGTTTCTGCGATGTCGTTTACCTGGCGCAGCCAGCTCTTCGTTCGCTTTGCGTTTTCTACTGCCAAAAAATGATTGGGGATTTAGCCCAGGTGAATCATTTGGAATGACCTCTTTAAGCGCGGGTAAATACCTTGACAGGGTTTGAAGTTCCCCGGTTTCAAGACGGTATATTAACTCGTCACACTCCTTTGTGGATGGATTGAGGGCTGCCAAGAGGGGTTGGGCGGCTTCGAGGAATAGTCCAATATTAAAAAACATACGTCTTTTCATAAAGAAAATGACGTCTTCAACAGAGCTGAGCAAATTCGGTAAGGATTGCAGCTGATTATTGCAAAAAGTGTTGAAGTTTACTCGATTGTCGCCAAGAAATCCAAGCATAGTGAAAAGAATAGCTTGGGCAGTTTCCTTTGGTCTTGCTTTAATCAGAAGAGGCGAAATTATGAATGACTGCTCAATCTTGAGTCTTTCCAGAAATTCAAGACAAGAAGCTGTTGTGGTTAAACTGGATGACAATTGGGGAAATACTGTCAAAAACAATTTGTAACATTGTTCATGGTTTAAATAGCTGCTGAGCAATATAAAATTTTCCAGCGACTTAATTTCCGCCGGGAGAAAATCAAATATTTTATCTATAACCGGCTCGCGTTCATGTAACTCAAGACGGTCCAGTGCCGAAAAAGTCAAATTACTAATGGACTTGATGGTCAGTTTAGGTGCAATAGCATCTATCTGCTCTTTGCTTAAAAAACGTGAAATAGAAATTAAATCCATTAAAAATGTAAACTCGTTAGGTATAAATCTCTTTAGCAGTTTAAATGCTTCTTTGCGCCCCTCATCATCTAAATGAGCAAAAAGGACGGTAATTTTATAAGCATTTTTATCAACCCAGCTGGTAATTTTCTTTCTAAATAGCTCAAATACTAACCGGCACTCTTTATTTGAAAGCTCATTAAGGCTTATAAAATTCGATAGATCAGAGAAAGAACTAATCGAATATGTTAATTCCTGTTTAAGGGTGTTGAGAATATGAGAACGCTGCCCCTCATTCAAAAATTGCATGGGGCCCCAGATGAAATCATTAGCTCCCCTGAATAAGTCTGAAAGCACAAGGTTACTATAGACAAAATCATTAACTGTTTCACGCTGAGCAGGTGAAAGATGAGTTAATAAGATACCCCAGTTTGCTGCAGGAGCTACGAGGGAACCTAAGTGTGGCAAGATGAATTGGCGAAATATCAATTCTCTCTGTTGAATATTGCAATATTTAAGCACATAAGAAAGAGTCGAAATCGTATCCCAGCTAAGTTTTGGTAAGCACTCTTTAATGCTTAGAAAAAGATTTTCAATTTGTTCTCGTGACTTACGCAAAAAGAGACGCTCTGTCTCGTTAAGCTTTTCTTCATGCTCGGGAGTAATTTCTGCTACCGCACTGAGATAGGCAGGTGAAGTTGCTTTATTGATTAGCCGTAATTGCTCAGCGGCAATAGGTTTAATAGCGTGTAGTAAAGACTGGAAAGAGAGAATAGCGTCGGGATCTGCTAATGGAATCAGCAGGAAAAGGGATCTATGGGGTATTGATCCCTCATACTTTTTATCAAACACAGAATATATTTCTTCAGGAGTTACTTTTTTCTTAAGCTGAAGCTTGAGCTTGTCTATTGGTATGATATCGAGCAATTCATTAAAGTGCTCCTGGGTCAGGATTTTGCATAACTGTAACAAATGTCGGGAGGTTTTGACCCAAACCGGGAAACGCTCTTTATGTACTAAAAACAAATTCGCTGCTTCATCAGAGCTGAGTGAGGCATAGGTCTTAATAAAATCATTAAGACTTTTTATTTTATCTATTTTCTCTTTTAATCCCTCAGGAAATACAAGTTCTCGATGAGCGGGTAAAAGCGTTTTATAAAGATGGGCCCACTCACCTATGCTCTTTGGCAATCCAGAAAGCTTCCCTCTCATACCATTGAATAAAGCTTCTTGTTGCGGGGTACCTTCCAGAATATACAGTGAGTATATTTTACAGAAAGATGCGTTGCTAGTGATCGATTTTGGCAGTTCATCTCGTATTGAATCCAAAATAACAATTTGTTTATCTGAATCAAGTTTGTCCACCAGGTTTGTGAATTTACCTGTCTTTAAAATACAGAGTTTAGTGGAATACTGTTTTATCTGCTCGCAGATACCCTTGCACTTTTCTATGTCCAAAGCACTAAAAAGATGAAGAAGTAAAGGAACTAAACGATCCAGCTTTTTATTATCCCCATCAAGCAGTGATTGACTTAAAGCGCCTATGAGCGCATTTAATTTAGCAGGGGATGTGGTCAATGCAAAAAGGATTAGTGGCTCAGTATTTTCTGGATTTAGTAATGAATCTGCTGTCTCTTTGTCAGAACAAATGGCTCCAATTTCCTCTTCTTTCAGGGATTCAAGAACTTCAAAATCCTGGGGATGAGTAAAACTGGGTTTTAAGGAAAATTTATTCAAGAGATCGAGACTTAATTTAAGCTTGTCGTAGCCATTTAATTCTTTATGTTCATTGAGTTTACTTTTTAAGGCGGCTTTTGCATCTTTAAATGATTGGACTACTTCAGCAATGAATAATTGTTTCTTCTCATTACTGATGCCGATTTTACTTAATATTGGAGCATGTTGTTTTATCAGTTCTTCTAGCTTATCCCCTAAAATTTTCAGACAGGTATTTGGATCTTCCTGGTTATTTTTTTTAAATGCAAAGGTCCTCAGTCTGGAGAGGTATATAAAAAGTGTCGGGGGAATAGTGACTGGATCGGAGGTTTCACCAGAAATAACTCCCAATTTTGAAAGAACCTCATAAATAACCTGACGTGCCTGTTCTAGTTGATCCACATTCGGTTCGTTCATTTCCACTAAGGGCTTTAGGGGGTTGATATAATTCTGAAATATACTCTTGACTTCGGATGGCAATTTATCAACTGCCTTTATAATTTTAACAATCAGATCCTTGTCGAAAGCTTTAATACCAGGGGCAGTAAACTCACGCACTTTCTGGATAAAATCCCTGACTTTTTCAGGCTCTACACTGTGGTCATCCAGTTGATCATACCAGGACAGAAAATCAAAGATATTTTTATCAAAGAATTGACCTGCGGTTAATTCCTTTCCAATGCCATGGACGCTATTTTCCCGCATTTTCTGGCGTAAGAGATTGAGCTGACCAAGCAAATTGCCATCATTTAATGTCAGTGCGTCGAGCCGTTGTTTGGTTTCATAAATCGTCTGGGATGCAAAGCAGTGCTGAGCCAATCGATAAATTTCATTACTGTTCATTTCGACTGAACTGGGTTCAGTTTTATCATCAATATAGGGATTATATATCCTGGGCGTACCAGCATTTTCGTTAAACACCAGCATCGCACGCAATGGCAGCAAGTGAGTGCCAGCATCATTTAATATGTGAGTAGAAAGAATATGAATCAGATCCATATCCCATTCTTTTTCCTGGTTAAGGGCTGGTACTAAATAAGGATAGTCATCATACACTGACTCGACGCATTGCAGGCTGGGAATTAAAAATAACAGAGGATTTGCCGGTTCTCCACTTTCTGAATGCGGTTTGCTGGAAGCAACGACTTTGGCCGCTTCGCACCAGATTTTAGTGACTGGATGATGCGGTAATGCCGTATAGCAAAGCATGTTACCGGTTATGAGATTCCAGTTTTCAATCAGCGCTTGTTCGAGTGCCGCTACTGGATTCTCCGATTGTAAAACGCTGCGAAGCAGTTTGAAGCTGCGAATAGTATAGGCATGTATGGCTTTTTCATGGAGAGTATGCGCAGCCCCTGCTGCTTCATAATCGTCGATCAATTGTGGGAAAATGGTCTCAATGCTATTGAAAAATATTTGCTCTTTTTTATCCATTGTGTTCTTTCGTAAATCTTAGTGATTATCGTAATGGCTATATAATAATTTAATTGTTCACTTTGTGCAATGGTTGAGCATATTGGCTTTTGAAATTAGTCTTCGCGCTCGCCTTAAATCGATGGTGTAAATTCTATCTACGGGATAGGTTTGATACACTAAATGAGTTGTTCAATAGAGTTACTCATATTGAGGCAAACTAATCGCATTTGAGACTGACTTTATCATCCCCAGGACTTTGTTCGAGCGTTCTTCTGCAATCTCCTTGGAAACTTCATCATCTACCAGAAAAGATTTGCTCACCCAGACACCAAATTCCTGATTGGCATCAACAAGGGGACGCAGCAGCTCATTATAACGAGCAAACGCTTGCATATAATTTCCATTCGCAGCTTTTAATTCTCCCGCCAGGATATAAGCTCCCACAAAAGCCAAATTATTACCTTGCCCGGATAAGGGAGAAGGGCAGTAGCCCGCATCACCGACCAGCACAATTCGCCCTTTGGTCCAACTATTCATTTTGACTTGCATAATCGCGTCAAAATAAAAATCATCACTTTCTGGCATTCGATTTAAAATATTTTGGGTTTCCCAGCCAAAATCACGAAAATTCTCACACAGGAATTGTTTTTGTTCCTGCTCATCTCGAGGATTTTTGAGCAACTGCTCTGAGCGGAACATAAACCCTGCTCTCGCGATTTCAGGATTGTTATCGCTATTGATTGATACCATTTTGCAATTGGCTTCACATTCCAGGTCTATGTGACTCAATCCAAGATAATTCGGAATAGTAAATGTACTAAGATAGGAACCCAGGTGAACCAGTTGATATTCATTTTTATTAAAAATCATGCGTCTGGTAGCGGAGTGTATGCCATCTGCGGCAATCACCAGGTCGTAATTAATCACTTTGCCATCATTGTAATGAACCAGCACGCCATCAGCACTCTGCTCCATGCGTATGACGGATTGATCAAAATCACAAGGGACATCAGTGATAGTGCTCATGAGAATTTCAACCAAATCACCGCGAAGAATTTCCACTTCGTCATCTTGCCTGAATCCAAATTCCTCACCCTGTACTTCGTGCAAAACCTTACCTTCTGAATCAACATAGCGGCCGCATTCAATTCGCGTGCGCATATTACATATCTGCTCATAGATACCCATATCTCTGGCGATATGAGTGGCTATGCCGCGAACATCCAGGGCTTGCCCTCCTGTTCTAATGGAAGCAGCTTTCTCAATCAAACATGGCGAAAACCCAAATCTTTTCAGCCAATAACAAATAGCTGGACCCGCTACTCCAGCACCAATTACGAGAATTTTGATATCTTTAGACATTGAGAATTACCTGAATGCTGCCTCTGATTAAAAGGATATGTATTAACTTTTTATATTCCTAGCATACCAACGGAGACCCCAATGAGGAGTCAAGCCCGACGTCATCCCGAGCGCCTGCGAGGGATCTCCCTTAAATAAGTGCCTGGTGCCGGAGATCCCTCGCTGTGCTCGGGATGACGTGGTGACCGAAAAGTTTATCCTGGTTAGCTTCTGCTTTAATCTTTACTTGATTAGTTAAAGAGTGTTTCTACAAACGCTTATCCAGAGTTAATGTGCCACCATTGGACATAATGTGAATTAATAACGCGAACGTACCATAGAGGCTTAAAAAATGTCAATAATTAATCATTCATTTGAAATTGCGATTCCATTTGAAGGAGTTGAACTGGAATTATCTTTGTCAGAGAGGCTGACAGGCCTTGGCGTCTGGTTTTTATTAAATATTCTATGCACGTTTGAAGCACTTTTTAGAGCAGGAAAAGGAGAGTTCACATAATTTAAAAAACCTTCCAATGTCCGTTCAACAGATTGATATCGATTGCAAAAAGTTAACAAGTAATTCTTTAATTCACTGATAGTCAGCCTGGCAGTAAGTTTCACAGGTGTTTCGCGAATGTCTATTTCTAATTTCAACGCCTTAATTAAGGTTGAAATCTCGGGTTTTTGGATTGTAGCCGGCATTCTTATTGTCTCATCGCAAGCAATTTGCCCATTAAATAGCTGTTGAACAGATTCCACATTTTTGCTCACCATCACCACTCTCAATGTTTCGCCCTCATCAAGCGGCATTTTTAATTTATCACGCAGATAAATACGGGGATTAAAGTGGCAGGAAGTAATATCTTCAATATTGTCAATTATTAAAACACCCTGCTCTTGGTTTAGAGCCTTATAAAAACGGTCATCAATATATTTTTCCTGGTCTTTAGGGGGTAAATTAACGAGTTCTCCCGCTTTCATATACACGATTTTATCAGGTTGTTCCGGGAATAGATTTAAAGCACAAGTTGTGGTTCCTGTACCCTGTTTTCCTGTGACATTCACAATCATCGGGCTTAAATAAGCAAAGTTGCTTTCTTTCTCAAGCAGATCTGACATATTTTTTTGCAGAGAGTCATTCCAGGGGCAGAAAACGCGTGATTGCAATAATTCCTGCTCCGTTTTTTTCCGCCGATTATTTTTAAGCGCATCATCAAGACAGCACAGAAACTGTGCATCATTAAGCGGAATAATCTGGCTTGAGTCTTCAATTTTATACTTGCCATTATCAAAACTGACGAGTTGAGAGATACCAAATCGCTTCATAGCGCTGTCAATAAAGGCTTTTATGCCGGCACCGCTTAATCCCTCCGATTTTTGTGCAAGCATTTCAATGTCCAATGACGCCTGAACTTTATTTTTTTTCTGAAGAGGGCACAAATACAGGCTCAAAATAGCCAGGCGATCCTTATAATTTGGCAATCCAATATTAATATGTACATCAAGACGCCCGGGACGTATTAGCGCTTCATCCAAACGTTCAAAATAATTGGTTAAACCAATAATCATCAGATTCTCAATGGCATCTACCCCATCAAGATAGGTTAAAAGTGTCGTAGTTAAATCGGCTTTAATTTGTCTATTAAGATCATCGCCAGAGCTGTCGCGAGAGCAAACCAGTGCATCCATTTCATCGATAATAACCACATGGGTTACCCCGGGTTTTTTTTTCGCTTCGTCCAGAATGCGGCGAAGATTTTCAGCTGACTGGCCTACATATTTTGAGATTAAAGCAGGCCCATTAATAACCGTCACATTCTCTTTCCCAATAAAGTCATTAGCAATAGTGCGGGCTATCAATGTTTTACCTGTGCCGGGGGGACCATATAATATGCCGCCTCGCGGTAACTTAAGATCGGTTTCTTCCAATTGTTTTGGGGAAAGCGATCTGGGGATGAATAATTGCTCTACAATGTATTGCGTTTCATCAGTATAACCGGCTACCCCGTGCTTATCCCAGGCGAGTGTTATTTTTTCTCTGATTTTTATATATTCAGGTACAGGCTCTGGCTCTAGTGGGGGCTGAATCTCTTCTTCAGGGGCATAAGATAATGGTTGCAAGTGACTCTGACCCGTACTCACCTCGCTTATTCCTTCTCTTAGAAGCTCTGCCTGGGGCTTTTTCACTTTGTAAGGGGGAAACCATGAAGGGGGTAATACCTCTAAATGATTAAAAAGGAAGGCAATTTTGATTAACTGCATTTTGTTTTCAGTCACTTCAGGCTCAAAAAAAAACTCCTCTCCATTCGACATTTTTTGATAATAACTATTTATAAGTTTCTGACTAAACTCCTTTATCGAATAGCCCTTGATGCATGCCAGGCTATACGCATTTAAATGAGCAATAAGTGCATCGTTGTTAATATTAATTCGGTTATTGCGGGTAGACTGATGTTCTGCCAGAAGGTTTAAGCAGGTGTAACATTCTTCAAATTGCTTTAATTGACTTAAAATCTTAATTTTAAGATTCATTGCATAGCTGTATACTTTCGAGCCTGTCCAGGAAACACTATTGAGATTTTTCAGGATTAGATCAATGAGATCTATCGTCTCCTGAGCCGATAATTGGCTTTCATATTCCTCCAGATACTTAATTATCTGCTCTTTATATTTTGTCTGAGTTGTCGATGATAATCTGATTAATAATTCACAAAGATATTTTTTGCATTCCTCTTTTTTATTCAGTGCCTTAGTACATTCAACAAGGCCTTCTAATACCTCGATATAGGAGACTGCAGCCTCTGAGTCCAGATTTCGAGCCTTATAAATAATGATTAGGAGATCGAATGCTTCATTATAGTGCTGGCCATTTTTATAAAGTGTTGCGAGTTTTATACGATTTTTAAATAATTGTTCTTTTATTTCCTCTTCATCCACCGGCCCTGAAAGCAACGATAATATTGAATTTGCTCTTTTAAGCTGTTCCTCAAGTTTTTTTATTTTTTGTTTTATTTCTTCTATATTATCGTGCATGGTAAACCTTTTAAGAAAACGTAACTCCAGATACCTCATCCTGAGCGTAGCGAAGGATCTCACTGCTTAGAACTGAGCCAGATTAAGGAGATCCTTCACTGCGTTCAGGATGACGTTGGGACCAGCTGAACAGGTTTCAGCTCCCCAGGTACGTCATCCTGAGCGTAGCGAAGGATCCCACTGCTTAGAACTGAGCCAGATTCAGGAGATCCTTCACTGCGTTCAGGATGACGTTGGGACCAGCTGAACAGGTTTCAGCTCCCCAGGTACGTCATCCTGAGCGTAGCGAAGGATCTCACTGCTTAGAACTGAGCCGGATTCAGGAGATCCTTCACTGCGTCCGGGATGACGTTGGGACCAGCTGAACAGGTTTCAGCTCCCCAGGTACGTCATCCTGAGCGTAGCGAAGGATCTCATTGCTTAGAACTGAGCCAGATTCAGGAGATCCTTCACTGCGTTCAGGATGACGTTGGGACCAGCTGAACAGGTTTCAGCTCCCCAGGTACGTCATCCTGAGCGTAGCGAAGGGAAGGATCTCAAACTGCTTAGAACTGAGCCGGATTCAGAGATCCTTCACTGCGTCCAGGATGACGTGCCTGGGGAGTTACAAGAAAACAAAGTCACTGGATTAGGAAACGAAGTCAGCCACCGCCTTGCAAACAATATCTATCTCTTCCTCAGTATTATAATAATGGAGCGACGCTCTGACCAGGGCATCAAGTCCTCTGGATTGAAGATCCAGGCGGGCAAATTCCATCACCGATACGGTGACATTGATCCCTTGTCCACGCAGTGCCTGTTTAATCTCAGCAGGGGTTTTGTTTTTGGTAGAAAACGTGATAATCCCGCATTGATCTTTTCCTAAATCCTGGAGCGTAAGCCCGGGGATTTGCTCGAGTTTACTGCGAAAGAGTCTGGATAAATGCTGGATTCTTTGCCAGATATTTTCCATGCCGATATCAAGCGCATAGCGTACTGCCGCGCTTAGGCCCAATTTCCCGGCATAATTTTGTTCCCATGTTTCAAAACGTCTGGCATCAGGCATGAGTTCATAAGCATCCAATGAACTCCAGTTTGCAGCATGTAAATCGATAAAAGGTGGATTGCAATCGTTGATGATGCGCTCGCTGGCATATAAAAAGCCAGTACCTCTTGGCCCTCGCAAAAATTTTCGCCCGGTACCGCAAAGAAAATCGCAGCCAATTTGTTGAACATCGATGGGCATTTGCCCCACTGACTGGGTTGCATCCAATAAATAAGTGACGCCCTGTTTTTTGGCAAGATGTCCCGCTTCTATTGCTGGATTAATTAATCCCCCCTGAGTGGGAACATGAGTAATCGCCAGCAATTTTACCGAAGAGTCAAGCATGGATTCCAAAGCATTTAAATCCAGTTGCCCGTCACGGTCATCAGGGATTACTTCTATTTTTACGCCTTTCTGCCGGGCCATATGCAAAAAAGAAAGATAGTTGCTGGCATATTCATTCATGGCCGTGAGTATGCGATCACCGGGTTTAAAATCCAGACTATAGAACGCCATATCCCAGGCTCGAGTAGCATTTTCGGTGAAAGCCACCTCATGAGGCTGGCAGTTAATCAGTTCGCTGATATTGCGGTAAAAACCGTTAATCTCATCGGCCTTAAGCTCTTCAGCTTCATAGCCCCCGATGCTGGCCTCCAGATCAAGATAGTTTTTGACTGTGTTGGTGACCACTGCGGGGGGCAGGGAGGTACCTGCGTTATTAAAATGAATTACTTGTTCAGAACCGGGCGTTTCTTCACGCAGTTGTTTGATATTTAATTGTTTCAATTGATAGTCTCCACCAAAGATTGAATCACGATATCCCAGCCATTAATAAGAACAAAAACCAGAATTTTTATTGGTACTGACAAACTCGCCGGAGGCAGCATCATCATTCCCATCGTCATTAGCAAACCCGATACAATCAGATCGATTAGTAAAAACGGCAGAAAAATCATAAATCCAATTTGAAATGCGGTTTGCAATTCGCTTAATAAAAATGCCGGGATTAGTTGAAGCAGTTTTATCTCGTCAATGTTATCAGGTAGTGGTTCTTTCGCAAGCTCCAATAATAGTTGTAAATCCTTTTCACGGGTCTGATGAAAAAGAAATTGTTTTATTGGCTCCTTCGCTTTATCGATGGCTAATTCAAAATTAATTTTTTGCTCCATAAACGGTTGATAAGCTTCGGAGTAAAGGACCTTTCCGACTGGCATCATGGTATAAAATGTCAGGAAAAGAGCCAGGCTCATAAGCACCGTGTTCGGGGGTGTTTGTTGTAAACCAAGTGCTGTGCGCAGCATCGACAGCACAACCACGATGCGGGTAAAGGAGGTCAACATAATCAAAATACTG
Organism: Legionella genomosp. 1; assembly: GCF_900640215.1. NCBI lineage: Bacteria > Pseudomonadati > Pseudomonadota > Gammaproteobacteria > Legionellales > Legionellaceae > Legionella > Legionella genomosp. 1. The sequence goes on from NZ_CAAAJH010000001.1 coordinate 11,077, forward strand.
GGCGCAAGACTTAAAACCGTCAGCAAGCCAAAAACTTTAAGTGCAGGCGCAATCGTTTCCTGATTAAAAGACATAGCGCCCAGGAAACTGGTGTCCGCAGAAGCAGCAAAATGAGAATAGCCTAGTAACGCAATCCAGCACAGGTATTTCATTTCTGGCTCTCTTTCAGGGAATGAAAGCAGAGGCCTTTCTGGTTTTCCGCCAGCAAAAAACGCTGCTCCTGGTATTCAAGAAGATAAATAACGGTTTTATTATTGAGCCAGGTCTTTTCAAGCAACCGGCAACCGGTGGATGGTTTTTTATTTTTTTTAAGATGTAAAAACAGCACAGCCAGGCTTAAAATAAAAAATGCAAGCCCATAATTGAGCCATCCCATTCCACTGTTTACAGGTGTTTTAAAGGCTAAGGCCGAGTTTGAAAACGCTTCTTTGCTAAAAAAGTTTAAAATAATCATAGAAAACAATGGCACTTTCATTGGGCAACCTCGAGAATCTGCACTGCAAAATAATCATCGCAGCTCATTAACTCGCCTCTTGCAAACACTTGATTGTTTAGCAGAAGATCAACCGGCTCATTTGTTTTCTGTGAGAGATTAAGCACTTTGCCTCGAGTCAATTGCTTTAATTCAGCAATAGTGAGTTTAAGACTGCCTATGCGGATTTGACATTCCACCTCAACATTTCCCAGTAGTCCCAGGTAATCGGCCTTAACAGTGTCAGTGGTATCTTTGACTTGCAGTTCAGGGAAATGAATTTTTTTAACCAGAGTTGTCATATTAATTACTCGCTATTTGAATGGATTTATAGCCATCATTGATCCCCTTGTGCACAGTACACAAAGTGAGCTGCTGATGCTTTAAAAGCAGATCCTCATTTTGCGGATGATCTGTTTTGATCACTTCCCCGGGTTTTAGTGTCAGTAAATCAGCAAGGTTCATAGTAAAAGAAAGCAGTTTGATCTCAAGTTCGAGTGGCTCGCTTGACAAGTTATTCTCAAGCGGCGACAGGGGAGTGTTGCCGGAAAGCACTGGTAATTGCTCGACAACCCAGCGGGGATGAAAAAAAAGGCTTGTAGTGGTCTGGCCAAACGTCAGATCTAATTCCAGACAGGGTGAACCCCAGTAAAACCACTCCCGACTGTTTAGCTGTTCTTCCTGTGTGGAGAGATGCTTGTGCTGAAATAATGCAGATAACAACTCATGAATGATTTGTTCGTTTACACCACGAAAACACGAGCTGCTGCTTCCAAAAATAACGTGCTGTAAATTTTCAAAAAAGGCGGTGGGGATAAATCCGATTAATTCCCCTTTCTGATTATACAGGTACAGCATTCGGCTTGCCTCGACAGGGCGAGCTTTTTGCAAATAAACTGATGCCGTCGACAGGGTATAGACTTCATTCCAGGCCTGCAAAACCCTATGGAACTGCTGGCTCAGCCTCTTAATTTCACTTGGGTTAATCAATCGATAAGGTTTAAGTGTTTGATTCATTTTCTATACAGCTCTTCCAATAATTGTTTATCAATATCCATAATTTGCGAGCAGGCCTGAAACATTCTTTGCAGCACCACAATTTGAGCAAATTCGGTGGTAGGGTCGACATTGGATTGTTCCAGCGTTTTGGGCTGAATCTTGCCTTTTCCTTCTTTGTTGGCAAGACCAATATGGCGAAACTTGTCATTTTTAACACGAAAAAGGTTGTTTTCCGTTTGTACCAGCGTATGTTCCATATCATCGAACGTGGCCAATGCAAGATGAGAACCTTGCAGTTTCTGACCATTGTCGTAGGAATAGGTGATTTGACCGTTGAAATCAAAGCTGAAATCAATTTGCCGGCCTTCTCCATAACCGTCCTGTTTATACACTTCGATATTAGTGAAGGGGTTGTTTGATGTAAATTTATCCAGTTGCACCGAGCTTTCGGCATTACTGTCGCGATCGCCCAGTTGCAGGCAGACCGACTGTGTACCGTTTAGCAGGAAACGAATGCAATTGCTGCCTTCTTTACCTTTGCCGCCTGAATTACTGTCGAATACCAGTTCCTGGGGATTGAATGTAACATCGCCATCGTAGCAGCGAATATTTTTTAGGGTCCAGGTTTCTCCATCATTGAATTTTACCTGGGAATCTTCACTGCGTTCTAACTCAATAGTCACTTGATGAACTTTGCCGTTTGCATCATAAATGCTGCCTACATTGAATAGAATAGGCTCATACTTATTCTCTTTCTTACTGTCATTTTTATCAGGCTCAGGCACTGATACTGGTACTGTAGCATCTTCCTTGATTGGTTTACTGACTAGATTTCCTTTCAGATTGACGACCGAGGTGGCTTTTCCAGGATATTTAAGTGGGCCTTTTTCCTGGATAGGTACGAGTTGGTGGTTTTTATCATAGCCCATAACCAATCCCTCGCTATGCTGGTCAAACAAAAGGCCCTGCTGATTGAAACCAAACTCACCGTCTCGCGTGTACAGCAGTTCTCCGCTTTGAAGGCGCACGATGAAAAAGCCATTGCCATCAATAGCCAAATCCCCGGCATTGCCTGTATTAACATAACTGCCTGCTTTAAAATTGGTTTGCTGGCCCTTAATCGAAACTCCAAGCCCTGTACCTTGCTGACCGTGATCACTTCCCAGGGAGGATTAAAAGACATCACTGCGCTTAAATCCCGGGCTTTGCATATTGGAGACATTATGGGAGGTATTTTGCAAGCCATAACTTGCTGCCATCATGCCGCTCATGCTGGTGTAATAAGTATTGCTCATTTGTATTTCCCTAGCTTACTTCACTCACATCGAGCAGTGTTTTCTTAATATAGCCCCCATTGATGCTGATATTAAGAAGGGGAGGAGAGCCATCAGGAAATTCAATGTCAATTACTTTGCCGAGCTGATTGCTATCTCGCAGTTTGACTGATTTTTGCAAAAGCATCAGACTTTGACTGCTACTTGTCAGCTCAAGCAGTCGCCTCAGACTCTCATTCGTACTACGCGCTTCCTGCAGTGAGGAAAACTGGGCCATCTGTGCCATAAACTCGCGGTTATCAATAGGCTTTAGAGGATCCTGATAGGTTAACTCCTTTGTGAAAAGCTGTAAGTAATCGGTTTGACTGATAATATTTTCCTGTGCGGGTTGAACTGGGCTGCTCATTGTACTACTCCATTAATGACTAACTTTTTTAATAAAAATCCTTTGGAACTAATAAGCTGACGAATCTGACGGCTGATTTCCCTGGCTTGTGAAAGGAACTCCCCGGGTAGTCCAATAGCCAGCTGCACTTCACCATCCTCGATGAACAGTTGAAACTGGTCCAAAGAACGTTTGGGAATTGAGGGGGCTGATAAAGAAGGAGCAAGGCTTTCTTTCCTTGTACTGCTGCCAAAACGAAAGGAATTAAAAGCGAACCCCGAACATTCCTGTTCAAAATAGTGGTCTATAAATTCACGTAAATCATTTTCCAGATAAATTATTCTACTAAAAGGAGGCTTTTCAGTTTGCGTTGCTGCCAGCATTTGTCTGGAAGGAACCTTGGGTTCTGACAAAACTAATTTGTCGGGAGTATTTAAGTTCGCTTCATGGCCAGAGTCTGGATATTGATATTCTTCTTTTGAAAAATTGCTCTTAAAGTGAAGATCATTTTTCTGAAGTTGATCCAAATGTTCAACGTAATAGGAGTCTACCTGGGGCGAATGTTGATTAAGCCACAATGAAAAGGGTTTAGCGGCAGAGGAATGCCTGTAAAATGCGTCAAAAGCTGCAGGTTGGTTTGTTATTTTCATATCGTCTTCCTTGTTCAGCGTATTATTATCAATTTTTTATTGGACTGTCTATCAATTTTTATTTAGCAATCACTTGGACGACAATTTCGCCGAGTCTTTTGCAATGCCCAATCGTCCATTTCTTTCTCAAGTACTAATTGAAGGGTCTTTTTTTCATTTTGCTCACGTCGGTCCTGGTATTTCCTTAGCAGTTTAAGCTCTGTACTGAGGCGCAGACGGCTTTCCTGATAGCTGAAGAGAAGTTTTTCATAATCCATTTTTTGATTCTGCAAATCGTCATGCTTTTGCTGTTCGGAGATAATAAAATGAAGCCGGGATATTTCCTGCTCTGGAAGAATACAGGCAGGAATTTTCAATGCGTCCAAGAGCCTTGATTTGATTAGAAGAGCTGCTTTATCCAGCGTCTGTATTTTTTCCTTGAGAGCCAGCTGCTCAGTGTTGAGCTCTTCAAGCTGACTTTTTAATCGAGTCATTAGGCTGGTTAATGCCTGATTCATACTAAAATCTCCTGAATGCGCGTCAGTAGGGCTGATAAAGGGAGTGACTCCTGTTTTTGTTGAGCGAATAATTTCTTCAAAGGATCAATGCGGGCAATTGCATAATCCAGTTCCTGATTGGAACCGGTTTTATAACCGCCCAGTTCGAGTAAATCCTTATATTGCTCATGCAGTGCAAATAACCGAATTACTTTTTTAACCAGATCATTTTGTGACGAGGGAAGTAAATGATCTTTCAGACGCGAAACGCTTTGGAGAATATCAATGGCGGGAAAGTGACCGCGTTGCGCCAGCTCACGAGTCAGGATAATATGTCCATCAAGCAGTGAGCGCATGGTATCTGCAATGGGCTCGTTGAAATCATCGCCTTCCACCAATACGGTGTAAAGCGCGGTAATACTGCCTTTCCCAATAAAATTACCCGCTCGTTCGACCAGACCTGGAAGGAGGGCAAATACACTGGGCGTGTATCCGCGGCTGGTAGGCGGTTCTCCCAGACTTAAGCCGATTTCGCGTTGCGCCATTGCCAAACGGGTTATGGAGTCGACAAATAGCATCACCTGTTTCCCTTTGCGACAAAAATATTCAGCAATTGCTGTGGCGGTAAAGACGGCTTGACGGCGCATGATGGCTGATTCATCACTGCAAGCAACGACCAATACGGATTTTTGGCGGCTGTGTTCATCAAAATGCTCTGTGATAAAATCATTCACTTCGCGGCCACGTTCACCTACCAGGGCGATAACGTTAATGTCGCTTTGCAATTGCCTGCACATCATTCCCATCAATACGGATTTTCCAACGCCGCTACCGGCGAAAATTCCCATGCGCTGTCCCTTGCCGAGAGGAATCAGACAATCCAGAGCATGGATTCCGGTGATCATATTTTCTGTCACCGCTTCGCGATCCATGGGATTAATCGCATGACCTGAAATCTCCAATGATTCAGAAGAAGCGCTGATGCTCGATTCTAGCGGTCGTGCTAATGCATTTACGACTTTGCCGAGAAGATGTTCACCCACCTGAATCCTGCTGGCATGACCTGATGCACGTACTTTAAAGCCCATACTGATGCCAGTATGGGAAAATGGCAGTAAATAGACTTTTCCCTGATTAAAGCCGATGACTTCTGCCTGGGTGATGATCTGCTGATCGCTGCCAAGAATATCGCAGATTTCTCCTACAAAGACTTGAGGAGGACCTTTAGCAACCAGTTGTAAGCCAATCGATTGTTCAATTTCACCGATACGTTCAATTGGTTGTAATAATTCAGACCAGTTTTTCATTGCGGCACCCTTTGTCGTAGTTGAACAAGCATTCGTTTGAGTTTGTCAATTTGCTGTTCAATGCTGGCATCAATCAACCCATGATCATTACGGATACGACATCCTCCTAGCATTAATGTCTCATCAGGAATAAACTTCAAATGCCGGCACTCACTGAAATCAATTTTCAATTTGCTATGCTGCACAAGCGCAAGATCCTGGGGATGAAGAAAAATCTCTATATTTTCTTTATGATTTAAATGATTAATTGCCTGCTCAATCTGAAAAGAAATCGCTTCTTTGCTCGAAATCTGATTAGAAAAAAATTGCCTGCAAATTAATAAGACGATGTCTGCAATCTGGTCACGAAGTGTTTCCTGATAAGTTTGCAATGCCACAGGTATCTGGGTCAAAAGCTGTTTTAACAAGGTGGCTTGCATCTCTGATTCCTGCATCTTGCAACGATTCTCCTCAGTATATTTTGCTTCTGCTTCCTGAAAGCCCGCTGCAAACGCCTGCTGCCTTATTTCATCCAGAAAATCATCGCTTTTTGCAAGTTGTTCTATTGAGGAAGCAGGATTGTTTTTCTCATTGTCAGGGGAAGAACTGCAATTAGTTATCAAAATCACTTTTTCACCACTTACCCTGATATTTTTTAATAGTTCTGCCATAGTTATTCCACTAGTCTTTATTCATGCCGATATCAGATTTTTGATGTAAATTTCCCACTCCGCATACACCAGACTTTTGCTGGTCTGGCTAATATTGGCAAGGGAAGTTTCAATCGAATCAATGCGTTCTAAAAGATTAAATTCATTTAAAAATTGCTCTTTCCAAATGAACCGACCTTCCTCAAGGATAATGGCGATATACAGAGGGTCTTTAGCCGCAAGACTGCGGCAGAAACCTGGTAAGTTATTGTCAATTATATTATTGGAAAAGGGCGCTTTGTGACTCTCGCTCCTATTATCCAACTGTTTCCTTTTGGTTTCTGGTAACTTCCTCAGTATCCATCGCTGATCTCTGAGGGCTAATTTGCCTATAGCTGATACAATATCCTGTAAATTATTCATGATGACTAATCCATTGATTAAGAGACTCCAGGAGATGTTGACGTCTTCTCAAATTATTTCTTCTCTGAACTGCATAACTAATTGCTCCGACCATCAGAAGCGCTGCTAACCCATATTTTATAGAAAGGGTTTCTACTGCTGGAGCGGAAGGCGTCTCGTTTAAAAAAATGTCTGACTGGACGGGTGGTGGCAGGAGTGCTTCCACTGAAATGGAATCCCCTCGTTTGGAATCAAAGCCTATGGTAGTTTTTACCATGCGTTCAATTTGTAAAAGGGTCGAGGATTCGGTTTGTTTGGGAACTGTGACAGAGACAGTTAGCCGCTCAATCCTGCCATTGGCACGCAGGAACTGCTCTTTTTCATGACCAAACTCATAACTTCGTTCGCGGGTGAGATCCTGAACTGGATTTGTTTTCTTTGTGAGTTCTGCAGAGGCTGTATGTTGAATCTCTTTTTCATGTGTGATTAAGCCCTGGGACTGCGGCTTAATCAATTCCCGCCGCAATTCATCATAATTAAGCGTCACATCTATTTTTACATAGACATTATCCTGGGGGAATATGTGCCTTAGCATATCGGTTATTTTACTATTTAAATAATCTTCTATTCTTCGCTTGGCCGCAAAATGACCCTCACCATTAATTTCTTTGGGTATACTCAGATTGTTACCATTTTGATCGATGATCACCACATTTTCTGCAGCAAGATTTGCTATGCTGGCGGTCAGCAGTTTCTGAATGCTTTTTACCTGATGTTTTCCTATTGGTTTTTTTAATTGAAGGGTAACAGACGCTTTGGTAGGGTGCGTTTCTTTCTGCAGGAAATGCTGTTCAGGGATTACCAGATGAACTCTGGCCTGCCTGACTTCCTCAAGACTGCTAATGGTTCGCTCAAGTTCGCCTTGCAGAGCTCGTTGGTAGTTAATTTTCTGTGAAAATTCGGTCAAACCAAAATCAGTTTTATCAAACAATTCAAAGCCTACATGACCATTTAAATTGCTGCTCATCAATTGAATCCTGGTTTTATCCACCAGGTGTTTATCAATTAAAATATCACGTCCGGAATTCTGTAGCTGATAATGAATATTGTCCTGATCCAGTTGACGAATTATTTCATTGGCATCCTGTGAATCAAGATTATTAAATAGTGTTCCATAATCAGGCTTCAGCAAAAAAATGGAGATAAATAAACTGCTTAAAATGAGAAATCCACCGGCAAGCAGGAGCATGATTTGCTTTGACTTTTCTTGTCTGCAAAACCAGAGATAGATGGAATTGAAATAAAAATTCATATTAAATTTGCTCCCTTATAATTTCCTGATAAGCAGTCATTAAGCGATTACGCACCTGCTCCAGTAATTGAAAAGACATTTTGGCTTCTTCCAGATTCCACATTACCTGGTGCAGGCTGGCCGTTTGACCGCTGACCAGTTGTTGCAGCGAATGATCAGCTTCAATCAATTTATCATTCACCTGCTGAATGGGAGCGGCCAGCCAATGACTGAACTGGTCTGCTTTCTGAATGTTTGAATTATTAAGGTTAAAGTCGATTTTGAAATGATTGACGGGTTCTATGGTCATCGTTCATCTCCTATTGTCAGGGTTTGCATGAACAGGCTGTGTGCTGTGTTAAAAATTTTGATATTGGCTTCATAGGCACGCGAAGCGTTTAATAAAGTGGTCATCTCCTCGACTGTATTTATCCCGGGATAATGGATATAGCCTTTTTCATCAGCTGCCGGATGCTCTGGTTGATACACTTTATTAGGCGGTAGAGTTTTCGGGCTTAGAACCGCTGCACTCCATTGCGTTTCATCTGTGATGTAATCATTGAAATTTCGACTGCCTGTGATGACCTGCATTGGCTGAAAACCGCTGCCATCACTTTTCAGCAAGGTATGCTGATTAGCGATGTTATAGGCGACCGTATCAATACGTAATTTTTCGACTTGCATTCCCTGGGCAGCAATTGAATAAATGAGATTGTAATTCATGCCTGATTATTTCCATGAAGGGCCATCTTCATAATGGCCAGTTTATGATTAAGTCCTTTGATGAGTGCGCGAAATTGGGTGGCATTTTTAATACCAAGCGCAATTTGTTCATCCAGTGCTGGTGCGGTGTCGCTAGTATGGATAGCCGGTTGTAATTCCAGAAAATTACCCGAGCCTCGATTGCTATTCTGGTCATAATTGGCAAGTTGCTCCTCAAAAATCACCTCAACAGTCTGGTAATTGGGGGTATTGACATTGGCTATGTTGGCAGCAATCGCTGTTTGCCGCATGAGCGCTGCATCGAGCCCCAGTTTTACGAGCCTTATCGTGTTATCTTCAAACATGGTTCGGTACTCCTATTGAACAATTAATTCTGCGTGTAAAGCACCAGCGCGTTTTAAGCTCTCTAAAATGGCAATCATGTCCCGCGTGGTGATTTTGGCCTTATTCAGGGCGTTGATTAAGTCAGCAATGGTAGCTCCCTGTTCAAGAACAATGGATTGTCCTGCACTTTCTTTAACCTCAACATTGGTCGATGGAGTTATCGCAGTTCTGACAGAGGGGGACGCATTGAAAAGCATTGCCGGCTGTGAAACTTTATAGTCGCTGGCAATGGCAATCTGGAGATTGCCCTGGGAAATTGTTACTGCATCGAGTTTGACATCGGAACCGGCAACCACCACCCCTGTTCTTTCGTTGACGACTACGGTGGGCAGGTTATCCGGAATAATTATGATATTTTCCAGCTGGCTGATGAAACGAACATAATGCTGTTTTGCGATTACCGGGGGATGAATTTCAATATCCTGGGCACTGCGTGCGATCGCTGTGTTTTCACCAAAGCGTTTATTGACAGCAGTTTCAACATTATCTGCCGTTGTAAAATCAGGATGATTCAGAATCAGATGCAATTCGCCGCTTTTATCGGTCAATTCATTGTAGAGCGTTTTCTCAACAATGGCTCCTCCTGAAATCATCCCGGAAGTAGGATGGTTTTTTTGCACCACATTGCCAAATAAATCATATTTAAACCCTCCGAGAGAAATCGGACCTTGCGCCAGGGCGTAAATTTGGTTATCGGGTCCTTTGAGAGGGGTTATTAATAAGGTGCCTCCTAACAAGCTTTTCGCATCCCCGAGAGATGATACATTAATGTCAAGCTTGTCGCCCTGATGGACATTGGCAGGCAGATTGGCGGTTATAATAACTGCGGCACTGTTGCGGCTGGTGATGTCCCGGGCGTTAATATTAAGGCCAAAATTCTGCAGCAGGTTGGAAATTGCCTGGGTTGTATCTTTATTGCGATGCGAGTCACCTGATCCTGCGAGACCGATAACCAAACCATAACCAGTAATCGGATTTTCCTGCAGTCCGGATAAATGCGCCAGAGATTTAAGTCTAACACTGGCAAAACTGCTGAATACCAGCAGTTGCAGGCAAGCGCAGAGCAATAGTTTTCTAAAACTAAACATCATACTAGCCCCATGAATGACATAATTTTATAAATAGTGTTGTAACGTTGTGAGTTTGAGACAGAGCCATCGCCAGTGTAGGTAATCTGGGCATTGGCAATGCGAGTCGACAATACGGTATTTTGCGGACTTATATCCTCTGGTCTGACGATACCGCTTAACAAAATTCGTTGTTGTTCCCCATTAATCTGGATGAGCTGATATCCCTCCACTTCATAGCTTCCATTAGGGCAGATTGCTTTAATTCTAACGGTTAATGAGGCTTTAATTTTGCCGTTTCTACCGGTTTGTGCCTTGCTATTTCCTTTACCGGTTAATCCCAGACGCAAATCATAGCGTTTTTGATTATAGCTGGCCTCCAGCGCTGTTTTGATTTCTTTACTGGAACCTAAATCGGCGCTGGTTTGCGCATTAGAGGTTTCCAGTACAATGACAGTGAGTAAATCGCCTGGTACAGACGCGCGCCGATCTGCAATGAGTGGGCGATAATAGAGATCATTGTATAAATTGGCTGCTTTTGCAGAGGGGTTATACATGAGAATTACCAGACTTGTAAGTAATAAAATTGGCTTTATCATGAGTAAATCTCTAGTCGCGAAGTTCATTAATCATTTTTTCCAATTCATCTGCTATCTGCACTGTTTTGGCGTTCAATTGGTAAACGCGCTGGGCCATAGTAAGCTGCATTAATGAGGTGACCATATCGACATTGGATGCTTCAATCTGTCTCTGCAGCACTTGCCCCATACCGCTATTACCGGGATTATCAATAATGGGATCACCACTGTCGGCAGTGGCATGAAAGAGTCCGGCACCATAAGGGTCCAGGCGGCCTGGGTCCATAAATCGTGCTAAACTGATAGTGCCGACTAGCTGAGGCTCGGCATCCTCTGATGACATAATTTCAACCTCGCCGTTTTTTTGAATCACAATGGACTGAGAATCTTCAGGTATCTGGATGCTGTCGGCTAGCCGCAAGCCCTCCGCTGTGCAGAGGTAGCGCTCACTGTCGATTGAAAAGCTGGAGCTTCGCGTGTAAGCCAGGCTGCCGTCAGTTTGCAGTACCTGAAAAAATCCCTCTCCATCAATGGCTAAATCATTCCAGTTCGTGCCCGCTTTTAGCGGTCCCTGGCTGAAATCTTTAGTTGACTTGATAATGGCTGTTCCTAAACCTATTTTGATCCCGGACTGCCGCATCGAGTGATTGCTGTCTACGTTCTGGTATAAGACATCGGCGAAGCTTAGTTTGCTGGCCTTGTAATTGGGCGTATTCAGATTGGCAATATCATTGGCGATCTTGTCAATAAAATATTCTTCAGATTTTAAGCCACTGGCAGCTATTGAAAGCGCGTCAGACATTTCCTTCCCCTAATTGACTAATTGCTGTTGAAAGCAGATTGTTGCTTGTTTTCATAATTCGCTGGATCGCTTCAAAATGGCGTGAAATCTTCAGCATTTCAGTCATTTCATCGACTGATTTGACATTGGATTGTTCCAGGGAAAACTGCAGAACCCGGGTTTCAGAAGAGGCTTCTTCCGGCAGATCTTTACTGAAATATAGCCCTTCCCCCTGATAGTGAAGTGATGCAGGCTGGGGAAAATCAACAATGCGAATCTGATCGCTGAGTTGTTTATCTATAAATAGTTCTCCTTTGGTATTGATTGAAAACTCTTTATCGCTGACACGAACAGGTCCATTTTTTCCCATTAATTTTCCGCCCCTTTCGCTAATCAACTCTCCATCCTGGCTAATGTGAAACTCGCCACTTCGTGTGTAAAAAACGCCTTCATTGTTCTGGATCTCAAAAAAGCCTTTCCCGGCAAGTGCCAGTTCCGATCCCTGATTGGAATGAGAGATTGAGCCTTGCTGAAAGTTACTGAGTGATGCCATTTGCTGAACTACAGTTTCAAAATCAGGCGCGTCCAGTGCCGGGAAATCCTGACTTTCCATGATTTGACGTTTATAGCCAGTTGTATGCAGATTACTGACATTCTGGCTGAGCACCTGCAGACGAAATTGATCCTGCAAAAGGGCTATCTGTGTGGTTTTTATAGCGGATAACATGCAATGCTCCTTATTGAATGACACCAAATGGTTCAATCTGGATATGAATTGGTATTTCGCTTAACGATAAAATCGTCAAGTGGGGAATAATGCGCTGGGTAAACAGTTTCAATTGCCTTCTTAGCATCGGAGAGCAGAGTAATACTGGTTTCTTGCGCTCACCGAGCATCTTTTCCACGTGTAAGGAAAGGGATTTAATCAGTTTTTCGGTCTGTGAAGGGTCAAGGTGGAGATGATTGTTAGCCAGATTTTGCGCAAGCGCCTGCTCCATAACCGGGGCTAAGGTGAGAACTGGAAGAAGGCCCTGATTATTTATTAATCTCTGACATATCTGAGAAGAGAGACGAACGCGTACAAGTTCAGTAAGTTGATTGATATCCTGGATGCTTTTGGCGTGTTCCAGCAAGACCTCCAGAATCAATGACATATGGCGAACAGAAACTTTTTCTGACAGTAAATTCTGCAAAATTTTTTGAACCTGACCTAATTGCAGCATGGTGGGTATCAATTCATCACGCAATTTGCAGACATCAGACTGATCCAGTAAGGTTTCCACTTCATTACGGCTTAATAGTTCAGCCAAAGAGGATTGAATCACTTCCTGTAGATGAGTCGCCAATATGGACAAAGGTTCGCATACGGTAAATCCCTGATGCTCCGCCTGTTCTTTTTCGGCCCTGTCAATCCATTGAGCTGCTAAACCATAGCTGGGATCGCTCACTTCTATACCTGATATTTTATTTTCAATCGCCTTTTGAGACGAAGCGGCTATTGCCAGAAACTTATCCAGATACAAGGGATGTTTGTCATAATGAATTCCCTGAACGGTAATTCGATAGAAGGGATAATTTAGTTTGGCCTCCGATCGGAGTTTTACTTCAGGGATAACCAGGCCCAGATCGAAGGCCAGACGCTCACGTATTTGCTGAACAAGCGACAGAAACTCATCCTGTTGGGATAATAAATTTTCATAGAGACTGGGATTAAGCTGTATCTCAATCGGATAGATATGAATTTTCTGATAAAGTGTTTCTTCCTGGATCAGACTAACTTCAGGATCCTGCTGCTGGCGCTTCATGGCAAACCAGGCACAGACTATAAAAAAGGCCAGCACCAGGAATACCGGTATTCCCGGAATTCCATTAATGAACAGCAGTAAAGCCAGGCTGCAACTGACGATCACCAGGCTTTTAGGATAGGTACTGATTTGACGAACTATTTCACTCCCCAAATGGGTATCGGTCGCGGCCCGCGTCACAATAATACCGGTCGCTGTAGAAATGATGAGGGCAGGAATTTGGGTCACCAGACCATCGCCTACAGTAAGCAGAGAGTAGTTTTGAATCGCCTCGCCAAATGTCATGCTCTTCTGGAGTACACCAATTGCCAGACCGCCAATAATATCTACAAGCATGATTAGAATTCCGGCAATGGCATCGCCTTTAACAAATTTACTGGCCCCATCCATGGCACCGTAAAAATTAGCCTCTTTCTCTATCTGGGAACGTCTTTCGCGCGCTGTCTCCTGACTGATTAATCCCATATTCAGATCAGCATCAATACTCATCTGTTTACCGGGCATACTGTCAAGCGTGAAGCGGGCTGCGACCTCAGCGACCCGCTGCGCACCATTAGTGACTACAATAAACTGCACAATGATTAAAATCAGAAAAACGACCATGCCCATGACATAGTTGCCATGAATGACATATTCACCCACGGCGGTTATAACCCGGCCGGCATCGCCTTCAGACAGTATCAGTCGGGTTGCGGAAATATTTAAGGCCAGGCGGAATAAAGTGGATACCAGAAGCAGGGCAGGGAAAGTCGAAAAGCTTAAGGGCTTATCCGTATAAAAGCAGAGCAGCAGGATAACCAGTGCCCAACTGAAATTGATAATCAGAAGCAAATCAAGCAATGCAGAGGGGATTGGAATAAACAGGATGAGCAAAATGCCTGTGACAAAAAGAATGGTACCGAGTTCGCTTCCCATACTGGAAAGATTTGTTTTCTTGTTTTCCATACACTAATCCATTGAATTCCATTGATTACGAGGTGCTGCAATTGGCTTTAATTACTTATGTCATCTCTTACCCAACCCCAGTTGTTTATAAATTGCGGCGGCAGCTGGAAAATGCTCTCGACGAATCCATTGATTCAAATCCACTGAAGCGTATAAACGTCGAGCAAATGCCTTATTCTCAATAAGGGGAACCTGATGTTTCAAAGCAAGTTTTTTGATAATCCTTGCCTGTTCATTACGGCCTTTACATATCAGTTTCGGAGCCGGCATGGTCAGACGATCATATTTTAATGCAATTGCATAATGTGTAGGATTTGTGATTACCATATCCGCTGTTTTGACTTGCTCAAAAGAGGCACTGCGTTTTCTTAACTCAGATTGTAATTGCCTGATTCGACTTTTAATTTTGGGATCACCTTCATGCTGCCGATACTCCTCTTTTACTTCCTGTTTACTCATACGCTGCTCTTTGGCAAACTTTCTGCGAGTATAGAGTTTATCAATGAGACTTATTGCGAGAAGAATAAGCACTAAAGGACAAAGCAGTCTAAGCATCAATTGCAGGATGGCCAAAGGCAGTTGAACGGGCAGAATACTCGATAGTTTTAGAAAGGAAGCCTGCATTTGCCTTAGGCTATAAAAGCTGATCAGACCTGTTAAAGCAATTTTTAGCAAATTTTTTAGTAAATCAAATACTATTTTGGTTGAGAATAATCGTTTAAAACCTGCGGCTAGACCAATTCGTTCAAATCGGGGGGATAAGGGAGCCGCCGACCAGACAAAACCGGTTTGTACCAGGCTGCATAATATTGTTGTGGCCACTAATATCAAAGCAAAGGGCAGCCATATGTACAATAGATTGGTAGTTAACAACTTGAAAATATAAGTGACAGTTTTTAAAGAAAAATGCAAATGGCCAGTCAGATGTAGCTGCTCCTGGCTAACAGCCAGCATTTGCTGCCAGGCCTTTGTTCCATATAACCATATAAGCAGCAAAATAACCATGAGTTGCGTGGTATTGATTAACTCGCTGCTCTTGCTGACCTGGCCTTTTTCCTTCGCCTTTTTTAGCTTGTAGGCTGTTGCAGTTTCTGTTTTTTCACTCATAACAGATACTCCTGCCAGGCTTGAAAGCCCAATTCAAAGGTTTTTTCGAACAGGGGATTCATATTGTTTATTAGTAAATAGAAGATAAAAAAGCCCAGCAGGACTTTTAAGGGCAAAATCAGGAAGTAAGGGCTGATTTGCGGCATGTTTCGACTTAATACACCACTGCAAAATTCGGTAAGCCATAAACAGAAGACCAGTGGCGCCGCAATTAACATGCCTAGTGACCAAACCAGCGCAAACTGCCTGATAAACTGAAGCATGCTCGCTTCTCCAATCAATTCACCAGGCGGGAAAGCAATAAATGAGAGGAGTAGCAATTTGATGACGCGATGATGGCCTTGGCTGGCAAAAAAGAATAAGCCAGCAAGCATTCCCAGTAAATGAGCTGAAATAGAATCAAAGCCTTCACCCGGTTTAAAAACAGAGATACCGTTTAAGCCATTTTGGAAATCAATTAACTGACCGGCAACCTGAAAACAGCCGAAACAGGTGATAAGAGCCAGATAAATCAGTTGGGCATTGATGAACTCGGCTGCAAATGCGGCTAACAGGGAGCCAGATGTCTGAGTAGTGGAATTCAGGTTTGAAATTATAAAAAAGCTGAACAGGAGAATCAGTATTAGCCTGATTTGTACAGGAAGCCGTCTGATCACCTCAAGTGGTGAAAAAAGTATAATCATGCCAAGGCGCGTAGCAATTAAAAAGAAAGTGGGAAGAGGGAGCAGGTCAGTCATTTCAAGCGCTCCGGGATATTACTAATCATATTTTCAGCAAAACTGACCACTGAGCCTAACATCCAGTGACCACAGAACATCAGCATGAGTGCAACAGCCAGAATTTTGGTAATGGTGCTTAAAGCTGAATCCTGGATTTGGGTTACTGCCTGAAGAATTGAAATGAGCAAGCCGCAAATTACTGCAACAAACACTACAGGGGAGCATATGCAGAGAGCCTGCCAAAGTAATTGTTTTGAAAGATAGACCGCGAGATCCTCGGACATTTTCCTTATCCATTCCATTATAGGTTAACGACTTCCTGCCTCGAGTGTGATTTCCATTACTCATTCGCAGTGAACGGGAATTAAAGCAAAAAGTATTTACGGAAGCAAGAGAAATTATTCTTTTCTATAAAGATTTGTAATTCCCTTGTCATCCCGAGCGCAGCGAGGGATCTCCATACAGTGGCTGAATCTTTAGTACATTGAATTTAGTATGTGCAACTGCCGGGAGATCCCTCGCTGTGCTCGGGATGACGTGGCGCGTAGCCTGACGGCTATGGGATGACATGGGGAGTTACAAAGATTTTATAGTGCTTTTAGAGTACTATTTCCCTGCAGGCTTTCTCCCATGACAGTTCTTGTATTTTTTTAGACTGCCACAAAAACAGGCAGTATTTTGAGACATGCGCTGACTTTTTGCTGGGCGCGTGTGATGGGGAGAATGACTGTCAATGTAATACCATTGACCCTCATCAAGCAAAAACTCACTTCGTTCATGAATTGACTTAATCAGACCTGACTGATGATATCTTGCTATAAACTCCACAAATCCCTGATTTGCTTTTTCACAAGGGTAGAGAACTTCTAATACCTCCAAACCAAGCCAGTCTGCTTGTTCGGCCCATTCTTTGGCATCAGACCCGTTAAAATGCGCTAAAGGTTTGCCTCTCATGGTTTTAACAATATAGGGTATGTTAGCCTTTGTATAGGCAGTGTACCGTGAACGCATCAGGGCTTCTGGGGTGGCAGGCTTGCCGCCTTGATCAATTAAAATACCGCAGCAGGCGGTATAGTCAAGTTGCGAACCGCAAGGACAGAAGTTCATATATTCGATAATTGGTTAATTTTCACGAGTGTAGCGGTTTAGGACAAAAATCACAAATTTCCTGGATAATGATTTTTTGTCTATTTTTCAGTACTATTCCATTATTAGAAACCAAATGGTCATCGTCATGATAAAGCTGTATCAATTTCCCGAAATATGGGGTTTGCCCAATGCCAGCCCATTTTGTCTTAAAATAGAGACTTATCTGCGGATGACCGAGCTGCCTTATGAAAATCGCTTTGTCAGGGATCCGCGAAAAGCGCCTAAAGGGAAGCTGCCTTTTGTTAAATGTGAAAATACGATAATCGCTGACAGTGAGTTTATTATTGCAGGCTTGAAGCAGCAATTTGGAGATCTCCTGGATAAACATTTAAGCATAGAACAGAAAGCCCTGGCAGTCCTTCTTGATAATGTATTTTCCGAGCGCCTTTATTGGCTGATGTTTTATTTCCGCTGGCAGGATGAGCAGGGCTGGAAGCATGTTAAACCCAGTTTTTTTGCAGGGCTTCCCTGGATTTTAAATCTTTTTTTGCCCAATCTGATCCGTAAGAAAACCATTAAAACCCTCTATATGCAAGGTACAGGCAGACATAATCGCGAAGACGCCTTGCAATTGGCTCAAACCACTATTCGAGCGATAGCGGACACGCTGGGGGATAAACCCTATTTTATGGGAAATGAAGTTTCGACTATTGATGCAAGTGCCTTTGCATTTTTGGCAAATATAGTTTGGATGCCTTATGATGATCCTTTGAAAATCATCGTCCAAAAACATCAAAATATTCTGCATTTTTGCGATAGAATGTGGCAGAGTTTCTACCCGGAATTAAAGCAGCCCTTTCGGATTGTTTAAAAACGCGAGTAGCAGGTGATTTATCCCTAACTATATGATAGTTAGAGTTGTTTTTTATTTGACGTCTTCGTCAAAATTATAGTTTCGTTTAAAAAACAGCATAAAAATTTGCCGATGGGGTTTGCAATTTTCACTTTATTTGCTAAGCTTCTTTCGTCTTATTAACACTTGGGGATTGAAATGCCTATTATAAATGGAACACGCTTCCAGAAAAAAGAAAAAATTAAAGCAGACATCAACAGTGAAACCTATGAGAAAATTATGGAATATTGCGCGTGGGCGGATATTGATGATGTTGGTTTTTTTATAGAAGAAGCAGCCAGCTTTGTTTTCGCGAAAGATCGTGAATGGAAACAACACAAAAAAGCGGCAAAAAAGCGCGCTGAATCAGTTTCGGAATAATTTTTTAATGTTCAAGGTGCTTTTAATAAAACACCTTGAACATGCATTTAAGCCTTTCTTCATACTGCTCTGCTCTTGCCTTTCTGATTTTTTAAAATATCTTTTGATTGATTATGACACTGCGTAAGGAAACAAAATGTCGGTACACAAGGTACATTTATTTATCCATGCCTTATTGGGATTGTTATCGCTGCTTTTCATTTCATCCGTCCAGGCTGCAACGCCTCTATGGACATTTATACCACAAACACCAGTTGAGCTGACACTGACTAACAGCGCTAGCGCTGAAGTGATTTATACGGTGCAAAATCAGTCTGTTCGCCCGAAAACCCTGGTGATGATGCCAATTGGCGGTATAACGCAAAACGGCGTTTGCCAGTTACCGGGAAAGGGGACATGTACTTTAAGATTGAGCATTCAAGGTAATGCATTACAGGGTGATGTTTTAGGCGGGCCAATATTATGTCAGCAAGGTGATCCTAATCAATGCTATCAACCAGCACCCGGGTATTCACTCAGAATCCACTTCGTAAACCAGCCGCCAGTACAGCAATTTACCGTAACACCATCGGCAGGGCCTAATGGCAGCATCACACCTGCCACACCTCAGGTGGTTAATTCTGGTAGTAATCTGGTATTCATGGCGACCCCTGCTGCAGGATTTGCAGTTAAACAATGGTTGCTCGATGGGATGGTTGCTCAGAATGGCGGTACCAGTTTTCAGTTAAATAACATTGACGCCAATCATCGCCTTGAAGTGGTTTTCGGCCAGTATTTTGCCTATGTCACGAATGATTTTAACTCAGCCGCGAATAATGTCACTCGCTGTAGATTGGATACTAGCGGTAATTTTATCGACTGTACTATAGTTGGTTCGGGATTTACAAATCCTTTAGGCCTGGTATTCAATCCGGAAGGAACGCGGATATATGTGGCGAATTTTGGTGTTGCCAATACAATTAGGAAGTGTGATATAGGAACAAATGGTATTTTGCTAAATTGCATTAATTCAGCTGCAACATTCAATAACCCGGTTGGTGTTGCAATTAATCCACAGGGCACAAAAATCTATGTAACTAATACGGGCAATGTTTCTCGATGCGATTTGGACACTAATGGTAATTTGATTAATTGTACAATCACGGCCCTAATCAATTTTCCAAGAGGCATTACTTTTAATCCTGCAGGGACAAAAGTGTATGTAACAAATAATACTAACGTGACACGCTGTGATGTGGGGTTTAACGGTGATTTAGTGAATTGTACCCAGGTTGGATTCGGACTTGTTTTACCTATAGGGATTACATTTAATGCTAGCGGAACCCGGCTATACACTGTGAGTGGTCCGAATTTTCTTACAGGCGAGATAAATCGGTTTGATGTGGATGCCAATGGTGATCTGAGTAATCCAGCTGTAGCAGGTACTTCCGGTACTACTTCTCGATTTATTGCTCTAAGTGCCGATCAGACAATAGCTTATGTAACGAATGCATCAAATGATAATGTTACAAAATGTGAGATTGACATCAATGGAAACTTTACTAATTGTTCGGTAACTGGTTTTAATATGGATGGCGCGACGGGTTTACAGTTGGTTGTTCAATAGTCAATAGCGTATACGATAAAATGTGAAAGTCACTGATTTGCATTTAATTTTAAAAATTGCTTGACAGTCAAGGGCGAGATTATTAAACTGCCAATCTCTTTCGGGGCTATAGCTCAGCTGGGAGAGCGCTTGCATGGCATGCAAGAGGTCGGCGGTTCGATCCCGCCTAGCTCCACCATCTCTCTCTCTCGAGAGATGGTTAGAAGAACAGGGTCCCCATCGTCTAGAGGCCCAGGACATCGCCCTTTCACGGCGGTAACGGGGGTTCGAATCCCCCTGGGGACGCCATCCTCCTTAACTGGAGATGGCTCCAGGATGTACAATATAGTAGATTAAAGTTCCAGGTCCCCATCGTCTAGAGGCCTAGGACATCGCCCTTTCACGGCGGTAACGGGGGTTCGAATCCCCCTGGGGACGCCACCTAAATGGTGGATTTAACTAGTTCGTAACAAATCAGATAGTTCTCTTAATGCAATGAAAAACATTGTGTAATCAAGACTGGTGCTTCCATGAAGCATTCCCAGCAACATGTCCCAACGCTTTTGAATATCTGTGTTTGCTTCCAGCCAGCTATCAATCAGTTTACTCGCATTATTTTCCTTGATATTACTTTGTAAGATAGCAATCGCCAGACTGCGTTGCAGGGAATCCAGCTCGTCGCGCAAAGAAAGCCTGGCCATTGTGTTCCAGTGCCCCTCTCGCCCATCACTGGCAATTTGATCCCTGAACCAGACCAGATTAAATCGTCCCCCAATCTGGAAATAGACTTCGGCTGTTTTGGTCAGGTTGAGTTTATTCTGAGTAGAGACTTCAATAACGTTTAATGCGGTATACAGTGGTCTGGCAATCGCAATTTTTTGTGCCATATCGGCGGCAAGCCCGGCTTCAACAAATTGATTCACGATTTTTTGCATATAGTCTTTGGTGACGCCGACTATCAGTGTAGGGATTAATGATTCGAGTTTTTTAATAGCATTACCATAGTGCTCAATAATTTGGTGTATGTCTCCATTGAGCCGGTTATTTCTTAAAAACCAGTGGGTTGAAAGATTGAGCAACTGCCTGATTTGGTGCATTAGATCGTACTGAGTTTGCACAGGAATTTTGAAATTGGTTGAATCAATCAAATATTGCAGATTGTGAGTGTCATAAATACTTGCAGAAACAGAATAGGCTCGGGCAATGTTAGGAATAGAAGCCCCTGTTTCAACGGACATGCGGTATATAAAGGTCATACCGGCAACATTGACAATTTGATTACTGAGCTGAGTGGCCACAATCTCCCGTCGCAGACGATGTTCGCACATTGACTCAGGGTATAATTTAGCCAGACGGGCAGGGAAGGCCGATTCCAGGCAATGAATAAAATAGGGATCATCGGATATTTCTGATTTAAGCAATTCCTGGGTCAAATGGATTTTAGAATAGGCCAATAGAACCGCCAACTCTGGTCTTGTCAAACATTGTCCTGCAGCTTTACGTTCAACCATTTTTTTATCATCAGGTAAATACTCATTAGATCGATTCAACAAACCTGAGCTTTCCAATTCTTTAATATAGGCCTGATAAAGACTACCGTATCGCTGAGCACTTAGAGACGAAATACTCATAATTAAAGCCTGATTATAATTATCATTTAGTACCAGTTCTGCTACCTCATCAGTCATTTTAACTAATAGCTGATTCCGTTTTTTCTCAGTCAGATGGCCTTTTTGTATTTCCTTGTCCAGTAAAATTTTTATATTGACTTCATGGTCAGAGCAATTCACCCCGGCAGCATTGTCAATAAAATCAGTATTGATTAATCCACCCTGAAGCGCATATTCAATGCGCCCTAATTGGGTACAACCTAGATTACCGCCTTCACCGACCACTCGGCAGCGTAATTCATTGCCATTGACACGGCAAAATTCATTGGTTTTATCACCAACGTCTGCATGCGATTCGCTGCTTGCCTTGACATAGGTTCCGATTCCGCCGTTAAACAATAAATCAACTGGAGCACGTAAAATGGCTTGAATCAGTTCATTCGGCGTCATGGCATTTTTTTGTGTACCCAGGGCTTCTTTTACCTCAGGGCTTAGTACTATCGATTTGACAGACCGTCTGAACACTCCGCCGCCGGTAGAGATGAGTTGGGGATTATAATCTTCCCAGCTGGATAAAGGTAAGTTGAAAAGCCGTACCCGCTCCTCATAGGAAATAATGGCATCTGGATTGGGATCTAGAAAAATATGGCGATGATCAAAAGCGGCGATCAGCCGAATATGGGGGGTATAAATCATACCATTCCCGAATACATCACCGCTCATATCACCAACTCCGACAACAGTGAAGTCCTGGTTCTCAATGTTGATGTCTAACTCTCTAAAATGACGCTTAACTGATTCCCAGGCACCCCGTGCAGTAATCCCGATTTTTTTATGGTCATAACCAGAGGAACCGCCTGAAGCAAAAGCATCTCCCAGCCAGAAACCATATTCGGCTGAAATTCCATTGGCTATATCGGAAAAACTGGCAGTACCTTTGTCAGCAGCGACTACAAGATAAGGATCATTATCGTCATAACAGATGGTATTTGCTGGAGATACACATTGATCATTCACCAGATTATCAGTTAAATCCAAAAGCCCGCGAATGAAAGACTGGTAACAGAATATGACTTCCTTCAACAGGATTTCACGGCTGACTCCTGGCGGCAGCATTTTTAAAACAAAACCGCCTTTGGCACCAGAGGGGATAATTACTGAATTCTTTACCACCTGAGCTTTCATCAATCCCAGGATCTCGGTTCTGAAATCTTCCCGTCGATCGGACCAGCGCAATCCCCCGCGTGCTACTTTGGCACTGCGTAAATGGATGCCTTCAAAACGGGGAGAATACACAAAAATTTCATAAAGAGGTTTGGGTAATGGCAAGTCCGGAATTTCTGTGGAATGTAATTTGATAGAGAGATACTCTTTTGCTTTCCCGTCTGAAGTGGTCTGGAAATAATTAGTCCTTAAACTTGCTTTTATTAAATGCCAATACAGACGCATGATTCGGTCTTCATCGAGGCTTGTAATTGCTTCGAGCTCAGCTTTAATCTTGTTTTTTAACTCTTTCAGTTGTTTTTTTGTCGATGAGTTTTGTTTAAGAGCAAATTTTAATTTAAAAAGATTCACCAGATCTCTGGCCAGCAGTGCATTATTTTCTACAGTCTTTTCAATATAAGCAGGGCTAAATCGAATACCCATTTGCTGCATATATTTAGCATAGCTGCGAATAATGGTAATTTCCCGCCAGTTAAGGCCGGCAGTCAGCACCAGTTTGTTAAATCCGTCATTCTCGCATTCACCATTGCAGATTTTGATGAAGGCTTCCTCAAAATTGCTTTCCACTTCATGAATGTCCAGACACTGAGGATTGGTGTAATTGATGACAAAATCATTAATCCACACCGAGTGTTTGCCATCCAGCATAAGCTGATAAGGGTTTTCTCGCTGGGTATGCAAACCCATGTTTTCCAGCATAGGAAGGATGTCAGATAATGGAATAAAGGCTTGATACTGGTATAGCTTCAGATGCAAAGGGAATACATCGCCCTCCTGCTCATAGAGGTTGATCTGCAAGCGATGCTCATCCGATAACTTTTCTATATAATCAATGTCCTGCAAGGCTGCGGAAATTTGATTTTGTGCTGAATAAGTCAGGGGAAAGGCGTTATAATATTTTTTAGAAATCAACTCACCTTTTTTATGTCCAAATTGTTTGAGAACCTGTTGATTTAATTCATCTTTCCAATGATTTAACACGTTATGGTCCTTATTGAAAGCGAGATAGCACGAAACGGAACCGTTCGATAAATCCCATTATGTTTTTATAGTAGTATAGTCTGAATTGGAAAAATGTATAAAAAACCAACTCTTAGTCCACGAGTCGCTGATATCTAAGGTTTCCGGAGACCTCGGAACTCCGGAAAATCAGTCCTTATCTATCAACAAGCCGTTACAGGCCGGCCCAAGAGTTGGACGGGAAAAATTATTGGCTTAAGCCACGGGTATTAGCGATTTGCTGATCATTGATATAGCTTTCAATCAAATTAATTTTGTCACCAAGGTATTCTTTTACCCGCCCATCTTTCAGGGCTTTCAATTCGCCGGCTGAGACTTCAACACCCTCTACACCGCTAAGTATCTGGATTGCTTTGTCTACAGCACTGATTTTGTTTCGAGCGCTGCCTACTTCATGCTTGAAGATTCTCGCCCAGTTGGAACCGTACTCTGAGCCTGATTTTTTCCATTCATCAGCTCGAGCCTGTTTATAACTTTGAAGATTATTGATGATGTCCGAAAATTCTCCTCTGATCACAGCTTCTGTACGGCTTATATTGTTTGATTGATGCTTATTGAAACTGGAGAGAGTGCTTACATGATGATTTGCGACAACAAAGCAATTGGGCTTAATCGGAAGGTGTGGATGGTCTATAATTTCCTGAAGATTATCAGGATGATCATCAAAGAAATCCACTTCGATTTCTTCGTCAGTCTTCAAAATCGTGGGTAATGCACCAGTTAAAGTGACGAATTGTTCGACTTTTCCTTTTGGATAAAAATCTGCAGCATTCACCTCGGGAGCCTGAGCCAGTAATTGCCTTAGAACAGCCTCTTCCTGAGTGACCACTTCTCTGAATGGGGCTAAATTTAAGTCTTCACCCTGTTCTATTAATGCTTTTTTAAGGTTTTGCTCGAAAGGCTTCAGTTCAGTTTCATAATAGGATAGAGGACTGTTAAAAAAACGATCAACGGAGGTGGACACCTTGACCTGTTTACCTAATAAAGCACTTAATTTGTCAACAGCATCAGGCGTTACTAAAATATCATTCTCAGTGACGGGATCCCCACCACGCCATATATTAGCCTGTATTGTCTGGATATACTTACTTCTCTGAGTAAACAGGATGACTTCATCATAGGCTTTTAATTTTTCTGCCAGGGCAAGATTCAGCTTGCCATCCTGTATTAGACAACCGTCAATATCCACTAAAGCCACTTTTTTAGTCATTTATTATCTCAAGTGTTGGTATTAATTATTATTGTAATCGTTAATTATTAAGGATTTATGACAGGTTTCTTAAGGGAGAATTAAGCAACAGCTTGATCTTAATTGACTTTCGCGACACCGCACCTAAAGCCGTTCAAAGATTGTGCGCGTATTAAATCCGAATAAGCGCTCATGCATGCGGTAGGCATATTCATCAGTCATATTGGCAATATAATCACAGACTACACGCATCGCTTCATCGTCTGAAGAGGCCTCGTTATAAAGCTGCCGATTTTTGGTGTCCAGTAAACTGGTCGGGTTTGAGCTGATGGCCTCAAACAGGCGCAGAACCACGGTTTGCCCGCCGTATTCAAAGGTTCTTGCCTCCTGGGAATCAATGACGTGCTGATAAACGCAATTTTTCAGATAGTCAAGCAAACGGCCTGCTTCAGGTAAGAGATTAATATTATATTTTAGTAAAGGGTTTTCAAAATTGGCATCGGTAGTTTCAATCTGAGTGGCTGTAATCAGATAATTCACCATTTCACCAATGGCCTGTTTGCGCTCGAAAAGCTGACTTGAAAATAAATGATTGAGCAGAGCGCCGCGCTGTTGACCAAGCGGGGTGCTGTCGATAAGGCTATGAAAGCCGGCATTATCAATCTTGTCACGAGTAATCAGGCGTAAGTGAATTGCATCTTCCAGATCATGTACTCCATAGCCGATATCATCAGCGACATCCATAATGGAACAATCAAAGCTATGAAAGGCGGACCTTCCATGTTCGTTTTGTGCTGGAGGTTTACGAAGCGATTGAAAAAGTGATCGATCGCCTTCACTAAACGGCGCCAGTAACCAGTCAACTTCTGCCTGTTCACAGTTAAAATAAGCCTTGGGAGGAAGCCAGTCATTGATGCGGATTGTTTTGTGCAGGGTGTTAACTGCTTCCTGTTTGCCAAGGCAGATCACTCGGCTTCTGGGGACAGGATACTTCAGAATCCCTAGCAATGTGCGCCGCGTTAAATCGAGTCCATAGGCGCCATAACTGTTTTCCAGTTTAGTTAAAAGCCGCAGCGTCTGGCCATTGCCCTCAAAACCACCATGTTCACGCATCATATAATTTAATGCCACTTCACCCCCATGACCGAAAGGGGGGTGGCCGATATCATGTAATAAACAGATGCTGCTGATTAAATCTTCACTGGGAAGTAAACCAGAGAGAATACTTTCCTGATGGTTCACAATAAGATTTCGTGCGATGCTTCTGCCAATGGACGCCACTTCAAGTGAATGAGTCAGACGAGTGCGATGGAAATCACCTTCATCCGTTCCCAGAATCTGTGTTTTACGCTGCAAACGTCGAAAAGCGGGGCAATGAATGACACGTGTTTGGTCGCGCTCATAGGGGCTGCGATGATCCTGAACGCCGCGTTGGTGATTTAGGCCGGAGCGTCTGTGAGTCCACATGGGTAATAACCTCGATACTGATATGGGTATTATTTCATCATGGTATCAGAAATAACTAAAGTTTTTTTTAAAACTGCAGCTAACAAGAGTATGAAACTCCAATAAGAATAAAAAAGGAGCCTGCATGAATACCTTAAAAATAGCTTCAATAGCGATAGTGGTAGTCCACTTGTCTTCTTGTACGATGAATAATCCAAGCACTAGCTATTCCACTTATGAAACGTATAACTATGAAAATATGCAATACTACGGTCATGGGGTTGGGTCGGTTGATTATGGAAACTATGGCAATAATCAGGGTTATTATCCACCAAGCCAGGCTACCGTTCCTGATTCTTATTATACTGGTGGCAATAACCGGCCTGTGTCTCATAAAGATCAGGATAGAAACTGGGTTAATAATCAAAATCCCCAGGGTTACACTATAGAAATTGCTGATGGTGAAAAAGCCTCTCAGGTGGCTGGTAAATTGTATAAAACGCCTAAAACCGACCGAACCGCTCAAATAAAATATTATCGAGATGGTAAAACTTACTATAAAGGGGTCTATGGAACCTATAATACCCAGGAAGAAGCCGAGAAAGCTTTGAACGCACTGCCTGAGAATGTGAAACAAGGGGCGGGGGTCAGGAACTGGGGAAGTGTTCAGGGCGCAGCAGAATAGAGAAAATCCCCTCTCCCAAGTTGGGAGAGGGCTGGGGTGAGGGTTGATTCGTAAAGAAAATTTCCGTAGCAATCTATTTTGCTGAAAGAGTGATTGTCAGCTTCACCACGCCTGCTGTTTCTGTTTTATCTATCGAAAGTTGCTTTAAGATGACCGCATAATCGGTATTCAATTGCCATAACCATTGTAAAAATTGTGTGTAAGGCACTTTATCATAACTAATCTGAATATCCCCGGGACCTGTTTGCTGCAGTTGATAAGCGAATGTTTTGAAAGGGGTATTACTTAATTGCGTTGAGATGATCGACAGTAATCGCCCGTTATTAATCATTTCCGGTTCTTTACTGTTACGAGGACGCTGATTAATTTGCTTCATCCACACAAGTGTTTTCTGTTTATCCTCTAATTGATTGGTTTTACTGACTACAGCGGTATTAAGTGGGGAATAAATCAGTAAATAAAAAAGGTAGGCAACGGTGAACACAAGACCAATACTTAGAGTCAGACGATCCCGTTCACTTAAGTTTTGCCAGAAATTCATCATAAGCTAAGCTCCAGGGTACTCGCGACTTGCTGCTCTCTGGTTGATGCCTGCGTTTGCTTTACTTTGACATTCAGTTTTTGTAACTGATTCTCAACTTTTTCAACGCTTGCGAAATCCTTACCAATCACAGTCACCTGCAAAACATGATTCTGATAACGAAGTTGTTCAACAGTCACATCGCTTGTATCCAGTGTTTTCGAGAGTTGATTTAGCAATACCCAGAAGGGGTTCTCGCTGTCATTCCCTTTCGTTTTTAACAATTGCTCAATACGAAATCTCGGGCTGATAACCTGTTGCGCCTGAGGGAAAAACTGCTTGTAAATGACGGCAATTTGCTTGTCCGTTTCTTCTATTTGCTGATTGAGCCGATAATTTTGCCATATTGTGCTCGAAAGATTGCTAACCAACCACAAAGCGGCCATCGCAACAGCTGCGACTATCCAGCGTTTCTTTCCCGCAGTTTCGCTGCTTGCCAGAAATTGACCCTGTGCCATATTCATAGGATGACCAACCAGAAGACGTTTTGCCAGCCAGAGATATAAATTCTCTTCATGAATTACTTGGGCCACTAAATGCTCTGGAAGCGCCATGCTTTCCTTAAAAACAAAGAGCCGATGTTCCGGGCTTGCTTTTTTCAGGAATAAATCAGTAAGCGGCGGGTTTAATACTCCGCAGAATGTCTCATCATGAATAAGCAAACTATCTTCTGCGACACAAATCTCTTTATTCTCGAGAGCGAACCAATCGACAGTAAGAATATCCAGGTGAATGTCATTGTCTTTGAGAAGTAGAAGCAGTTGCTGCAAAAACTCTTTTTTGCAGGCTGCTACAAGATAATGACCCTGTTGGTAATATTGGCGATTAAACGCGAAATGAAGTTCGTCCACATTTTCTGCGAACTTGTCTTCAAGTGCGTAGGGGATAGCAATACGGGCTTTTTTTTCTCCCAGCCAGGGCAATTCAAGGCGGTGAAAGGCAAAGTGTTCGCCAGAAACCACAATGCAGGTACGATGATTGATTTGAATCTGTCTGAGTTCTTCAGCCTTTCGTTTTGCTAAAGGCTGAACAACCTGTTGGTTCTGATCCAGGCTTACTGATAAGAAGCTGTCGTCACTCAGAGACTTGATAAAAACAAAACAGGTTGCCAAATGTAAATCCTTCTACTGAATTAGCTTTATGCGTAGGCATATTGTTTGGAAACATTTGCCTCAGCCCACTGATTTTTCAATTGCTGGGCTAACAAATAAACGGCCAGCGCATACTGTGGGCTGCTATTATACCGGGTTATCACATAAAAATTTGGATAAGCTAACCAGTATTCAGGACCTTCCTGGGTAATCAGCTCAATCAGCCCTGCTTTTTTAGGCACATGGAAGGAAGCGGTTACCGGCTTAATTCCTGCTGCCCGTAATTGACTGGTTTTATATGCAGCTGTTTTATAGGAGGTATTAATGCGTTTGTAGGCTGAACCGGTAATTTGGGCCGGCTGAGCGATTCCCTGATTAAAGGTCCATCCATGTTTGTGAAAATAATTGGCAACGCTGGCAATTACAGCATCATCATCATTCATCAGATCCTTTTTAGGGTTGCCAGTGAAGTCTGCGGCGTAATAACGGTAGCTGCTGGGCATAAACTGTGGTTTACCCATCGCACCGGCATAAGAGCCCATGTATTGGGTAGGGGAAACGTGGTGTTCACGGCAAAGCAGCAGATATTCGCCAAGCTCTTTGGTAAAAAACTCAGAGCGTTTTGGATAATCAAAGGCTAAGGTTGAAAGCGCATCGAGAACGCGGTAATTGCCCTGATTTTTACCGTATAAAGTCTCAATACCGATTATTGCAACGATAATATTGGCCGGCACATGATATTTTGCCTCAGCCTTACTCAAGGCTTTCTGGTTTTTTCTCCAGAAATCAATACCGCCTTCAACACGCTGTGGTGTTAAAAACAATTGCTTATATACATCCCATGTTTTCTTCTCATAAGGTTTTTCCATTGATTCAATAATCTGAGGCTGCAGTTTGACATCACTCATTACCGCGAGTAATTCAATTTTGTCAAAATTATGTTTTTTTACCATCGTATCAATAAACGCTTTGACGTCTTTTCTCTGAGTGAAACTGGCGTCGGCGAGACCGAAAGAAGAATAAAGAATGGTGAAAAAAGCAAAACCAATTGCAATGAGTCGTCGCATCGGATGTCCTGTCGGTTGAACAAAATGACCCATTGTAGTCAAGTAAACGACTATTGTGAAGAGGACTGGTGCGGTTATCTCAGGTGCTTGCCAGACTTAGACAAGATAGTTTTTACAGGTCATTACATTAAAAGCTTTCTGCTCAGTGATTATTAAGCTAGAATAAGCGCTTTTAGCAACAGGTTTTTAGAGTTGAGCGACCTATCCCGAATTCGTAATTTCTCAATTATTGCCCACATCGATCATGGTAAATCAACCCTGGCTGATCGATTCATTCAAATTTGCGGCGGACTTAGCGACCGTGAAATGGCAGAGCAGGTGCTTGACTCGATGGATATCGAGCGTGAGCGCGGCATTACTATCAAGGCGCAGAGCGTATCCCTGAATTACAAGGCGCGTGACGGCAAAACCTATCTTCTTAATTTTATTGACACGCCGGGCCATGTCGACTTCAGTTATGAGGTATCGCGATCCCTGGCTGCCTGTGAGGGCGCAATCCTGGTGGTCGATGCCGCACAGGGTGTTGAGGCTCAGACGGTTGCCGTCTGTTATACCGCTATTGATCAGGAACTCGAAGTTTTGCCGGTTTTGAATAAAATCGACTTGCCTCAGGCTGAGCCGGAACGTGTCATTGCTGAAATTGAAGATATTATTGGTCTGGAAGCTCATCATGCCATCCATGCCAGTGCCAAAAGCGGACTGGGCGTTGAAGAAGTTTTGGAAGCGCTTGTCAATCATATACCGCCTCCCACTGGCGAGATCGATGCGCCTCTGCAGGCCTTGATCATTGACTCCTGGTTTGACAGTTATCTTGGCGTGGTGTCTTTGGTGCGAATCGTCAATGGAAGCTTACGCAAGGGCGATAAGCTGAAAATCATGTCAACCGGCCGCAGCTATGAAGTTGATCAGGTGGGTATTTTCACACCTAAACGCACCAAGGTGGATGTGCTGCAGGCTGGTGAAGTAGGTTATGTAGTCGCTGGAATTAAAGAAATCCAAGGCGCGCCTGTAGGGGATACCTTAACTTTGGAAAAGAATGCGGCGATAGAACCTTTGCCTGGTTTCCAGCGCGTGAAGCCGCAGGTTTATGCAGGGCTTTTCCCGATCAGTGCCGATGATTTTGAGGCCTTTCGCGAAGCACTCGCCAAGCTGAGTCTTAATGATGCATCTCTCTTTTATGAACCTGAGTCATCTGAAGCGCTTGGCTTTGGATTTCGTTGTGGGTTTCTGGGCATGCTTCATATGGAGATTATTCAGGAGCGTCTGGAGCGTGAATATAATCTCGATTTAATTTCCACAGCCCCGACCGTGGTTTATAAGGTAGAAACAACCAAGGGTGAAACGGTGATGATTGATAACCCATCACAGTTGCCAGCTTCTCCCCAGCTCAAGCAGATGTATGAACCCATCGTCAGAGCAAACATTCTGGTTCCTCAGGATTATCTGGGGCAGGTGATAACACTTTGTGTCGAGCGCCGCGGTGTTCAGGTTACCATGATGTATAGCGGCCGTCAGGTTTCTGTAACTTATGACATACCGATGAGTGAAGTAGTTTCCGACTTTTTTGACCGCTTGAAGTCAGTTAGCCGTGGTTATGCGTCGCTGGATTATAATTTTCTCAGATTCGAGCCGGCGGACCTGGTTAAAATGGATGTTATGATTAATGGCGAGCGGGTGGATGCCCTGGCAGTTATTGTGCATCGCAGTGCTGCTTACAGCCGTGGAAAAGCCCTGGCTGAAAAAATGCGGGAGTTGATTCCAAGACAAATGTTTGATGTGGCAATTCAGGCTGCTCTGGGTAATCATATTATTGCCCGCCAGACAGTCAAGGCGTTGAGAAAGAATGTGACTGCTAAATGTTATGGTGGGGACGTGTCTCGTAAGCGCAAGCTGCTGGAAAAGCAAAAGGCAGGTAAAAAGCGTATGAAACAGGTCGGTCATGTGGAAATTCCCCAGGAAGCATTCATGGCAGTATTTCAAACGGACAGGAAAAAATAATTCCTTAAATGTAGCTATCTCGCAGGAACTGAACTATGAATTTTGCATTGTTGCTGGTTGTACTTTCTCTCATCAGTGGCTTGATTTATTTGCTGGATGTTTTGTTTTGGCAAAAAAAGCGCTCAGCGGGAGAAAAGCCCAATAAGATAATTGAGTATTCCCGCTCTTTTTTTCCTGTTTTTTTTATTGTTCTGTTACTGCGCTCATTTTTAGTCGAGCCATTTCGCATTCCCTCCGGTTCTTTGGAGCCCACGTTACTGGTGGGCGACTTTCTTGCCGTGAACAAGTTTGCTTATGGGCTTCGTATACCCGTGTGGGAAAAGAAAGTCATCCCTGTTTCAAATCCGAAAACCGGTGAAATTGCTGTTTTTCGCTGGCCACCCAATCCTGGTTTTGACTACATCAAGCGCGTGATTGGTGTTCCGGGCGATACAATTAGCTACCATAACAAAGTGTTAACGATAAACGGCAAGGTAATGAAACAATCCTTTGTTGAATACACTACTGATGAGAGTTCAGGAAAAGCTGTAGCGAAATACCAGGAAAACCTGAATGGTGTAAGCCACGATATATTTGTTCGCCCTGATGTGGCGGCTACTGATTTTGAAGTAACCGTTCCCGCAGGACAATATTTCATGATGGGCGACAATCGGGATGACAGCGCCGATAGTCGTTTCTGGGGATTTGTGTCTGATGAGTATTTGCGTGGCAAAGCCTTTTTGGTGTGGATGAGCTGGAATGGCAAAACAGACAGTTTGAGATGGTCTAAAATAGGACGATTTGTCAATTAGAATTATAATATGCATTAGGTTAAGGAATTATTGTAGGTTGGGCCCTTGGCCCAACAAGGGGTTTCACCACCAATCCAGAACTCAATGTTGGGCCAAGGGCCCAACCTACAGGTAATTGCAGATTAATGGCAGTGCTCCACGAACTGGAACCCTTAATCCCATTAGTAATTTTCATAGACTAAGGATAGACATGTACAATCAGAAAGGAATGACGCTTATTGGTTTACTATTAACCGTTGTAATTATTGTATTCCTGGGGATATTAGTTATGCGTGTGGTGCCAGTCTACATACAAAATTACGAAATAAAACGGTCACTGGCTTCATTAAATAATTTGGATCCCTCGCAATTTAGTTCAGATTCTATGGCCAATGTCAGTGTATTGAAAACAAGGCTTGTTAATCAGCTGGATTTGGAAAGCATTGGATTTATCAAACCAGAACAAATAAGCATTACCCCCAGTAATGGGAATTATCTGGTTAAACTTAAATATACGGTTATCAAACCTTTAATTGCCAATGTCAGTTTAATGTTTGATTTTGAAGAATCAGAAGAGGTAAAAGTTGGTTCGCATTGATTTAGAACGATTGTGCAGGCGGCTTGGCTATCAATTTGCCAAACCCGCCTTACTTAAACAAGCTTTAACTCATTGCAGCGTGAGCAATGAGACTAATAATGAGCGTTTTGAGTTCCTTGGTGACTCTATTCTCAGTTTTGTAATCGCTGATGCGCTTTTTGATAAATTCCCGCAGCAAAGTGAAGGCCAGCTTAGCCGGCTGCGCGCCTATCTGGTAAAGGGTGACATGCTGGCAGAAATTGCAGTAGAGCTTGAGCTGGGTGATTTTTTAATTCTCGGTCAGGGTGAACTCAAAAGCGGCGGATTCCGAAGAGCGTCTATTCTTGCCGATGCATTAGAAGCGATCATCGCCGCAGTGTATCTGGACAGTGGCATCGAGGCCAGCAAGCAGTTAATTCTTAAGTTATTCGCCAGCCGTCTTGATTCAAGTGAATTACAGGATAATCTTAAGGATGCAAAAACTCAGTTGCAGGAGTTTCTGCAAGCAAGCAGGCAATCTTTGCCAGAATATAATTTGCTGCATATAAAGGGCGAAGAGCATGAGCAGCTTTTCTATGTATCCTGTGTAGTTAAAGGTTATAAAATACATACTGAAGGTTTTGGCCCAAGCCGGCGGAAAGCAGAGCAGGAAGCAGCCAAGCAGTTTCTAGCGCTTATAAAAGCGGAAAAGGCTTGAGTAGCGCTTTGGCTGATATTCTCATGAATTGCTTATTAGGAACCAAATAGTGAGTACATCACCCATCTTTCGTCTTTGCGAACAAAGTGAAGCAATCCAGATCGAAACTTGAACAAAGAAAGGAGATGGATTGCTTCGCCAATGCTCGCAAAGACGGTTTTTTGTTCAGCCATCTCCATTAATGCAACCACTGCGCAGAAATGACAGGTTTGAAATGTATAAGCAATTCGTTTAACTAAACAGAGGGCCCCTGGGAAAAGCTCACATCATTTTCCTTATGTATTTCTTTCGCTATTTTTACTGCAAGTTCAGGATTGCCAACAATATTCTCAAGATTCATAGGCTCGGGAAGAATCTTTTCAATCATACCAAGCCAGTAAGTAAGAGTCTTTCGGTCTTGCATCACTTCTCGCCAGGGAAATAATTTAATCACCACTCTGAAGGCCTCATCCAAAGTCAAACTTTTGGGATCATCAATACGAGAGCTTTGCTCTGAAGTCATTAATTGACCAAGTGTTTTTGGCGATGCAGAGCTGTTCGACTGCTGTATCAGAGACGGTGTGCTATGAGTGGTATTTGCCTCCAGCTTGGAGCCGCTTGGCTGTTTGATGAGACGGGGCGCAGTGGTTGTCGAGTTTTTGCGCCGCCGGGTAAAGAAGCTGGAACTATTGCTCTCTACCTCATTGCCATTGACAAAATCCGGATTTGTATTTAGTAACGTTTCGCTGGCAGGAATAATGTCTTCCATGCACATGGTATACATTTGATAATAGGCCCGCAG
The DNA here is from genome assembly GCF_900640215.1 of Legionella genomosp. 1. Classification (NCBI taxonomy): domain Bacteria; kingdom Pseudomonadati; phylum Pseudomonadota; class Gammaproteobacteria; order Legionellales; family Legionellaceae; genus Legionella; species Legionella genomosp. 1. Next base: position 45,753 of record NZ_CAAAJH010000001.1, read on the forward strand.
AGGACTTAGGCTGTTTTCCTTATATATCTTTGAATAATAGGTGGCCAGCAAGGGATCAAAGAAATAAAAGAACTTTTCAAAACTTTCATGGGGATAGAACTTGATAAAGTGAATGAGAGTTTTTAAGCCTTCATAAATGGAAGGAAGATCTTCTGCGGTAAAACGGAAAGGGATCATTTGGTCAGTGATTAATTCCCCGCTTTCTGTATAGAGTTGCTGATTAATAAAATTTGTGCAGACCCTATTGGCCTCCCTGGCTGTAACCATGGCTTCCAGAAACAGATTTTCTGCTGTGTCTTTAAAAACTAATTTACTGACAATAGCTGACTGTATCGGTGGAATCATAAACAGAATGGATTTAATCCCTGCACGATGTTTGATAGTCGAGTTAACATTGCCCTGCAAAGTAGTGGTGGATTTTTCAGCGACCACTCCGCGTTCCAGCATCTGTGCGCCAATATCAATGAATACAATAGACCAGTTAATTAATTGGCCTTTATTATCGCGGTGCAGACACACCTGATAGTTATCTGCTTTGCCATCTTCGGCACCTAGAATAAGGCTGCCGGCTGCCAGTGCCAAAGCGCTTTGTAAATCAAGTGAATTCCAAAGACCGAATAACTGTTGCTCTATTTGTGATATTTTATATTTTAATTCCTGCGGATTGCTTTTTAATGCAGATAATTGTTTGTCGTCTATATCCAAAAATAACTCAGGCAATCTGGCGAGAAGAGATACCCATCGAACAATTTCATCAAGGCTGCGCCCCGCGGTTAGTGTCGGCCATTTAAGGATAAAAGAATAAGCTTTGATTACAGTCGCTTCTCCTTCGTCTTTTATCAGCCGTTCTGATAAATTTTTAATTGTATCGGGAAGATCAGATAATAAACTTTGCAATGACTCCAGCTTTTCGCGCCCCTGAAGCTTTTTAAATTGTAAAATTCTCTCCTCAGGGGCCATATTACGCTGATTATCAATTAATCGTTCAAATAGCTCAGTGATTTTTGTTTCGCGTATATAGGCACCTGTAATCCAGTGATACATGGCCTTCTTTAAAATATCAATACCGTGCCGAGCTCTTAATACATCGGTGATTTCCTTGATTAAGAGCCAGTGCGTTAAGGAAATACCCTCTACCGCATAGCTCGCCTGTATATAGCGTGGAGGAAGTATTTCAGACTGGCCGTTTGCATTTTGCTGAATAAACACATTTTCAAGCCGCAGGAGTGTCGAAGGAGTTAGAAATGAGGGTGCCTCCTGGGGGAAGAAGGAATGGAAAATCCTTTGAATTAAAGCTTCTCTGCCAAATCCCAAAGGAGGAACCGGACGATCTGTTTTGAAATACACCTCGCCCAAACGTACGACAAAGTGTGTCGCGTTAGTGAATATCCAGGGTTGTCCTCGGCCATTGGCATCAATACCCAAAAGACGATAGGCTGTATCCTGGGGGATACTTCGGGCAGGTATTTCCAATCCATTGATTGTGGCTGAAAATTCATTTGACTGCGGAGAATTATAAAACTTTGCCAGTCGTTGCAGCAGGCTGAAAAGAAGCGGTATACATTCTTCCTGCGACCGTCTTGCCCCTGGTTTTGAGCGGGGTGATATGGGTGCTAAATTCGAGCAATAGGCACCCAGAGATAAAATAAGACGGTCCAGAATAGTACACATCATCACACAAGGGTGATGAATAGTTGCTTTGCCTTTATCCGCAGCTTGTTCCTTAAATTGCAGTTGTTTTTTGATCTCAACCTCCTGGATCAATGCCAGGTGGCTGGGCGAAACCAGAAGCGGGAGGAGATGGATCCTGATTATTTCAATTAACCTGGAGAGATCTTCTTTTCCCGGCTGAGTTACCAGAATGGGTATCTTGGTTTTGGAAGGAAAAGGGTGTAACAGAGATTTAATATCGGATGCAAACGAGCGCTCGGATTGACTTTTTTTAGCAAGAAAGTTGCTGCTGGAAGGCTTAACCTGCAGAAACTTGGTATTTGAACCATTATTATCAAAGAGAAGAGCATAGAGCTCTTTTATTCTTTTGAGATATTGTTTCAGATCGCTGACTACAGGGGCGAGCGGCGCAATATTGTGCAGGGTATGAAATAAGGCAAGCCTGGTCTTTTCAAATTCGGCGAATTCAAATCGCTTATTATCGCCATGAATAGCCAGAATGGCACCCTTCAACTGTTCTTCGGAGCGGGGTGTTGCCAGTGAATGAAGTTTACCTGATAAAAGCACTTTGCCTTTCATATTCTCTCCACTTCAGTCCTGCATTATTGCAAAAGGGGATATCAGAAGCCTAAAATTGCTCGAGGAGTTCAGATACCTCAAGCCATTCTTCTTCAGCTTTTTTTAATTCATTGGAAGCTTTCTCCTGCTTCTTCAGAAGCTGTTGCAGCTTTTCTTGCTGAGTGGCGTCATAAAGTGATGAGTCACCCAACTCCAGTTCAAGTGCTTTCATCTGTTCATGATAATCATCAATATACTGTTCCAGTTTTTTCAGACGATTTTGCAGGGATTTTCGTTCCCGATACTGATGATTTCCCGAGATATCGGCAGTATTTGATTTTAACGGTTCGGGATTAAGCAGCCAATTATGGTAATCCTCTAGGTCTCCCTGGAAAACACGGAGTTTTTGCTGATAAACGAGATAAAAATCATTCACGGTCGTTTTTAATAGATGACGGTCGTGCGAAATCAGTATTAAAGCTCCTTCATAACTTTGCAGGGCAATTTCAATGGCTGTTCGCATGCCAAGATCCAAATGGTTTGTCGGCTCATCCAGGAGCAATAAGTTGGGCTTTTGCCAAACCAGCTTGGCCAAAGCCAGTCTTGCTTTTTCACCACCCGAAAAGTGGGTAATCGGATTCGTTGCCATATCACCTATGAAATTAAATCCACCTAAGTAATCGCGAATCGCCTGTTCGCGAACTTCTGGAGAAAGCTGTTGAATAGTTTCCAAAGGGGAGAGACGAATATCAAGATCTTCAAGTTGATGCTGGGCATAATAGCCGATTTTCAGATGCGCAGAGCGATTAATCTGACCGCTCAGTGGGGCAATAGTTCCTGTTAATGTTTTAATCAGCGTCGATTTACCCTGCCCATTAGGACCAATCAGTGCAATGCGATCACCAGGATTTAGTATCAGATTGAATTTTTTTAGAATAGGCTGGTTAATGTCATAGCCCGCAGTCACCTGTTCGCAATGAATTAAAGGATTTCCGGCGCGAGGGCTTGGCAGAAAATTAAAAGAAAAAGGCGAGTCGGCATGGGCTTGTGCGATAACCTCCATTTTTGAAATCGCGTTAAGCCTGCTTTGCGCCTGTTTTGCTTTGGTGGCTTTGGCTTTGAATCGGTTCACAAAAGCCATCATGTGATTTATTTTCTGTTGCTGCTTTTCGTACATTTGCTGCAAAAGGCTGAGTTGCAGAGCCCGTGTTTTCTCGAAGCTGCTGTAATTTCCCGTATATAGTGTCATTTTACGCTGTTCGATATGAAGAATATGCGTACTCAGCGCATCGAGAAATTCACGATCATGGGAAATTAATAAAATACTGCCTGGTGTCTGCTTCAACCAGCGCTCAAGCCAGAAAATGGCCTCCATATCCAGATGGTTCGTGGGCTCATCAAGAAGTAACAAATCAGCAGGTTTCATCAAACAGCGCGCCAGACTGAGGCGCATGCGCCAACCACCGGAAAAACTGTTTACTGGTTTTGACTGCTCGTCAGCGCTAAAACCCAGACCATTCATAATACTGGCCGCCAGCGCCGGTTTGCTGTAGCCGCCTGTTTGAGTCAGCGATTCATGACAGCTTAAAACTTCTTCGTGATTGTCTTCTTGCTCTGCCCTCTGCAACTTTTCCAACAGGTTCATATAATCAACATCACCGCTTAGGACAAATTGCAGTGCTGATTCATCCGTATCAGGCAGCTGTTGGGAAAGATGACTGATCCGCAGATTATTACTGATTATACAATCGCCCTGATCAGCTTGAAGTTGTCCCAGAATTAAGGCGAAGAGAGTGGATTTTCCACAGCCATTATGGCCAATAAAGCCAACCTTCTGTTTTTCAAACAAGCTGATTGAGCTATCCTCAATGAGGACTTTATTGCCACGCGATAGTGAAATCTGACGCAAACTTAGCATAGTTTTACAAAACACCAAAAATTTGTAAGATATTAACACACTTACCTTGAAAAAAAATGCTGGAATATCGATTAATAATCAGGGCTGGGGAAAAAAGCAATTTTACAGGTGCCTGGCCTGCAATTAGCCTTTATAATACTGTCTGTTTATTGATATAATGCAGGCAATATAGTTCTCAGGTTGTATAATGAAAAAGCAGGATTTTTATTTTGAATTACCCCAGGAGTTAATCGCTCAATATCCCCTAGCCAATCGAAGTGATTCCCGTTTGCTTTATTACAATCGAAAGCAGGCCGCTTATCAGCATCAGCAGTTTAAAAATCTGCCTGAACTATTAGAGCCCAATGATTTATTAGTCCTGAATAATACCAAGGTAATTCCTGCTCGATTTTTTGGAACAAAATCGACTGGCGGCAAGGTGGAGTTTTTAATAGAGCGCCGCATGGCTGATAATCAATTTCTGGCTCATATTAAAGCGAGTAAAACCCCAAAAAACGGATCGCTTATTCAGCTTGAAAAAGCCTGGCAGGTCGAGATCCTGGATAAGCTTGATGATCTTTATCTTTGTCGTTCGCTGGGTGATTTAGACTGTCTATTGCAAGAGGTAGGGCATATTCCGCTGCCGCTTTACATTAACCGTGAAGATAACCAGGCTGACGAAGAACGTTATCAGACCGTTTATGCGAAACATGAGGGCTCTGTTGCAGCGCCAACGGCGGGTTTGCATTTTGATGAGTTTGTAATCAGCCAGTTGCAGGAGAAAGGAATTCGTCTGATGAATGTCACCCTGCATGTCGGGGCTGGAACATTCAGACCCGTGCGTTGTGACGATATTCGCGATCACAAAATGCACCGCGAACAATTTGAGGTGAGTGAGGCAGTCTGCGAAGCGGTCAGCGAAACCCGCCAGCGAGGCGGGCGCGTGATTGCTGTAGGAACCACGGCCATGCGTACTCTGGAAAGTGCTGCCCGCGATGGATATTTAAAAGCTTTTAAGGGCGAAACAGACATCTTTATTTATCCGGGGTATCAATTTAAAGTGTGCGACGGGTTAATCACTAATTTTCACCTGCCGGAGTCCACCTTACTCATGCTGGTTTCAGCGTTTCTTGGCCGAGAACAGACGATGGCTCTATATGAAGAAGCAATTGCAAGGCGCTATCGGTTTTACAGTTATGGCGATGCGACTTTGTTATTGTAGGAATGCATGAGGAATTAAAATGTCAGGACAATTTACACCTGTCGTAACCACAACTGCCGGCAATTGTCTGAGCATGTCAAACTGGAAGTCCGCGGGGGCAGAGCAACTCTCTTTTTATCTTGACGAGCTCCTGATGAAACCCGGATTGGCTTTTTTTGAAGACAATAGTCTTAATTTGAGATCCTATTGCGGTTGGTTGGGCGAATTCGTTTTGAATCTTGGTAGTCTACGAATACAAAACAGGCGCTGCCAGATTCGTTCCCGCTACGATGGTCAATTAATATCAATTGAATTGCCCGAATTGGCAGCACTGATTTTAAGATTAAATCCCGATTTTCTGGTCTTGCCCGTAGTTGCTGATTCGCTGGACATTCTATGGAGTGATTTACCTGCCAGTATTAAAGTAATTTCCAATTCGTCTCCCCGTCCGGTATTTGGTCTTCGTACTTATTCACCTGGAGAATGTTTTAACAGTTTTTATAGTATGGCGCAGGACAGCCAGCAGCCATTATATCTCATTGGCCAGTTTAGCTGGCAGCAATTTCAGCGGTTGGCTGGCTTGCCTCTTCATGTTGTGGAAAGTGATCAACCTGCTGCTGATGCCTTATCCGGGATGGTCTATATAAGGATGGAGGTGCTCAATCTGCAGGATGAAATATGGCGCATGGATCATCAGCCAATTGATGAGCATTGCAGCTGTTCGGCCTGCCAGCAAGGCCTCACCCGGGCATATTTCCATCACTTGCTGCAGCATACTCCCTTGCTCTGCCAGCGATTTTTGATCGAACATAACATCCATTATTGTCTCCATCATTTACCTTAGCAGCAATTCGCTATATGATGTCACGCTAATTTGCTGGCACTTTCTGCCGGAGTTTGTAAATGAGGTCAATTGGAGGAGAGGCTTATGAGTTTTTTTATCAGTGATGCGATGGCTGCACAGACGCAGACCGGGCAGCAGGATGGCACATTTTCTCTGGTGATGATTCTTGCTATTTTTGTCCTTTTTTATTTTATGCTGATACGTCCACAGAATAAACGGGCCAAAGAACAACGTGAATTAATCAATAACCTGAAAAAAGGTGATGAAATCATTAGTGCAGGCGGCCTGGTAGGAAAAATCGTCAATCTTGATGAGCAATATATCAAGGTGAGTCTGGCAGATGGCGTTGAAATCATGATGCAACGAGCTGCAGTGAATGCAATTTTGCCAAAAGGCACAATTAAATCTCTATAAGTTTGGTAACTGGTAACGGAAATGCAGAATAAATATCCACTGTGGAAAAATATTGCGTTAGTTGTGTTGGCGGTGCTAGGGCTAATCTATGCCATTCCTAATTTATATAGTGAAGATCCTGCGGTTCAGATCACTTCTCAATCGCCCGTCGATGAACAACAACTGGCTGAGCAGGTTGAAACTATATTAAAGGACGCCAACCTACCGTATAGATCAATGAATATAGGTACAGATAGCATAGAGCTACGATTTAAAACAACCGATACTCAATTATTGGCTCGCGATGCAATTAAAAGCAGTCTTGGTTCGGATTATACTGTTGCTTTAAACCTGGCAGCAGCCACTCCGGAATGGCTTCGCAAAATTGGTGCAGAGCCAATGAAGCAAGGACTGGATTTAAGAGGCGGGGTTCATTTTTTACTGGAAGTGGATGTTGATAGCGTTATAGCACGCCGTTATGAAGGGCTGATGAAAAATATCGGCCAGAATTTGCGTGAAGCCGGCATTCGCTATAACGGAATACGCTATCAGCCAGATACTGGAGTTACCATACGTTTTCGTTCTGCTGATGTGGTGGAGAGTGCAGCGGCTGAAATTAAGGACAAGTTACCAGGAATTGTCGTTAGCAAATTAAAAGAAGGTTTTGGTTTAACCGTCGCTTTATCTCCAACAGAATTGAACAGCATCCGCCAGAATACCATTGAACAGACAATGGGTATTTTGCGAAATCGCGTCAATGAATTGGGAGTAGGCGAAGCGGTAGTTCAGCAGCAGGGCGCTACTCGCGTGGCCGTAGATCTTCCCGGAATTCAGGATGCAGCCAGAGCCAAACAAATTCTTGGCGGTACTGCGACTTTGCAATTCTATTTGGTCGATCAGGAGCATGATGCGCAGGTCGCCAAGCAAACTGGTGCTATCCCGGTTAATAGTAAACTCTATATGATGGATGGGCAGCCCATTCTTCTGAAACGCCAGGTGGTTTTAAGCGGTGATTCAATTACTTCTGCGGTTTCAAGCTTTGATCAGCAAACGGCTAGCCCTTCTGTGCAGATCCAGTTGGGAGGTGGCGGCGAAAGTCTGTTCACCAAGATTACCCGTGAAAATATTGGCAAACGCATGGCGATTGTTTATGTCGAAACCAAAACATCCACTCAGACAGTTGATGGTGTCGTCAAAAGGATTAACCGCCGTGAAGAGAGGGTAATCAGCGCGCCGGTTATTCAGAATGCCTTGGGTAACAATTTCCAGATCACTGGTCTGACAGACAGTAAAGAGGCCAGTAATTTAGCCCTTTTACTCAGAGCAGGCGCTTTACCCGCGGTAATTTATCCCGTTGAAGAACGTACTGTAGGACCTTCATTGGGCAAAGAAAACATTAAACGCGGCCTGGTTTCCCTGGAAGTGGGAATGGGATTGATTCTCATACTGATGCTGGTGTACTACCATTTCTTTGGATTGGTAGCCAATATCGCACTGTTTCTGAATCTCATCCTTTTAAGCGCTTTGCTATCATTGATAGGTACCACTTTGACCCTGCCGGGTATTGCCGCTTTCGTACTGACAGTGGGTATGGCTGTCGATGCCAACGTATTAATCTACGAGCGAATCCGGGAAGAACTGCGAAACGGTATGTCGCCACAGGCTGCTGTGTATGCCGGTTATGACCGGGCGTTTTCAACAATTATGGATGCCAACCTGACAACTCTGATTGTTGGGATCATCCTGTTTGCGATTGGCACCGGGCCTATTCGAGGCTTTGCGGTGATTTTATCGCTCGGGCTTTTGACTTCCATGCTGACCAGTATTACTTATACGCGTGCTATCGTGAATTGGTATTATGGTGGTCGTAATGTGAAAAAATTATCCATTGGTATTTAAGGCGAGGCAGAGATGGAATTTTTTAATCCAAATTCAAATGTCGATTTCATGGGAGCCAGGAAATGGACAGCGATCTTCTCGGCTCTCATTTTTATAATATCTATAGGTGCCCTGATTGTTAATGGTCTGAAATGGGGGCTTGATTTCACCGGTGGAACGCAAATTGAGGTCTCTTATGCGCAAGCGGCGGATTTAAATCAAATCCGCGATAATCTTTATAAAGAAGGATTTAAAGAAGCGCAGGTGGTCAGTTATGGCACATCCAAAGATGTATTGATTAGCATTGCTCCAAGAGCCGATATGGAACAATCCGTGCTGGTTGATAAGGTCATGTCGCAATTACCTGGAGCCACCAAACAGCGTGTGGATTTTGTCGGGCCGCAGGTTGGAGAGGAGCTGGCTACCAAAGGTGCACTGGCGATTTTGGTCTCCCTGTTAGCGACCATGATTTATATTGCAATGCGATTTGAATACCGTCTGGCAGTGAGCTCAGCGGTTGCCCTGATTCACGACCCGGTGTTAATTCTCGGTGTGTTCGCTCTGTTTGGCATTGAGTTTGACCTCAAGGCCCTGGCTGGCTTATTGGCTGTAATTGGCTACTCACTCAATGATACGATTGTCGTATTTGACAGGGTTCGCGAAAACTTTATTAAAATACGTCGCGCAAGCCCCCTGGAAATTATGAATATCTCTATCAATCAGACATTATCCAGAACAATCATGACCTCTTTGTTGACTTTATTCGTTGTGGTTGCTCTTTTTGTTTACGGTGGAGAAACGATTCATGGTTTCGCTCTGGCATTGATTATCGGTATTTTAGTGGGTACTTATTCTTCCATTTATGTAGCGGGCGCCCTGGCCGTTATGATGGGCCTTGATAGAAAAGACTTTCTACCTTCTCAGCGCAAAGAACTCGACGATCGCCCATAGCTATGGGTGATCTTAACAGCTGAAGGAGTATGTAATTCTTAATAACCTAGGATGGGACTTCAGATGAAAAAAGCTGATTTGGAACAATATACCAAAAACTATTATCAGAATATGGGTTTTGGAAGATACTTGATCAAGAGCGAAAAAAAGATGGCAGCGCTTAATGAGTTTGTTAACTCAATTAAGGACAATGTGGATTTAACTTCTCAACAAATATACAAACTGGCAGAATTACTGCTCACCAAACTGAAACCTCATGAAGCCGAGCTGATAGAACTGGAAGTTAAATTGGCCGACCTTGCTCAAAAGAAAGCGTCAGGAAAGAAATTATCTGATCCAAAAGCAGACTATAACAAAAGCCTTGTTGCTTTTTGGGAAATGGCCAATTTGGCTTTCGGGCACTTTACAGTCCTTACCAAACTGGAAAAAAAAGGGACACTAACCGAAGATGTTACAGCTCTGTGTGCAACGCATCCAAAGATGGCCTCTAAATTGGCTGATCAACTCATTGATCTTAACAATAAAGCCTGTCCTGCCGCTTTTGTATTATTAGCAGGAAAAATTGCCAATGCGATCCCTGATCCTGAGAAATTATCGAAATTTTATGATGATGCGTTTAAGAAGGCGGTTCCTGATGTTCTGTTCGCAAAATATATGGAAATACAAATCCTATTGAGTGAAGCGAAGCTTGAAGTTGAACCTGCTGTTCTATTTGGAATCGACCGATCGGAAATAGTCGATGTGGAAGCCTTAATTAAAAAGATGATTGAGCTTTCAAATAGCGAAAAATGGGATATCCAGCCATACCTGACTTTAGCTTGTAAGAGTGGAAAACACAGTGCCGAGCTAAATAAAGCTTTGGCAGGTCTTTTTGCTTTGCGCTGCGAGGAAAGCACACAAAAAGCTCTTTTGGATCTCATGTTTGCTTATCCAGAGTATAGCGGAACTGTGTTGAAGATTGCAGAAGAACTCCAGCGCAATAACTCATTAACAGAAGCATATGGTTCAGAACTCAGGAAATTTTATAATTTCGCTTCCAGGAATGCAGTTCCCGATGTTCTGTTTGCAAAATATCTGGATCTGCAAGTCATTTTAAGCGAAGCGAAGCTTGAGCTGGAGCCCGCTGTCCTGTTTGGAATTGAGAGTTCGGCAATAGTGAATGTTGAAGCCTTAACTCGAAAGATGGTTGAGCTTTCCAGTACTGAAAAATGGGATATCCAACCATATCTGACATTAGCCTGCAAGAGTGGAATACACAGTGCCGAGCTCCCTAAGGCTCTGGAAGGTCTTTTTGCACTGCGCTGTGAAGAAAGCTTGCGAAAGTCCCTCTTGGATACCATGTTCGCTTTCCCAGAGCATAGCGGCGCGGTGTTGAATATTGCTGAAGAGCTCCAGCATAATAACTTATTGACCGAGAAGTACAGTTCAAAACTCGGGGTATTTAAAAAAGAACTTCCTTATTTTGCGAGGCTTTTAGAAAAATTATCTGGAAGCAAAGATACACCTTCGGCGGAGAAAAAAGAGAGTTTATTAAATCCAGAAAATCTCGAACGCCTCATCACAGAGTCCTGTCACATAAAATCAATCCTGCAGGGCTGCCTGTATTTAGAAGCTGCCCAAAAGCTGGACCAGCATAATTTTACATTGATTATGAAAAAACCTTGCGCCGCTCATGGACTTGCCGAGACCTTATGCGGAAGAGAATCCAGTGCGGGAGCAAGAGATAAAGGGCTGTTAAAGCTTATTGCGGCAGAAAGAAGAGAAGGTCGGCTACAAAATCAACTGAATAAGGTCGAGCAGATAAAATCATCTGAACCAGCAAGGGAAGCGAAATCCTTAAGTGAGCAAATGCCTGCTAGAAGAAAACTAAGCTTTTTCAAGCTGATGAAAGAAGCCTTGCTGGATGCACCAATATTAAATCAAGAGGAAAGCGCATCAGCTCCGCGCGCGGTTGTTGCGTAAATGAAGACGGGTGTGCGAAAAATAGTCTTTGCGAGCGTTAGTGAAGCAATCCAGCTTCTAAGTTTGTTCAAGGATCGATCTGGATTGCTTCACTTCGTTCGCAAAGACTACAGATTAGTTGCTTGGTTCTATCTGTACAACAATGCTTTTCTGCGCCTGCGGGATGACAACGATGGCTAATTTATTAGATACAATCAGTGCGGTCGCTGTCTGAATAAATTTAGGGAGTTTTATGAAAAGAATAGGGATGTTGATTTTACTCTTACCACTGATTTTATCGCTTAATTCGCACTTGAAAGACGAGCCTTTTCCACCGGATGAAGAAGATATTCCTTGTTTTTCAAGCGCTGGAACAGGGGCTTAAGAGTAGAAGCATTGCGTATAGATTGCACAATGCTCACTCAACGTTGTCATTGAACCAGCGTAGAGGAGCTGCGTGTTAAAGCAAGTTATTCGGCCAGAAGACCATCTATTTTGGCGGCACAGATAAAATCATTGGCAGTTAAACCATTTAATGCATGGGTCATAAAGGTTATATGGCAATAATTATAACCGACCTCAAGATCCGGATGGTGGTTTTCTACATTCGCTATCCAGGCAACGGCATTAACAAAGGCCATTGTTTCATAGAAATTATCGAAAGAAAAAGAACGTTTAATCGCCTGATGCTCATTAACAACCTGCCATCGTTCATGCAATTGGGAAAGTAAATTCAGGATTTGTTCCGCATTGAGGGTTTGCCCAATTCCTTCACAGGACTCACAGTGTTTTTGACGCAAATCATTAGTCATACAGTCTCCTTATTGGCTGATAAACATGTCGGTAATGTAGCAAGCAGGCGTGCATTCTGTTCTTTTGTGCCAATACTTATTCTTAGATGATTTGGTAATGCATAAGGAACAAGCGGCCTTACGATGATACCATGCTGAAGCAGGGATTGGTAAACTGGTAATGCATTTTGCTTACAATCAATGGTTAAAAAATTACAGGCAGAGGGAAGACAAGACAAACCCAAATCACTAAATCCCGCGGCCAGTTGCTCCATACCCTGCGTATTCACACTTAAGGTTTCTGCAACGAAGTTCTGATCAGCAAGCGCCTCAATGCCTGCCTGCATTGCGACCTGATTAACTGCAAAGGGTAGTTGAACTCGCAATAGCAACTGAATAATATCAGGATGGGCTATCGCATAACCAAGACGAAGCCCTGCCAGCCCATAGGCTTTCGAAAACGTACGGGTAATAATTAAATTGGGATATTGATTTAAAAATTGAAGTGCACCGGGCTGCCTGGCTGGATAGGCAAACTCATAATAGGCCTCATCAAGAACAACTATGGTAGAGCTTGGTATTGAAGCCATTAAGCGTCCGATTTCCTGCAAATCAAGCAGTAAACCGGTAGGATTATTCGGATTCGCAATAAAGATCAGGGCAGTATTGAGCGATGTGCGTTTGATTAATTCATCAATATTGACTTCCCACTCATTGAGCGCCGGACATATAGAGGTCGGAATCCCCAGAGTTTGAGCCTGAATCTGATAAGAAATAAAGGCGTGCTGATGCGTTAAAATCTCCTTTCCGCTGTGCAGGGCAAATGCAGTCATCACGGTATTAAAAAGCAAATCGGAACCATTGGACAAGGTCAGCATGGCTTCTTCAACACCGAGCCGATTCGCCAGTTGTTTTCTCAATGGATGGATGCCTGGACTAGGGTAAGTCGCGATAGTCGTACTGCCTAGCTTTTTAAGCACATCCAGGACATGCGGGCTGCAACCCAATGGGTTTTCATTACTGGCTAGTTTGATGATATTATCAATCCCTAGTTCGCGAGCAAGCTCCTCAATAGACTTACCCGGCACATAGGGATTAAGCGTTTTGATTCCTGGATGAGGAAGTGAGAAAAAATCACAGGCCAAAAGACTCTCCTTTTTCATGCCAAGAAAATATATTTACCCAAGTAAGCCTGAATTGCAACTCGTATACGCAGCCTGCCCCAGATAGTACTGTCAGCAAAATATACTCTCCTGATAAAATAAAAACATATTGGAATTATATGTCCTACTTATTTAATAAGTTTAATACAGAGCCAAGAGGATCTGAGAAATATTAAGTCTTCTTATAAAAAATATTGAACAAGAGGGCTGAAAGAGATAATCTCTCCCTGCAAGTTTGACCCCGGGAATATAAATGGAAATATACAAGGGATTTTCTTTGATTGAAGTGCTTATTGCCCTTTTTTTGGTTGGAACAGGAGCGCTGGGTCTTATCTCAGTACTTTGGCAGAGTTCACATCGGCTCAATGAGTCGCTTGACCAATTTTCTCAATTCATTATCCGTGTCAACCAGCAGGAAGAAGGTGGCCTTTTATGCGCTTTCAGCAGGGAATAAGTCTCGTTGAGTTGCTCATCAGCTTATTTTTATCAAGTCTGTTATTGATGGTTCTCAACCAGCAATACATAAACACCCGGCAACAATACTATCACAGTCAAAATCTGCTTGAGAAAGAAAATGATCTGCTGATGCTCGTTCAGTTGCTGAGGGATAGTTCGCGGCGTGCAGGTTTTAGTCCCTGCGCAAATATCGCAAGTTTAATTAATCCTGGTTTGGAAACGATACACATTGATAACCGTAAAATGGAATTGCGTTTAGCGAGGATGAATGAATCCTTTTCACGCCTGTTGGAGGAGAATGGAAAAATCATTCTGCTTGAAAAAAATGAAACGATAAAAGCGGGACAGACAATTGTCATTGCTGATTGCTTTCATGCGGAAACTCGCCTGGTAAAAATCACCAGGTTTAATCATTTTGGCCAGTTGCTGGAACTGGATCGCGCACTCATTTATCAATATCTTGATCCTGTCTATGCAGGGCTCTGGATTCAGGAGCAATTTTCTGTAGAAAATCATAGCCCAACTTCTCCTGCACTCTTTTACACTTTTAATAAAAAAGAAGAACTGAGCGGCATCATTGATGGAATGAAGACTGAACTGATTAGAAAAGGCGGCTATTGCTTTCTAAAAACAATGCTATTTTTAAAAAAAAGCAAGCCAGTTGAATTATTGACGCGAGTCCGTACCGTATGAAAAGTTCGCAGGGAATGATTCTAATCGTTTTTTCATTAATTTTAAGTTTTATCGCTTTACTGGTTATGGCTCAAAGCGAATCCTTGTTATTATTTTACAAAAATTTAGGACAGATGATCCATATTCAAAGCGAAATCCAGCTCCTGGAAGAGGAGGCCATCCGATTGCTAAAACAGAAAAACAATACATGTATAGTATTTGCTCAGGGAGCTAATGAAATTCTTCATCAGCTGCAATCAAGATCGGCATGCTGTATCATGCATGAGGAAAAAAAATACTGTTATTTGCTTGAAGACTTAGGGGAGTTTCCTTGTCTTCCGATCAAGAATAAATACCTGAGTCATCAGTGGCGAATTACACTAAGCGAAAATGAATTACGACCCTTAATCATGCAGATTCGCTACGCTGAAGCAGGGCGCCCTCAACAATGCCTGGAAAATCAATCCAGGGTGATAGAGGAAGGAGTCCAAAGTTTAAGAATACTGTAAACGATGACTATCAGGATGCTGAGGGGCCATTTATCCCCCTGCTGATATCCACCAGCTGATCGCTATCCAGTACCTCAATCGCCTGCCTTGGTTTGGATTTATATTCATAGATTCCAAAGCTCAGGATTTTAAGTATAATTCGCGTAAATTTTTCAAAAGTACTGTGCAGTGAAGATAAAGAGGGTTTGTCCAGAACTGTATCTTGTACCGTTTTCTTTAAATCATCGCTATATTTAACCAGCAGCAAGCCTGCATTATGCGTATTGCCCGTTTCCAGAATGAACTTAATGCTATCATCCAATTCTGTTTGTGAGGCATTGAATTTAAGAAGCGCATCATCGATGTCTTTTAGTTGCTGTTGCTTTAGCGGATCGGAACTCTCTGGGTCAATTGAAGTTTTAAATTGTTCCAGGCTATTAATTGCCTCCATTAGATTTTCATGCAGTTTCCTTAAGCGGGCAAGAGGGGGCAATTCGATATAGTTCATAACCGATTTTACTGCTGATGTAACGATCGGTTTATAATTTTTAGGACATTTGGATAAGTCATCAAGTTCCTTCTGATATTTGGGTAGTTCCCGTACAATGAGGTCCAAATGTGCCTGGTATTCGGTACTAAAATAATCAAGATCTTCGAGGTCCTCGGTCACATTCCTGTATTTCATGGTGAGTGATTCGACTTCCACATAGACATCAGTGGTCAGATCAAGCAGGCTTACAAGGTTATTACCAAAAGTGCTTGCCTGGGTGGCAGAACGAAATAATTTAGGGGCATATTCCTTTGTCAATTCAAGCACACAGGCTCGCCACATTTGCGCTTGCTCCCGGTTTTGAAAATGGAGTTTGGCTGGATAAATTGATTTGAGTTGGGTCAGCACTTCCTCAACGCTCTCCCGATTTACAGCCACAGAGGGTTTTCTCTTTTGAATTGTTCCAACAATTTTATCTTGAAGCTCATTAGCCAGATTAATAACCTGACATATGGCTTGTGCTGTAATAGGCAAGCTTAGGGAAGCGTTAATCGCTGTGATTAAATCTTCAAATTCATCGAGAACCAATTTATCGTTCAATGGACCAGGCATACCCGGGGTTGTAGAATCACCTTTGCCAAGCTCAGGAGCAGGACTGATAATTTCCAAATTAAAAGCAGGAGTCGTTAAGAGTTCATCCTGTTCTCCATCATTAGAGAAGAGGTTTTCTTCTGGCGGCAGCGAAGGTAAATCAATCACTGTCAACTCAGGAAGAGGGGCTGGCATGCTGAGGTCTTGCGAGCGAGCTGGTTGGGGTGACGGATTGCAATTAAAAAAAGAAGCCCTTGGCAAGGGTGATGAGGGGATTACCCTGATTAATTCTTCCTCTTCTGCCTTTGGAACTGGTTGAGTTCCCTGAGTGCTTATCTGAACAGGCTCCATTAGTGAATTGACAATTTCATTCAGTTGGGAGACGCCCTTTAAAGTATACGGCTTGCCTTGTTCCCGGAGTCTGAGGCAATTTCTAACGGCAGCGATTATTTCTGGAGAATACTCATGAATAAATTCAGGCAACTGAGTAATTAGTTCTAAAAATAAGGAACCTGGCTCTGGATTAATAATTCGAATGGCCATCTCTTTGGGAACCGCATTGAGTAGCGTTGCATATTTCGATAGTTGCAGGGCAAGTAAATCAAGGAATTCAATTTCGTTTTTCCTGTCAAGCCCAGTTGACACTCCCTCGTACATCCTGTTAACGTGTTGTTTGAGTATATCCAAACCCATTCGAGTCACACTGGGGTTATCTTTCAAAAGCCGAACTATATGGCCTAGCTTTGAGTCATCCGCTATTTCATAGTCCACGCGTTCCAGCTCATTATCGGTTCTTTCCCAATGCCCGCCATCTCCAGCTCCTCCGATGCCTCCTTCATGATAAACATCGATTAATCCAACCGGGTCGTGTAATGCGATATGCGGAAGAGTTTTGGGAGGTGTCCCGGCTTTGTGATAAGTAAACATAATCCCCAAAGGTGCTGCGACAAAGGTTGAAATTTCATCGGGGCTGGCGGAGTGAAAACGATTTTGTAATTCTGGAACTGGTTCAGACATCTGCCGTATATAAGCTTCCAGTCCGGTTTTATCTTCAAAAAAGTCAGGTAATGCCAAATCAACTTTCATTGAATCAGCCATAAATTGACGTAGTACGGGTCCTAAGATGATTTGCTGGTCGAATGGATTATATTGCCGTAAAAGTTCCGCGAGTTCTGTCCAGGATATTTCTTTTCCTTCAAGGTAGGTAGCCGCAAACGTCTGTTTCAAACGCTCATAGTTCACATCATCCTGAGGACGGCTGTAACTGCCGTCGCTGCCCCGTTTCATGCACTCCTGAACAATTTCAGGGGTTAGAAAATGCATTGGGCAGTTATTCAGTAAGGCAGAAATTTTTGGATAGGCCATTTTCTTTTCTAAATTTAAACATATGTTATAAAAATAACACAGATATGAGGTTTGTATCAACTAGTGCCTGATTAATAGGCAGTAATAAATCGTGACAAATCTGTAAAGCATCCCGTTATGAGTAATGCCGGAGCGCGTAGGGGGGTGGATGAGAGAGGGATTCCCGCATAGCGGGAATCCGGGTTAATTACTGTGAGGTTTTATTTCCACTGTTAGTTGTGGTTTGATTGGTGGAAGGCACGCTTTGTTGCCCAGAACCTATTTGTCTGGGTGAGGCGATCATCTGCATAATACCCAGATCACCGGTAATTTTACGTCCAATGACTAAGTAAACAGAGAGAGGCTGAGTCAGCTTTTCTTTGTCATTCTGGTAGACTACCTGCAATGGAAAGGTGATTTTCCATTGGTTATCTTTACTCTCTACAACTTGTTCCTGGCCATCGATCATACTGCTGACCATTAATTTTTGGGCTTTGATGGCTTCCAGGTTGCCTGATTTGGTCAATGCATCATTGAAACTTTGCCAACCCTGATCCGTATAGCAATTTTTCAGTGATGCAAGTTGCTGATCAACGGTATTAAAATCCAGATCAAACGATTGTTGTAATGCTTTTGCTGCCCATTTAATCACAAGGGATTGCTCAATTTGGGTGGTTTCTGCAGGTATGCGGTAATTGCAATCAATGACCTGAGGCTGAGCAGTTGCAGGAATTGTTGTCGTCTGGGTTGTTTGTCCAGCGGGAACGACTGTGGGTTTCACGGAAGTATTGGCCGGATTCGCTGTGTTCGCTGCAGGAGTTGTCTGGGTCGTTGTCTGGCTGGGTGTTTGAGTAGTGGTCGTGGTGGTTTGAGTTTTGAT
The DNA here is from genome assembly GCF_900640215.1 of Legionella genomosp. 1. Lineage (NCBI taxonomy): Bacteria > Pseudomonadati > Pseudomonadota > Gammaproteobacteria > Legionellales > Legionellaceae > Legionella > Legionella genomosp. 1. The sequence continues at coordinate 63,962 of NZ_CAAAJH010000001.1, forward strand.
TGTGGCAGGAGTTGTTGCCTGTTTTGTCTGGGTTGTACTGTCGGTCTGACCACTTTGAGTCTGTGTGGCGGCCCCAGACTGGCCAGCTTGCCCATTCTGATTTTGGGTTGCTGCGGCGGGCTGACTGGTTTGACTGCCTTGATTTTGAGTAGTTGTATCCGGTTGAGTTGTTTGTGCGGCTACAGGCTGAGTTAAAATAGCAGCAGGTTTGTTATCGGCATGCGCAGTCGCACACATTATAGATAACACACTACCACACAACACTAATTTATTCATTGGTTGACTCCTTGCAATAAAATTCACGTAACTATTCACCACGTTCAACGAAAAGCCATATTTGGTGCATCTTGGACGATCTCGATTCAAAAAACTGCTCACATACTGATGTATGCTGCGCTTTTTTTGAATCGAGATCGTCCAACCTGCGCTCAAATCTGTCTTTTCCCCTTAAAGGATTCAAAATGTGGTGAATGGATACAAATTCACAACTTAAAGACCATTAATTGTTCGCTCTGATTTCAATTAATCCATCTTTTCAATATCAACAGACGTTTAATCAACAGGTTAGATTACTATCTTACAATTCATGAATTTACGCAACCAGCGCAGATGATCCTGAATAAAATTAATGCTTTCAAACTGAGCTTTCAAGATGGTATTAACAAAACCAGAGACCTGTTATCATTTCCTCTATTTAAAATTGACAGAGGCTGCTGCGGTTTAACTTGTCAATCCCTGAATAGTAGCGGCCTGGCAGTGAGGATAACTATGTTTTTAATTACCGGAGGCGGCACTGGTATTGGACGTGCCTTGGCTATTGCACTGACTGAACGACAAAAAGAAGTCCTGATTGTGGGGCGGCGAATCGATGTACTTGAATCAACAGCCAGTCTGTCAGAGCGAATTTCATTTTTTCAATGTGATGTCTCCAAGGCCCGGGATCGTCAGCGTCTCGTGGATCATTTAGAGACAAGGGGCAATCTGGAAGGTCTGGTGCACAATGCTGGAGTGATTACACCGATTCAGCCAGTTCAAACTGTCAGTGAAGTTGACTGGAACCGCTTTATTAAGACTAATTTAAATGCACCGCTTTTTTTATCTCAATTACTCCATCATAAACTGAGCCAGGGGCGAGTACTGCATATCGGTTCAGGCGCCGCCTATTTTCCAGTTGCCGGATGGGCAGGCTATTGCGTATCTAAAGCAGCATTGGCTATGCTGACGCGCTGCTGGCAATTAGAAGAGAAAGGGGTTGCTTTCGCCAGTGTAATGCCGGGTATTATTGACACGCCTATGCAGGAAATTATTCGTGAAGCCAGTCACATGGAAAATGAAAAGCAAAGTTTTTTTAAATCCCTGAAGGCTGAACAGCGACTGCTTGAGCCCTCTACAGTGGCTCTGTTTTTGACATGGCTGCTAATTGATGTTCCCAAAGAGGAATATATTGCGCAGGAGTGGGATATTTATGACACAAGTCATCACTCTGCCTGGTTAAAAACTCCTCATATCGTACCTCACTGGGAGTAATATGAGTCTCACCATTTTAAAAAATGCTTTGACGCTTGCTTCGAATGGATCGGAAAGGGGCGGACAGTCAATTGTTATTTCGCAGGATAAAATTGCCTGGTGTGGAAAGGATGAACTGCTTCCTGTGGAATTTCAGCGCATCGATGCCTTGATTGAGGATTGTCAGGGGCAGTTGATTACTCCCGGTCTTATTGATTGCCATACACATCTTGTATATGCCGGCGATCGCTCCAGAGAATTTCAGCGAAAACTCGAAGGTGCCAGTTATACGGATATTGCCAGAGAAGGCGGAGGTATTGTCTCCACGGTGACGCAGACTAGAAAGGCTTCATTGGAAGAACTGATTGAACAGTCCTTGCCTCGCCTGCTTGCCTTGCGCTCAGAAGGTGTTACCAGCGTTGAAATCAAATCGGGCTATGGCCTTGATCTGGACAATGAAATTAAAATGCTGAAAGCGGCAAGGCAGCTGCAGACTTTCAGCGGAATGCGGATTAAAACCAGCTTTCTGGGTGCGCATGCAGTGCCTGTCGAGTATAAACACAATGCACAGGCTTATGTGGATTATTTATGTGCAGAGGTACTGCCTGCTGTGGCCGACCAGGGGTTGGCTGATGCGGTCGATGTATTTTGTGAATCCATTGGTTTTAATCTTGCTCAAACAGAGCAAATATTCAATGCTGCGCACTACTATAAGATTCCGCTCAGATGCCATGCGGAACAGATTTCCAACCTGGGTGCAAGCAGACTGGCCGCGAGCATGAAGGCTTTATCCTGCGATCATCTGGAATATCTGGAGGAGGAGGGTGCAAGAGCTTTAGGCGAAAACGGTACTGTCGCAGTTCTGTTGCCGGGTGCTTATTATTTCCTTGCAGAGAAAAGGAAGCCGCCGGTAGAGCTTCTGCGTCAGCATGGGGTGGATATTGCTATTGCAACGGATTGTAATCCAGGCTCATCACCAACAGCGTCTTTATTGCTGATGATGAGTATGGCTTGCCGTTTCTTTTCCTTAAGCATTCCGGAAGTACTCAAAGCCGTTACAGTAAATGCAGCAAAAGCCTTGGGTATTCATCAGGAAACTGGCATACTTGCCGCTGGTTTTGCCGCGGACCTTGTTCGCTGGTCAGTAAAAGAAAGTGCTTCCCTGTGTTATTATTTTGCTTACCCTCTTCCTCACAGCACAATGATTGGCGGAAAATGGTTAAAGCAGTAGAGGAGTCGTTATGAAAAAAATAGTACAAATACTGATGTTATTAACTCTAATGACTGGCGGCGTTTCTAACGCACTGGCATCGGTAAAAACAGTCACCATCAAGCAGGAAGATGAAAAGCTGGTTTTGGATATTAACTACCCTCAGGGCTATGCCAGCAACACAATAAACAAACCTGTTCAGGATTTTATTAGTAAGCAAAAGGAAGCCATTTTAGAGATAAACAAACAGGATAATTTATCTGCCGATATCCCTGGTAAAAATGGATTATACATCAATTATCAAACCAAGTTTTCCAATGCCTGTATTCTGAGTCTTTTATTTAATGTCTCAAGCAATATGAGAGGCGCCGCTCATCCTTCCCAAAGCATTAAGACATTCAACTTTTTTAATGGGCAAGAGATTAGTCTGGATTCACTGTTTAAACCGGAGAGTGACGCACTCAATCAAATCGCAAAATTCTGTCATGATCATTTCGTCAAGCAAGGAAAGGCAGATGAAAACTGGATTAATGAAGGAACGAAACCCACTGCTGAAAATTATAAAAGCTGGTATTTCACTAGGTCTGGAGTAATGATTGTGTTTGATACCTATCAGGTTGCAGCCTATGTCTATGGACCGCAAAAAGTCCTGATTCCCTACTCAATGCTTAAGCCCTGGATTAAACCGGAAATTGCCAAGGCTGTCTGGGGTAATGCATGACCAAGTCTGTTGTGAAAGAAATAAAAGAGCCCTATATAGCTGAGTTAACACTCCGTAGTATTTTGCTGGCGGTATTACTGACTGTACTACTGGCTATGTCCAATGCCTATCTGGCATTGAAGCTGGGGATACTGACCTCCGCATCTATTCCTGCCGCTATTATTTCAATGGGTATTTTACGATTTTTCAAAAATGCGACCATTCTCGAAAATAATGCGGTACAAACGGCTGCTTCGGCAGGTGAGGCTGTTGCAGGAGGTATCGTTTACACCATTCCCGCTTTAGTTATTATCCATTACTGGCATCATTTTGATTACATTAACAACTTCATGATTGCAGCCTGCGGCGGGATTTTGGGGGTACTTTTTTCAATCCCCTTACGCCGGGTACTGGTTAATGAACCGGTTTTGAAATTCCCGGAGGGCCGGGCAATTGCCGAGGTGTTAAAATCTTCGAGAAGCTCTGGCATCCGCGATATCTTTTTAGGCGGGGCTATTGGCGGTTTAATTGAATTATTGCAGGTTGGCTTTAAACTGATTGCCAGCAGTTGGAGTGTCTGGTTTGTTGCCAGACGTTCCCTTTTTGGTTTTGGTGCCGGATTTTCTGCCACTATGATTGGTGCAGGTTATCTGGTTGGCTTTGAAATGGCTATCAGTATTTTTATCGGCTCGGTGGTATCCTGGTTAATTGCTCTGCCAATTGTGAGTCGATTTTATCCCGAGTTCCTACATCAATATCCGGTTGAGCAGGCAGCGGCTTTCCTCTGGGATAGCGAAATGCGCTATTTAGGAATTGGTGCTATGCTTTTCGCCGGTGTATGGACTTTCCTGAAGCTTATCAAGCCATTGGCCAAAAGTATTTCTGTCTCCTTTGATGCCTTTGTCACCAAGAACCGTAAGGATAGTTTTTTTCCCCGAACGGATCGGGATATTCCGTTGCCGTTTTTATTAATCGGGATCATGCTGATGTCGGGCATCCTGTTTTTCTTTTTTCAGTATATTTTTCCTACTGAAGCAGTCGGGTTTTCAGAGGATTCGGCTCCCGGTCTGGCATTCGCAGCGGTTTTATACGTTCTCATCGTTGGATTTTTATTTTCGGTAATGACTGGTTATTTTTCAGGAATGGTAGGGGTAACTGCCAGTCCCGGAAGTTCTGTTGTGATTGCCGGAATGTTATTTGCTGCCTGGGTATTATTGACCTTTATCAATAAAATGCTGCCTTTGCCTTTTACCGAGGATCAGATTAAAGCGGCGGAAGCGATAACCATCATTATTGGCTCCATTGTGACGGGTATTGCAGCGATTGCAAATGACAACACTCAGGATTTGAAAGTGGGGCAGCTGGTTGGCGCAACCCCATGGCGTCAGCAGGTGATGCTGCTTTTAGGCGTTATCGTTTCCGCATTAGTTATCCCTCCAGTAATGCAGCTTTTATTTGATGTATATGGCATTGCCGGTGTGATGCCCCATGAAGGAATGGACCCTGCCCAATCCTTACCCGCACCGACTGCCGCATTAATGGCTGCCATTACCGAAGCAGTTTTCAGGAATACGTTGCCCTGGGCGATGATGTTAATAGGTTCCGCCATCATTGTGGCAATTATCATTATTGACAAATTGTTTAAAATTCATCGCATAATCCGCTTGTCAATTCTTGGTATAGCTATCGGGATGTACCTTCCTATTGCATCCTCATTTCCTCTGTTTTTAGGCGGCCTGATTTACATGCTGGTTCAATGGTCCTTAAAACGCAGAAAAATAAATGAGGAAGAAAAGAAAGAACGTAAACAAATCGGGATTCTTCTGGCCTGCGGACTTGTAGCAGGTTCGGCCATTGTCGATGTATTGCTGGCGGTGCCATTCTCTCTTCTGCACTCCCCGGATGCCTTAAAACTGGTGGGAGACGGCTGGCATAATTATGGAGTCGCCCTGGGAGTTATCTCGACAATCCTGTTGGCTTTATGGATTGAACGCAGGGTTTGCCACTCTGAAAAAAGTAATTAATATGGATAAATCAAAGCTCTTGGGTTTGGACAAATTTCAGCTGGATACCCCTTGTTTGCTGATTGACAAGCAAAAGCTTGAGCTTAATCTTTTATCCATGCGCGACCATTGCATACAACAGGGTATTCAGTTAAGACCCCATTGTAAAACACATAAATCGTCTTCCCTGGCACAGATGCAAATGGACTATGGCGCTATTGGTCTTTGCGTAGCCAAAGTGAGTGAAGCCCTGGTGCTGGCATCTAAAGGCCTTTCTAATATTTTGATTACCTCGCCGGTGGTTACCAGGCATAAGATTCAACGCTTAATGGAATGCCATCAGCTTTGCTCTGATTTGTGCATTGTGGTGGATAATAAAGAGAATATCGAGCAACTCAATGCGGCTGCTCAAATCTGCGGTAAAGTGTTATCAGTTCTGATTGATATCAATTCCGGCATTGGACGAACGGGAGTGAATGCCAGTGATGCTTTGTCACTAGGTCAGTTTGTCCAGCGAATGCCTTGGCTGCGTTTAGTGGGAATCCAATGTTATGCGGGAAATTTACAACATATAGCAATATATGAGGAACGTAAAAACAAGTCACTTGCCGTTATGGAAATGGCTAGTGAACTGGTTTGTCAATTTAGAAAAGCGGGATTGCCTTGTCGGATTTTGACCGGTACGGGAACGGGCACTTTTGATATTGATTGCCAGGCTTCTGAGGTCACTGAGATTCAGCCGGGGTCTTATACGGTCATGGATGTTCAGTATAGTGCAATCGGCTCAGGAGCTGGCAATCGCTTTTTGCCGGCAATGACGCTGCTCACCACTGTTATCAGCATCAATCAAACCTCGCATGTAACTGTTGATGCGGGTACTAAAGCCTTGTATGTCGATCGCTGTAAACCTGTCATCATCAGTCACTCGAATTTGGAATACGACTGGGCCGGCTTCGGTGATGAGCATGGTCGTGTTTCTTCTTCAGGAAATGCGCCGCTGCCCCAAAATGGCGAAGTTCTGGAGTTAATCGTTCCTCATTGCGATCCTACTATTAATCTGCATGATTATTTTTATATTACTGAGAATGATATTGTAGTCGATGTATGGGAAATTGACATGCGGGGGAAAGTTCAGTAAAGAGTAGTTTGGTAAGTGCATTGGGAGTGAATAGGAAGTATTAATCGTATTAGCTTTAACAAGGAGTGTGAAAGTGAAAACGGTAGTATATGATTTAATAGAAGGTGATTTACAATTGTGGGACGGCAAACGCGAGGTATTAAATACTTATTCCTTAGATAGTCTTGTCAATGGCGAGAATAAGGAGATTTTGTATCGATTCGCATTAACCATCCATCAAAATCGAGGCGGTGGCGAGTTTTATACATCCACTGACACGTTTAAATATTTCAACAAGCCCGCCATACTTTTGCAGTTTAATCTTCCTGAAGATCTGCAGCAGGCTGTCACTGAAGATGTTATTTATCGTGATCATGATATTAATCCACGCAAATGTGGTTTATCCAATGGGTTCTGGGCTGGAAAATCCAATATAAATAAGATTTTTGCCCCTGCAAACTTCGCTGGTTTTTGGTATAAACCTGAAGCTGAAAAGCCCGATAGTTATTTTGTTTCTGCCGAGGATTTTAAACGCAGCCTTATGGAGGGGAAGTCAATTGCTGATACGGTGATTGGCTTTTTTGGTGCAGCACCCCAGATGCAGCAGGGTGGGATGCAGCCGGCTGAAATTGAATACCACTGTGTGAATGCAGCTTGTACTTTATTGTAGGGGTGAGGCTCTCCCAATCATCCGTTAGCAAATTGGCGTTGTTAATAGATGAAGATAAGTACACAAAAACCGTCTTTGCGAGCCTTAGCGAAGCAATCCAGCTCTTAACTTTGTTCAGGATTCGATCTGGATTGCTTCACTTTGTTCGCAAAGACGATAGGTTGGTTATTTGGTCATGAGGCTCTCGTTTTTCATCGCCTCAGTTGCTTTAATCAATTTCCTGGTTACATTAACTTCCATCGCCGAATGACCGGAGCTGTCAGCAAAAATCAATTGCGAGTTCGGCCATGCCTGATGCAATTCAAATGCTGTGCGGGCCCTGGTCACCGTATCATAGCGCCCGTGAACGATAATCAAGGGTAGATGATTGATTTTGTCGATGTTATCCAGGAGCTGATTCTCTTCCAGGAAAAAATGATGTTCATTATAATAAATAAAGGTTCTGGCAACCCCCAGAACGAGTTGATCATCGCTTAGAAACGCTTCTAATTGTTTTTTACCCAGCTTGATAAATGAACAAATCAGATCATATTTCATGAGTGCTTTCGCCGCTGGTAAAGCGACCTTGGGATCAGAGTCCATCACCAGCTGGTAATAGGCATTTCCCAGATTATGTTGTTGGTCCTTGGGGATGAAATCATTAAACTCTTGCCAGGCCTCAGGAAAAGTATCGCGCATGCCATATAATAGTTGAGTGCTTTCCCGCTGACGCGCGAGGAAAATCCCCCGCAACACAAAGCCTGTTACTTTATCAGGATGCGCTTCACCATAAGCCAGCGCCAGTGCACTGCCCCAGGAGCCTCCAAATACCATCCATTGCTTGATGTTTAACTGGGTTCGTAAACGCTCAAGATCAGCGATTAGATCCTGGGTGGTATTTTCACGCATCTCGCCAAAAGGTTTTGAGCGTTTAGCGCCTCGCTGATCCAGCAAAATAATACGCCAGTAAGCGGGATCGAAATAACGCATGTCATTTTCACCGCATCCGGCACCAGGCCCCCCGTGTAATACTATAACGGGCTTCCCATTGGGATTGCCATACTCGGCATACCATAGTGTGTGCAGGCCGCCAGTGACTAGATAATCTTCATGAAAGGGTTTGATAGCAGGATATAAATAGCTTTCCTGAGCAGTACTATTCGCCATATGCTTTGAATTCCATTGATAAGCGGCCGTCAGAAGAATGGCCGCTAAAATAACACCAAAAACTATACGAGACATTTATTATCCTCGAAGCGAATCTAGCCTGAAATGATAGGTCGGACGCTTCGTCCGACATTTTTTTTGCATATTCAAGCATGCGGTAATTTATCAATAGGAGTTCCATCCTTCTTTGGAATAATAACATCTCATCTATTTGATTTGATGAAAATCCAATGTCGGCTACTCCAAATTCTCAACGGTTTTTTTATGCGCCAGTAACTTTTCCTTCGTCAGAAGGGCCTGCGATAATTTTTCCTTTTCCTTGGCAATAATATCCGCCGGTGCCTTATCAGTAAACTTCGGATTATTCAACTTGCCTTCGGCCAGTGAAATATCCTTGTTCAATTTTGACAACTCTCTATCGAGTCGCAGCAATTCCGCTTGCTTGTCAATCAAACCTGCCATTGGAATTAAAAACTCGGCATCGCCCACAATTGCAGAGGCGGATGGTGGAACAGGTTCATTAGCTTCGATAAAATGAACGTGAGTCAGCTTGCAAAGCGCAATTAGAATGGCATGATATTTTTTCAGTAGCTCTCTTACCGCTGGAGAAGCGTTTTTAACCTGTAAGGGGATCAGTTTGGCAGGCGAAATTGCCATTTCGCTTCGAATGGTTCGCAGGGATTGGATCACTTCTTTAAGCCATATCACCTCTTTTTCCAGGTCCTCATTGATAAATTCTTCAATAACCTTTGGATAAGGGCAAAGCATAATGCTTTCGCCATTTAAGCTGGTGAGATTATTAGTTCTCTGCCAGATTTCCTCAGTAATAAAAGGCATAATTGGATGTAAAAGCTTAAGGATCTGATCGAGAACATTCAGTAAAGTTCTGCGAGTACCGCGCTTCATTGCTCCTAATGCTTGCTCAGCATAAAGAATAGGCTTGGAGAGCTCCAGATACCAATCACAATATTCATGCCAGACAAAATCGTAGAGAGTATTCGCCAGCAAGTCAAAGCGGAAATTGTTGAAGTATTGATGACATAGAGCAATTGTTTGCTGAAGTCTCGATATGATCCATTGATCAGCCGGGCTGTACTGGAAGGCGCCGTCTCCCAAATCAGCACGTTCTTCTTCGGTGTTTAAAAGAACATAACGTGCTGCATTCCAAAGTTTATTACAGAAATTCCGATAGCCTTCCACACGCCCCAAATCAAAGCGAACGTTCCGGCCGGTGGATGCCAGCGAACAGAAGGTAAAGCGAAGGGCATCAGTGCCATATGCGGGTATACCTTCAGGAAATTCCTTGCGGGTTGCCTTAATAATTTTATCTCGGGCTGAACCCAGCATGAGACTGTCTGTACGTTTATCAACCAGAGACTCAATATCGATTCCATCAATGATATCGATAGGATCAAGCACATTTCCCTTGGATTTCGACATTTTCTGGCCTTCACTGTCACGAATCAAGCCGGTGATAACGATATGCCTGAAAGGCACTTTGCCAGTGAATTTAAGCCCCATCATAATCATGCGGGCTACCCAGAAGAAAATAATGTCAAAACCGGTCAGCAGGACAGACGTCGGGTAAAATGCTTCCAATTCAGGCGTTTTCTCGGGCCAACCTAAAGTCGAAAAGGGCCACAGGGCTGAAGAGAACCAGGTATCCAGAACGTCTTCATCCTGTTTTAAAGGAATAGAATCATCCAGTTTATACTTGAAACGAACATCGTTTTCACTGTAGCCTACATAAACATGGCCTTGATTATCGTACCAGGCCGGAATTCGGTGTCCCCACCATAATTGACGGCTGATACACCAGTCCTCGATATTTTCCATCCACTGGAAATACGTTTTATTCCAGTTCTCAGGAACGAATTGGATATCCCCGCGCTTGACCGCTTCAATAGCAGGTTCAGCCAGGGGTTTTGTTTTCACATACCATTGATCAGTCAGCAAAGGCTCGATAATGACACCTGACTTTTCACCGCGAGGCACTTTCAAACGGTGCGGCTCAGCTTTAACCAGCAAGCCGGCGTCGGTCAGATCTTTCAAAATCTGCTCACGGGCAATAAAGCGATCCATACCTTGGTATTTGACCGGAGCATTTTTATTAATGGTCGCTTTTTTAGTAAGGATATTAATTGATTCAAGTTTATGGCGTTTACCAATTTCATGATCGTTAAAGTCATGAGCTGGGGTAATTTTTACACAACCGCTGCCGAATTCCATATCCACATAATCATCGGCAATAACTGGAATTTCACGATCGCATAGGGGGAGGCTTATCATTTTTCCAATAAAATGCTTGTAGCGCTCATCTTCAGGATGAACTGCAACCGCCACATCACCAAGCATGGTTTCAGGACGAGTGGTGGCTATCACCAGGCTGTCATCAGAGTTTGAGAGGGGATAGCGTATATGCCACATCTGTCCATCTTCTTCCTCAGAAAGCACTTCGAGATCAGATACTGCGGTTCCCAGCTTGGGATCCCAGTTAACCAGGCGTGTTCCTCGATAAATAAGACCTTCGTCATAGAGCTGTACAAACACTTTTTGTACAGCAGCAGATAATCCGTCATCCATTGTGAATCGTTCACGGGACCAGTCAACAGAAGAACCAATTCGTCGCATTTGTCGGGTGATATTGTTACCCGATTCTTCTTTCCATGCCCATACATGCTCTAAAAACTCATCGCGGGTCATGTCTTTTCGGACTAAGCCTTTCTTTTCTAACTGACGTTCTACGACCAACTGAGTCGAGATTCCGGCATGATCGGTTCCGGGTTGCCAAAGCGTACGCTCACCCAGCATGCGATGGTAGCGAGTTAATGCATCCATTAGCGTGTGTTGAAAACCATGCCCCATATGCAGGCTGCCAGTCACATTTGGAGGGGGCAACATAATGCAGTATGGTTTTCCTTCACCATGCGGTTTGAAAAAGTTATGATATTCCCAATTGTCATAACACGCTTGTTCAATTGCTTTAGGTGAATACGTCTTATCCATTGTCTAGCCTGTAATGATGAAAGCTGCAATTTTAGCACAAGATTTTTTAATCTCGCAGCGTAAAATCTTTATATTATAGGTGATTACTGGTGTTGATGGGGTTGAGCTGAGCCGGATTGCCGGGCTTTACAGCCCGGCATTCAGGATAGTCGAGAGTGTTCATCAAACTGTCTCATGCCCTGTCAGATTTTGGAGATCTCTCACTGCGTTCGAGATGACGGCGTGCCTGTGAGTAATGACACAGTTTAATTAGCACTCCCGGTTAGTCTTATGGACTAAGCGCATCAGGATTTTTCTGTTCGCGATGATCTTCTGCAATGTAGGAATACATTGTGGGTACTACAAACAAGGTGAAGCCAGTTCCTACCAGCAGTCCTGCGGCAATAACAAGACCTATATCGAAGCGGCTTACTGCTCCAGCTCCTGTAGCCATTAATAAGGGAATAACGCCGAAAACCATTGCAGCTGTGGTCATAAGAATTGGTCTTAATCGAATGCCTGCGGCTTCCTCTACGGCCTGGCGACGATCAAGTCCTCTTTCCTTTTGAAGCTGGTTGGCAAAGTCAACGATCAAAATCCCGTGTTTACTGATTAAGCCAATCAGGGTAATTAATCCAACCTGTGTATAAATATTAATACTGGCCGCTCCAAAGCTCAGTGGAATCAATGCTCCGCAAATGGACATCGGTACGCTGATAAGAACGATTAACGGATCGCGAAAACTTTCATACTGGGCAGACAGCACCAGAAAAATCACAATAATCGCCATAAAAAAAGCAAAGATTAAGGCGTTTCCTTCCTGTATAAATTGCCTTGACTGCCCGCCAAAGTCGTAAGTATATCCTTTTGGTAAAGTATTTTTTGCCTCTGCCTCCAAAAAGTTCAAGGCTTCCCCCAAAGTGGTTCCAGGCATCATTACCGCCTGGATAGTGGCTGAGTTTAATTGCTGGAAATGTGAAACTGCATTAGGCTGCGTTTTGGCCTTTGGTGTGACCACAGTGGATAAGGGAACCATTGTTCCGCTAGCTGTTTTTACATAAATCCATCCAAGTTGCTCTGTGGTCAGGCGAAAACGACGATCGAGCTGGGGTATAACTTCATAACTTCGGCCCTGCAGATTGAAATAATTGACATAATTGCCGGAGAGGGCGCTGGTCAGGCTGCTGCCAACCGCCTGCATATCCAGACCCAGATCAGAGGCTTTTGAGCGGTTAATCTCAAACTCGATTTCAGGCTGGTTAAATTTAAGGCTGTTATCCAGATAGATAAATAAGCCGCTGGCCTGCGCCTTGGCAATCAGCTGATTGGATACTTCAAATAAGGTTTGGAAATCATTAGTCGTCTTAATCACAAACTGGACTGGTGTTCCCGAACCGCCACCAGGTAATGGAGGAGGAATCACCGCAAACGCTTTTAAACCCGCTACTTGATCAAGCTTGGCCTGTAAGGGCTCTTTCATTTCAAACTCAGTTCGTTTGCGCTCATCCCAGGGTTTTAAAACCATCCCGGAAATCGATTGCGTTGACACCGAATTCAAATTAAAAAAATGAGCTGTTTCAGGAATGGTTTTATAAATTTCATCGAATGCTTTGGTAAACGTTTCGATGTAATTAATAGTGGCATATTGTGGGGCGGTGGGTACAACAATAAAAAAGCCCTGATCTTCTTCAGGAGCGGTCTCGGTGGGGATGCTGTTATATAAATAAGGAAGCATTAGCAAAACGACGGCTGCAAACACCAGCATAATGGCTCGTGTGTCCAGCAAACTGTGCAGCATACGCTGATAGCGTATTTTTAAATTATGAAAACGCTTATCAAGGAATTGGACAAAACGGCCGCTGCTCATCTCCGCAGTGAGTAACCTGGAACACATCATAGGTGTCAGTGTCAGCGCAATAATCCCTGAAATAATTACCGCACAGGCGAGTGTAAACGCAAACTCTTTGAAAAGAGCGCCTGTTAATCCCCCCATAAAACCAATGGGTGCATAGACGGCAGCCAGGGTAATCGTCATCGCGATGACGGGGACGGCGATTTCACGAGCACCTGTTAATGCCGCCTGGAAGGGACTTAAGCCTTCTTCAATATGGCGGTGAACATTTTCCACAACCACAATGGCGTCATCCACAACCAGACCAATCGCGAGTACAAAGGCAAGCAAGGTTAAAAGGTTAACTGAATACCCAAGGAAGAGCATCAGCGTACAAACACCGACCAGTGACAGCGGAATAGTGATTACCGGAATGATCACGGATCGCAGGGAACCAAGGAACAGGAAAATCACTACCACGACAATGAGAGCTGCTTCCGCAATGGTTAATATTACTTCTTTGATCGATGCGCGGATAAAATCGGTGGCGTCATAAACAATTGTTCCGGTCAAAGAGGGAGGGAAGTCCCGCACGATTCCTGGAAACAGTTTGCGAGCATCTTTAATGACCGTTAGGGGATTTGCGGTGGGCGTCGGTGTAATCGCCAGAAAAACCGCTTTTTTACCGTTAAAAGTGACTGTGGTATTGTAGTCCTGTGAGCCTAGAATCACATTACCCACGTCCTTCAGTCGAATAATCGAGTTTTTATCGCTGCGAATAATCAATCGACCGAATTCCTGGGCATCATTCAAATCCGTTTTCGCGGTCATATTGACTGCGACGTATTCTCCTTTAGTGCTGCCAGCCGCTGTAAGAAAGTTATTCTTGGCGAGTACGCTGGATACCTCGGATGGGGAGACATTCAAAGCGGCCATTTTTATCGGATCGAGAAAGATACGCATTGAATAAGTAGCTCCACCGAGAATCTGAGCCTGCGCCACTCCGTCTACTGTCTGTAACTGCGGTTGAACCACACGAACCGCGTAATCAGTAATTTGCTGCGGCGTCATCGAATCGCTGTCGAGACTAATATACATCAGGGGAGTAGAGGTATCGGAGCTTTTTATGATTACTGGCTGCTGCGATTCCGGAGGCAGCTGATTTAAGGTTTGCTGGACTTTACTCATCACATCAGTAAAAGCGACCTGCGGATTAAAGTTCAGTTTAATATTGAGAGTGATTGTGCTCAAACCCTGAGTACTGGTCGATGTCATATAATCAATCCCTTCCGCGCTGGCTACAGCTGCCTCAAGTGGAGTGGTTATAAATCCGGCAATCAGATTAGCATCAGCCCCGGGATAGGCTGTAGTGACTGTAATGATGGTATTATCCATCCGCGGATATTGGCGAATTTGCATGGTGCTAATCGAGTTCAGCCCGAATAGAAAAATCAATAAACTCACCACAGTAGCCAGCACGGGCCGCTTGATAAACAGATCAGTAAAATTCATAAAAAAATCCTGTAATGTACAATGCCGGACAACAGTCCGGCATATCCTCTACTGCCCTAAGCTGTCGGGATTATTCACGGTGTTCATGGGGATACTATTGTTGATTATCACTCGTGTTCCATTCTGTAGTTTCAATTCTCCGGAGCTGACAACCTGCTGTCCTGCCTCAACACCTTTAGTAATGACGGTTAAATTGCCTTCCTGTTCGCCAGTACTGACAAAAACCCGTTTGACATATAACAGATCATTGCCGTCCTGATCTTTCTTTCCTTCTTTATCTTTCTCAATGATAAAAACCGAGTTGCCATATAGACTGTAGGAAATGGCTGTGGATGGCAGAACAACCACATTCGGAATAGCTGGTTGTTCGACCGAAATGGCGCTGAACATTCCGGGAATAAACGCGAATTGGCTTACGTGATTCTTCGCATTAAGCTCACTGTTACAGGACACCGTTATTTTTGAGCTGCCTTCCTGCTTTGCTGCTTTAACCAGCGTAGATTGCTCGGGTGCTTTCAGTGCTTCCAGAGGGCAGTTAGGCAACGTCGCCTGCACAAGAATATTGTGTGTATTTGTATCGACTTTGGAGTTTAATGCGGTGATTTTTCCTTCAAAAACCATGTTGGGATAGGATTCAATAGTGAAATGAATTTGTTGATTGAGATGCAGTTTTTTCAGAAGCTGCTCAGGTAAATAAAATTCAAGATATAAAGGATCCAGGGATTGCAGGCTAACGATTGCTGTCTGTCCGGGACTTACATACTGTCCCAGATTAACCTGTCGAATTCCTAACTGACCTGAGAAGGGAGAGCGTATGTGCTTCTGATAGATTTCTGCCTGTGTTTTTTCAACATTTGCCTGTGCCTGTTCCAGACTGGCCTTCGCTTCATCCACGTTGGATATTGGGGTAGCTCCACGCTTGAAAAGGTCAGCCTGTCTTTTATAACTGATATCCCTGAGAGCAAGCTGTGCCTGATTAAACTTTAATGTAGCCTGATCCACAGTGTCATCAATATCAATTAATAGCTGATCTTTTTCAACGTATTGACCTGATTCAAAATGAATTTTGACCACGTTTCCTGCAGCTTGGGAATTCACATCGACCCCATTGATCGCAACAAAATTACCGACTGCGGGCAGGTGAGGTTCCCAGCTTTTTTGAATCGCTGTTACACTGGATACGGTCACTGCGGGCGCTTCATAGCTTGCAAAAAAACGCTTCATCATAATGCTTTTGAATAAGTTAAAAGCAATTAATCCACCAAAAACAACTATTAAAGCGGAAATCATAATTGCCATGCGTTTTTTCATGCTGCTTCCTATGAGAACTGTTTGTTTCAAGAGTATGAATGGCTGAGTAATATATCATAATTAAGCGCTAGTTCCAGAGAAGAAAATTATTATTAAATTCAATCAAAAAAGAGGTAAAACTATGGACACAAAAAAAACCTGTTGACTAAATACAACACTTTGTTAACATTCGATTTCCATTTATCACTTGGACTAGTTATGAAATTAAAAGCCTTGTTGTTTGTTAGCTGTTTCGGTTTGTTAGGTTCTTCCTACGCGGAAAACCACCATGTTTATCCAAAAGCTGACGCTGTTCAAGCTCAAGCTAGCACTCAAAAAGGAGCTATGCTTCCTGGTTATTGTGAAATTGAAATTATTAACAGCAGTTTCGATAACGTAACTGTTTATGGCACTTTTGATGATGGTACTACGCTGACTCCTTTTGATGTTTACACTTTTGAAAGCCCACACTACATTGATTTGTTCTACTATGGCTACTGCCATAAGACAATGTATCTGGATGTTGTGACTTTCAGTGGTTATCACATTTACTCTGGATATACCCGGGTTAACAGCACAGTCCGCATTGTTCCCTATCTGAATAAGCAACCAAAATTCAAATTAGAATCTAAATAGTTTACATCCAATGGCACGAGAATCCTCGTGCCATTTCCCTGCAAATTAATGGTCTGGAGTTAATATGAAACGTTTTTTTGGAATATTAGCGCTGCTGCCGGCAATTGGAAATTCTACTGCTGTTATTGTTGAGAACCATTCACATCCTCTGCCTTCTGCTCAGGTTCAGATTATGGCTCGGCATTATGTAGCTGCAGTTAACACACATGGACATACTGTTACACCGGTACGAAAAAAGCCTTTGGAACGTAGTTATCATGGACACCGCCCGACTCATGTGGCTCGAGAGCCGGCACCTGATACACGTCATCACAAAAAATATGCCGCGAATAACCACGGGCATCTAAGTGCTCCTGGTAGTAAATCACACGGTCACGGTTAAGTTTTCTTAATTCGTCCCTGCTAATAAAACACAAGCAGGGAACTGCTAAGACTGAAGTGCACAAAAACTGTCTTTGCGAGCGTCAGCGAAGCAATCCAGCTCTTAACTTTGTTCAGGATTCGATCTGGATTGCTTCACTTCGTTCGCAAAGACGATAGCTTCTAGTTATGCTCCATCATCAATGTACTTATAGTTAAGCCACCGCTATAATCTGAAAATTAGAAACATGAGCAAGAACTCCTTGCTCCCATCCTCCGTCAATCAGATCATCCGCATTTTTTTGCAGCGCAGCAGCCACCTCACCAGAAAAATGTGCTTTTTGAGCATTCTTATCCTTAAAGGCATCGAAAATGGCATAGGTGTTGTTATCGGTTTTTAAGGCGAGCCAAAAATGCGTTCCTGGTTCTGTTGTATTTATAAGTTTGGCTCCTTCTTTCAGGAAGCTCTCCAACTCATGACTTTTACCCGATTTTGCCTTGAAATAAATATAAGATGCTTCCTTTGCTGTTAAGACCTTGTCCTTATCAAAGTGACTGGAGGCGATAAGATCATAATTATTAATATTTGCTAATACGCCTTGCTCCCATCCACCTGATACTAATTGCGAGGAATTCTCCTTCAGGGCATTGGCGACAAGGCCTGCAAAATGCTCCTCTCTTCCTTGCTTATTGAAAAAAACATCAAAGATAGCAAAGTGATTATCTTGTTTTAAAGCAAACCAAAGTGCCGTATTGGGCTCGGTTTTGTTAACCATCTGGGCGCCTTTTCGCAAAAATTGTTCAAATCTTTCCTCAACACCTTGATTGCTGATCATAGGGATATAGGTAGTGTCCTTAATAGTTTTTTCATTAATTGCTTTCATTGTCATACTCGCATAAGCAGAAGTTATTAAACCGCAGGTAAGGGCGCATAAACTTAACCATTTTTTCTTCATGTTCACCTCCAATGCATCTATCAGTAGATAGATAAATTCGATAAAAAAATTAAAATACTCTCTTTATAAACGATTTCACAGGTTCCACATAAGATATATCCTCGTATAATCTGGACAGTAGCAACCCGCCTTCCAATTGAACCAGCAAATTTCTTGAAAGTTCCCTGGATTGTAAAGCGTCCCATTGTTCTTTATCAGAGGATCCCTCACTGATCACATGAGTCAGCCATTTCTCTAAAATATTAAAAAATGAACGAACTTTGATTCGAAGCCTTTCCGGTAATGAAATCACATCCGATGCCAGCATGCCCCCCAAGCACATTTTCATTTCATCATGAACTGTCAAAAGCATTAGTTTATCGACCAGGCTGATTAACTTTTGTTGTAAGCTCAAAGTGGAGTTTAATTCCAATTCGTTTAAATACAACGACAGTCGGTGCAGTTGCCAGTCAATTACAGCAATAGCCAGGTCCTCTTTTGCGGGATAGTAATAATGTATACTTGAGGTTTTAATCCCTACTACCTGCGCAATATCTTTATAGCTAAAAGCGTTGTAACCCATTTTCTGGATCAATGTTTCAGCGGTATTCAGAATTTTTTCTTGCATCGTCGTAATATTCATAACGCTTATTCTACCTATCGATAGATGCATAATCAACCACTTTATTCAAATAATTTCAAATTTTAACCAGAAAGGGAGCTTAAACAGAGATCATGACTATAAGGTCAGGATATGATACTCTTGCCCTCCTGAATTTTCTATGAAGGAGTTTTGTGAAATGTTGTCATTTACTAAAAGCCTGTTGATTGCGTTCGCTGCATTTGCTTTGCTTGCCTGTTCCGCTACTCCCACTCGTGAAAGTACCGGACAATATCTGGACAGTACTTCAATCACTGCCAGAGCAAAGGCAAAGCTTGTTGATGAGCTGGGGCCAGAGAGCCTTTCCATTCAGGTTAAAACCTTTAAGGATGAAGTCCAGCTGAGTGGCTTTGTCAACAGCCCGATCATCAAAAACAGAGCGGCGCTAATAGTAAGAAGTATTCCAGATGTAAGACGCGTGCGAAATGATTTGATTGTGAAATAAAGGTAGGGGTGATTTTAAACCCCTCTCTCTGACTCTCTCCCTGAGGGAGAGAGGATTCATCTAAGTCAGGGCTTTTGCAGATAATATTTTTGCTGTTAAACACTCGTTAAACTACAATTATTCAATCGTAAGCAAGTAAGGAAAGTTATGTTTGATAGCCAGTACACGATAGCCGGGTTTGATGAACAACTCTGGCAAGCCATTGAGGCTGAAAATAAACGTCAGGAAGAGCATATTGAACTCATCGCGTCTGAAAATTATGCCAGTCCGCGTGTGCTGGCTGCGCAAGGCAGTGTCTTAACCAATAAGTATGCCGAAGGATATCCTGGTAAGCGATATTACGGTGGTTGTGAATACGTGGATATCGCTGAAAACCTGGCCATTGAGCGTGCAAAGCAGTTATTCGCCGCCGATTATGTCAATGTTCAGCCGCACTCAGGTTCTCAGGCAAATGCAGCGGCGATGATGGCTTTACTGTCACCAGGTGATTCGGTACTTGGCATGGCGCTTCCGCATGGTGGGCATTTGACGCATGGTTCAAAGGTAAATTTTTCCGGAAAAATTTATAATTCTCATGAGTATGGTGTTGACCCGCACAGCGGTCTAATCAATTATGATGAAGTGGAAGAAAAGGCCAGACTGCATCAGCCAAAAATGATTATTGCAGGATTTTCAGCCTATTCTCAGGAACTGGATTGGGCAAGATTTCGTGCGATTGCTGATTCAGTAGGTGCTTATCTGATGGCGGATGTGGCGCATGTCGCCGGCTTGATTGTCACTGGATTATACCCATCTCCTGTTCCTTATGCAGATGTGGTAACGACAACAACACATAAAACCCTGCGTGGCCCCCGTGGCGGGATGATTCTTGCGCGTGCTAATGAAGTTATTGAAAAGAAATTGAATTCATCTGTTTTCCCTGGGAATCAGGGCGGGCCGTTAATGCATGTTATCGCTGCAAAAGCGGTTGCCTTCGCTGAAGCTTTGCAGCCGGAATTTAAAGTGTATCAGCAGCAAGTGCTGACTAATGCAAAGACCATGGCTCAAACCCTCATCGAAAGGGGCTACCCCATTGTTTCCGGCAGCACTAAAAACCATTTACTGCTGGTCAATCTAATTGGCAGGGAATACACGGGTAAAGATGCGGATGCCGCTTTGGGACGGGCGAATATTACTGTAAATAAAAATACCGTACCTAATGACCCCCGTTCACCTTTTGTAACCAGCGGCTTACGTCTTGGTACGCCGGCAGTCACTACTCGTGGATTTAAGGAAAAAGAGATAGAATTGCTGACTGGATGGATTTGCGATGTATTGGATCATATGGGCGACGATAGTGTGATCGATCGCATAAGATCGCAAGTACTGCAATTGTGTCGTGAATTTCCGGTATATCGTTAATCATGTATTGTCCCTTTTGTCATGCAGAAGAAACCAAAGTCATCGATTCCCGCCTGGTTGCCGAAGGAGCTCAGGTACGCAGGCGGCGTCAGTGCGTCATATGTAACGAGCGGTTTACAACCTTTGAAACTGCGGAATTAATTATGCCGGATATCATCAAGCGTGACGGGGCAAGAGTTCCTTTTAATCTGGAAAATTTACGTCTTGGAATGAAAAAGGCTCTTGAAAAGAGACCGGTTAGCACGGATTTGCTGGAGGAAGCGATAGTTGCCATTACGCAGGACATTCGACGTAGTGGCGAGCGAGAAATACAATCTCGTCAGGTAGGTGAGCTGGTTATGGAACAATTACTTAAATTGGATCATGTAGCTTATGTAAGGTTTGCGTCTGTATATAAACGATTTAAGGATGTGAGTGATTTCAGACAAACTATTGATCAAATGAAAAACGACAAAACGTCCTGAGGTAATAGTGGAAAAAGAAGCAATACGAGGAAAAAGACGAGCGCGGCGATTAGCATTACAAGCGCTGTACCAATGGTTAATGTCTGGCCATGACTTACACGAAATAGAAGCACAGTTCAGAGTAGCTAATAACATGGATAAAGTCGATGCCGACTATTTTTGTAATTTGCTTTACGGTGTTCCAAAGCATTTGCAGGAACTGGAAAGCGGTTTTGAATTGTTTCTTCAGGACCGATCGCTTCAGGAATTAAATCCAATCGAGCATACTGTATTAAGAATAGGTGCCTATGAACTCGTGTATTGTCTGGAAATACCTTACAAAGTAGTTCTGGATGAAGCGGTTAGTCTGGCCCGCGAATTTGGCTCACAGGATGGCCATCGTTATGTGAATGGTGTTCTCAATAATCTTTCAAGAAAAGTTCGTTCACTGGAAGTTAGTCTTGAGCCTAAATGAGTTCTCCCTTATCGATACCTTTTTCAAATCAGGAGCAATCGAACGCTCTGATGTGGTTTTTGGAATCGGTGATGATGCAGCCTGCCTGGAGGTTCCTCCAGACAGGCATTTAGTAGTAAGCACTGATACACTGGTTGCTGAAGTGCATTTCCTAAGTGCATGGGATCCTTATGATATCGCCTGGAAGGCGGTTATGGTGAATGTCAGTGATATGGCGGCAATGGCTGCCGCACCTTGCTGGATGAGTTTAGCGCTTACCATGCCGACTGCCTGCGAAAACTGGCTTGGCCGTTTTTCTCTAGGCCTTAAGGCTGCATTGAAACGTTATAACATCGCATTAGTAGGGGGAGATACAACGAGAGGCCCCCTTAGCCTGAGCCTGACTATTCATGGACTTATTCCCAAAGGAAAGGCGGTCAGACGTTGTAATGCAAAGCCTGGCGATACCGTTTGGGTTAGCGGAGAGCTTGGTGCAGCGGCTTTAGCGGTGGCCTATTTACAGGACGATACTATTCTAGCTGAAGATAAAGCTATACTCATGGACAAGCTTCTTCATCCTGTACCACGTATTGATTTAACTGGCTATTTACAGCAGTGGGCCAGTGCATGCATTGATATTTCAGATGGCTTGTCAGCAGATCTTAATCACATCTGTGAGCAAAGCGGCGTAGGTGCCTGCATCGCCTGGTCAAAAGTTCCTGTTCATCCCTTAGTCAGTAAGTACCGTCAGAATGCGACAGAATTTGCCATTGCTGGCGGTGATGATTATGAATTATGCTTTACCATTCCCGAGATTCATCAGCAGACTTTTTTTGAAGAAATAACTCGTAGTGGAATGACCTGCTACCCAATAGGGGTAATCGAAGAAGAAAAAGGCTTGCGATCTTTACAAGAAACAGGCAGAGTTTCTCCTTTAATACCCAAAGGGTTTGCTCATTTTTAAAGGTTGAATTCAATGAACCTATCTAGTAAAGTCTGGCAGGATCCTGCTTATTTTATTGCCTTTGGTTTTGGAGCCGGATTGGCTCCTGTTGCACCTGGCACTTGGGGAACGCTTGCCGCCTTTCCCATTTACTTACTGATGTCCTCACTCTCCCTGCCTCTCTATTTATTAATAACTCTGCTGTTTTTTATTCTTGGCGTGTATGTCAGCGATCGAGTATCCGCTGATCTTGGCGAACATGATTATTCTGGAATTGTCTGGGATGAGGTCGTCGGGCTTCTATTAACAATGGCCTTAGTGCCTCCCAGGCTGACGTGGATGATTATCGGATTTTTACTATTTCGGCTTTTCGATATCTGGAAGCCCTGGCCTATTACGATTGCTGATGAAAAAATTAAAGGCGGGTTTGGAATTATGTTTGACGATGTGCTTGCAGCTGTTCCTGCCTGGATAATTTTACAATTATTAATCTGGAGTTTCTCCTGATGAATGAGAGCCATAAAGAACTAATTAATATTGCCCTGACTGTCGGCATCGTATTACTCGCACTTTTCATTGTTCATCGATTTATTCCTTCCATGATCTGGGCAGCGATTATTGCAATTGCGACCTACCCGCTATACAAGCGCTGGAAGCAGTTTTTTGGCAGGCACCGTAATTGGGCCGCATTGTTATTTACAGCGATTCTGGCTTTGATTTTTCTACTGCCTTTAAGCTGGCTGGTCACCTTACTGGTAAAGGAACTGCAGGTTTTTATTAATTATCTGCAATTAATTAATAAAGAGGGCGGAGATGCGCCAGGAATTATTCAGCAAATTCCAGTGCTTGGTAAAGATTTAACAAACTACTGGCAAAATAATATTGGCCAGCCTGGTAATCTCAGAAATTTTCTATCGAACCTGCATATTTCACTGACGCCGGCGAGTTATTACATTAAGCAAGTAGGGGTTAATCTGGCCCACCGTGGTTTTCAACTTGGGTTTACCATTCTAACCTTATTTTTCTTCTATCGTGATGGAGATAAATTATTTCAGGAAATTAATCGTGTAGGAGAGATTTGCCTTGGGAAACGCTGGTTTCGCTATGCAGACCGTCTGCCATCGGCTCTTCGCGGCACCGTAAACGGTACCATTCTGGTTGGGCTTGGAGTGGGTATCTTAATGGGTTTGTGTTATGTCATCGTCGGAGTACCAGCGCCAACTCTGGTTGGTTTTATCACTGCTTTTGCTGCGATGATCCCATTTATTGTGCCCATCGTTTTTACCTTTGTCGCATTAATATTGATTTCAAGCGGCAGCCTGGCGGCAGCCATTGTGGTAGTAGTATGGGGCACCGTGGTGATGTTTATTGCCGATCATTTTATCAAGCCAGTGCTGATTGGCGGTGCAATTGAGCTTCCTTTCTTAGCGGTGCTTTTCGGAATATTGGGCGGAGTTGAAACGTTAGGATTGCTTGGTTTGTTTGTAGGGCCAATTGTGATGGTATTATTCGTGACTTTATGGCAAGAGCAGCAGGGGATACCCCTACAAGCATCTGAGCAGTAAAAAACAAGATAAGTTTGTATTGATTTTGTACAAAAAGTATGGCATTCTATATCTCTAGCCGCTGAACTTGCTATGGGAATTAACCATGGAGTAAGCTGCGTTAAGAGTTGCCATACTATCGAAGTAAAGGGGTGATTATGAATAAAAACTGGCCGACCAGAGATAAAGACATGTACACAGCACAAGTGATCATGGAAGAATATGCCAATAAAAATAAAAGCGAGGCGCTTGGATTGTTTGAACTGGTGGTCGATAAAGAAGAAAAACGAATGAATTTTCGTATTTCTGGCTGGGTGCGAACACTGGCCGAGTATTTCAAATCAGTCTATGGTGCAAATCAGGGTGACTTCGTCACTCGACAAGTGATTAGCCACTGCCTTACGAAGGGCGAAACAATTCACTAAACCATTGTGAATGACTTAAGGCAATCCCATTTCCAGGCTTCGGGATTGCCGCCCTATAAGTGATTAAATATCGAACAATTCTGGTGAACTTCTACTATAATTTAACAATCTTCGTTGTTTTATGAGAAGTGCCATGAGAAAACGTACTAAACATCCCAAGCATCAGCCTAAGAAAAAACAATATCTCAATGATAGCCATTTAGAAGAACTCTCTGGCGGAGGAATGTCCTCTATCAGAGATAGAATCGATGTACTCAATGATCTCAAGGGTAAAGCTATGGACGCAGCGCTGACCGCACGTGCCAATGTGGGAGCAGTCACAGGTCCTGCAACGGATCCAAAAATAAAAGCTGCTGAAGTGCGTAGCGCTGCAGTCCGGCAGAAATTTGTCCGCAAACCTTAATGGGACTAAAATTTAATAGCCTGCAAAATTGCTTAAAATATTTTTGTAATGAACTCTGATTTTATTCAATACATTAATAAATGAAGGATAGGCGGAACGCTTAGGTTTGGCAGAATGAGACTTTCCACTAACCATGGCTGCTTTCATTTCCAGATTCAAATGGAATCTCGATAAGATATTGAAACAATTCCACAAAAGTGGGCTATGATTTAATCAAAATAATGAATGGATGCAGTTATGCTTACCCCAAATGGATTACACGCGAATAAAATTGACAGAGTCATGCTGCTGGCTCTATGGGCAAATACACTGGCAGAAGAAGAGCAACAGAGTAGAGTTATTTTCGCAGGCGTAGGGAAACCGACCTATCCCATCAATGTACAGACTATTCGTTCTTTTCTGGGATATTGGCAAAAGCTTGAAAATCTGGCCGAAAATGAACGCCTTGATATCGATAACACTGACGGCGAGCATGCGATTGATTATGGAGATCCCAGAGGGGACAAAGGACCTCGTGAATTAATGGCGCAGACTATGTCTGCCTGGTATGAAGCCGATATCAGCCCGGATAATGTCCTGTTTACAGTGGGGGGTATTGGCGCTTTGCGTATTATGTTTGAAACATTGAATACGCATTATGAAGAATATCCAGGTTATCGCATTATTACGCCTTTTCCGCATTATTCAGCGTATGCCAGCAACGAGCTGCATCGTTTGCATCCCATCCATGTGATGAAAGAAAAAGGCTATCATATTAACGCTCAGGCTTTGGAAGACTCTATTCAGGAGGCGCTTTTCCTTGCTGAGGATGATCATGGCTGGCCCAAAGCCGTATTATTCTGTAATCCGTCGAACCCACTGGGAACAATGATTCCCGAGGAAGAGCTTGCCAAAATCGCAGAGGTACTTCGCCGTTATCCTGACTTATTTATTATTTTTGATGAAGCTTATACAGAAATGAGCTTTGTTAAAATCCCTTCCTTTTTAAAAATCGCTCCGGACTTGAAAAAACGCATTATGATCATGCGCTCAGCAACAAAAGCCTTATCCGCGGCGGGCGAACGTATGGCGGTGATTCTGGTATTTGACGAATTCGTGATGAATGAAATGTTGAACAAAAATATTAACTATTTCTTGCACGCGCCTCGCTCTGCCCAATTGGCATATGCTGAAACTATGGCTCATTTTGATGAAAAGGAAAGAGAGGACCTGGTTTTGTTTTACAAAAAGAAAGTGGACTATGTTTTAATGCGATTAAAAGAAATGGGCGCTGAGATGCCCGATCCTGATTATCAGGTTGAGGCAACTTTTTATGCCCTGGGTGATTTTTCTGATTTATTCGGTTTAGACCTTCCAGCACAGGCGGCTCGTGCACTGCAAAGAACAGGAAAAGTCAACAGCGGTGAGGAACTTGCCTATTATTTGTTGTTTGAAGACAAAATAATGATAGCTCCTTTGTCCTATTATGGGCTGGAAAAAGACTGTCCATTTATGCGAATCACTTGCAGCGCGAGTGAAAGGGATTTAAAAGAATTAATGGACCGGCTCGAGCAGCGCCTGTTCTCTGCAAGAAAAAGGAAATATCACAGTCTTTTAGAGAATATTGATAGCAATCTGGAAGCTGTTAGACATATAGAGCTTCATTTGTATGAAACCATCCGAAGTAAAATCAATGTGTTGTCAAATGAAGCTGAAACTTGTTTATCCTTGAAAGCAAAAAATCACTCCTTGAATAAGATTCAGTCCATTATCAGTAATCTATTGGATATAGAGTCTTGAAGCAAGCTAGGATTTGGAGCTCGCGACAGGTAGTGTGGTTACTAAAATGAGGATCGATGTACAAACTGTCTTTGCGAGCGTCTGCGAAGCAATCCATTTCCTAACTTTCTTCAAGTTCGATCTGAATTGCTTCACTTCGTTCGCAAAGACGACAGGTTACTCAAGGGACCTGGTATGGCCCTGGGAAAATAAGCCAGATCTCAGGATTTCCAATAATCAAATAACCCGCCCTTTGTTCCAAAGACCGGATCGCAGGCTGGCAGGCCTGTTCCTGCGATGTTTTCATCGACCCTTGGATGTTCTTCCAAAAGTCCGTAGCAAACATCGTAATCCCGCTCGAAGGGATAGGAGCCTATGCATTTAAAATCGTCCGAGCTGCCTGTGTTTTTATGAGCAACCCCTGCAGGAATTATAACGACATCGCCACGGCTCACTTCATAAATAATCCCATTATCGCCGCCAAATTGTACTTGGCAATGGCCCGAATAAATTACCAGGGTCTCATGAGTATTGCTATGATAATGCTGATAATCATAAACAACATCCAGCCAGGAGTTGATCCATTGGTTTTCTTTCAGAAATTGCTGAACATTCTCGACTGATTGTCCGTCCAAATCAAATACGTTCTTATAAATCAATAACGGGTAAATTGAATTATTCGGAAAATACCTGTCCGGCCCAATCAGCGGGTGCAATACTTTTGCTGAGCTTAAAGGAGTTAAATGATTCATTATTCCCCCGGTTCAAGTTATTAAGGCTTAAAATCTCCGAAATACCTGTCGTAATCTTGCTTAAAAATATCACTGGCGTGATATTGGCTGATCGCGTTGTTTAACTGTTGCAGTAATTCAAGATTATCTTTATTCACGGCAATGCCATACCCAAAACCATAAGTCTCTTTTTCCCCCAGTACAGCCAGTACACCTGAAGAATGATTGGCCCAGTAAATGGCAGTTGCATTATCCAGCAAGGCCAGATCAATATCTCCATTCTGTAGAGCAACTAAAATGTTGTCCTCTGTGTCATAGAGTTCTATTTGTGGATTTTTGATACCCAGGGTTTGGATAAGTTGCGGAAACAAAGTGCCTTCTTCAACGCCAATTTTTTTATTAGAGAGAAGGTCGAGACTAAAGTGTTGCAGGCTTAAGGCTTGTTTTCCCATGAATCGAAACTGACTTAACATATAAGGAGCGGTAAAATTGACGCGTGTCGCACGGTCAGGCGTTATGGTAATGGCACCGAGCGCCACTTCACTCGTTTTATTTTCAACCTCTTCCAAGAGGGAGTGGAAATGGACTGGTTTGTACTGGCAGGTCCTGTTCATAATTTTACAAAGATGCTCCATCATTTCCACATCAAATCCGTGAAATACATTATTTCCTGCCCGCATCACAAAGGGAGGAGAAAAATTATCCACCGCGATGAGCAGAGGCTCTCCCTGTGCAAAGCCAGCAGTTGAAAATGAGAGCAGGCCTAATAAAAAATAGCGGATAAGTTTCATGGTCCTACCAATTTATAGTTATTTAATTAATATATAGTACCTTTTTATTGTTAATAAACCATTGCTTATGATAAATGTTATTCAGGAACTTTATAAATGACAGATATAGAGGTGTTTATTGACTCACGATCCCAGCTTTTGGATAAGCATTTTAGCCATGCCGCCCCGCATTTGCGAAAGGGGATACAAAAGGTTTTGCTAAGCAGTGATTATGCTCTGCGTCATATTGAGATTTTTTCAAGATTAGTAACAGAAGATGATTGCCTGGCTCCGGTTTTTGCCAAAGAGTACCGGGAGCGATTCCAGACTATACCGAATTCACCCTTTACTTCCTTTGCCAAAGAAATTCGACAATATCGGCATTACAGTTTCCTGAGATTACTATTGAGGGAGGCATCGGGCCTGGCTGACACCGCAGAAACAATGCGCTCCTGGTCTGATTTTGCCGATGAAGCCATCCGCAGCGCATTGAGCTATTGTGAGCAGGATGTCAGCCAAAGACATGGTATTCCCCTCGAAGAAGGCGGTGACCCAGCCCGACTGTATGTATTGGCAATGGGAAAACTGGGTGGAAGAGAGTTAAATTATTCTTCGGATATCGATCTCATTCTTGCATATTCCAAAGATGGATGGACCGATGGTGAGGAATCCATCAGCAATCAACAGTTCTATATTAAAGTAGTCCAGCGTTTTATACAGTTATTGCAGCAGATCACTGCTGAAGGCTTCGTATTTCGTGTCGACCTGCGATTAAGACCGAATGGAGACAGCGGTGCTTTAGTGATTAATCTGGCCACTATAGAGAATTATTATCAGGAGCAGGGGAGAGATTGGGAGCGGTACGCAATGGTCAAGGCAAGGCCGCTGGATCTGACAGTTTCTGCCGATCACTGGTTCTATCAACTGATTACACCTTTTGTCTATCGCCGTTATGTTGATTTCAGCGTAATCGAATCACTTCGCAGTATGAAGTCCATGATTATCAGAGAAGTTCAGCTTAATCCTCGCCTGAATGATATTAAACGCGGATCAGGGGGAATTCGGGAAATTGAGTTTATTGTTCAGAATATACAATTAATCAGGGGCGGTCGATTACCTCAATTACAAAAAACCAGTTTATTGGAAGCCCTGGCTACTATAAAGCAAGAAAAATTGCTGACACGCGCTCAGGTTTTACAAGAAGCCTATTTATTTTATCGGAAACTCGAGAATGCGTTACAGTCACTTAATGATCAGCAAACCCATGTATTACCCGAAGATGAAGTTCGACAATTCCAGATTAGTCAGGCAATGAATTATGCTGACTGGCAGTCAGTTTATTTTAAGCTGAAACAATATCAGCGAATAGTCAGCAATTTATTCAGTTCGATGCTGGCTTATAAAAAAAGCAGCGGACAACTTGAGGATAATTCGAGACTTTTGGAACATCAATTGGCCAGTGTATGGCAGGGACACATCGAGTCGGAAATGGCAACTAACTTACTGGCCAGCATCAATTACCAGCATGCAAAGCGTTGTTATCAGCTGATACATTCATTCAGACATTCTCCTCGTTGTCTTCGTCTTAGCCAGGCAGCACGCATGATACTGGACCGATTCATGCCGCTTTTACTGAAAGAGCTGACACAGGTCAAAAATACAGAAGCTGTTTTACTCCGGGTCATGCAGCTTTTGGAGAACGTAGTCGGGCGAAGCGCTTATCTTGCATTACTGACCGAGAATCCTCAGACATTGAACGAACTGTTATACTGGTTTTCCCGCAGTCCCTTTATTTCGCAGTTGCTGGTAGCGCATCCTTTCCTGCTTGAAACCTTACTTGAGCCTATGCCCAATTGGCTCCCTCCTTCACGTCTGCAATTGAAGCAGCAGCTTGAAAAGAAAATGGCTCACTGCAAAGACCAGGAGGACGAGGAGGAGTATTTAAGACAATTCAAACTAAGCCATTGGCTATTGGCTGCAAGAGCCGAACTTCATGGCCGATTAAATGCAATACGCGCCGGACGTTTCCTTGCTGATTTAGCGGAAGCTATTGTTGTTCGGGTTGTTGAGATCGCTTCCAGGCAGCTGGCTTCAAGATATCCTGTTATGGATGCCGTATTTCAAGGATTTGCGGTTCTGGCTTATGGTAAACTGGGAAGCCGTGAAATGAATTATAATTCAGATTTGGATTTAGTATTCATTTACACATCAGATGCTGAACATAGTTCTTTGATTACCCGCCTGACGCAAAAGATTTTACACATGCTAACCACTCGTTTTCAATCTGGTATTTTATACCAGGTCGATACACGTTTACGCCCATCAGGGTCATCGGGTTTATTGGTAAGCAGTTTGTCTTCCTTCGTAACCTACCAGCAAACGGAAGCCTGGACCTGGGAACACCAGGCTCTGATTCGATCGCGCGTATTATTGGGGGGGCCGCGTGTGAGAGCCGTTTTCTCGAAACTGAAAGTATCAATATACGCTGAGCAGAGCAATGCCCGGGATGTGCTGGACGAAGTATTGTCAATGCGGGAGAAAATGCTGAAGTTTCAACTGGGACATTCTATTAAAGAGCGGCCGGGTGGATTGGTCGATTTGGAATTTCTGGTTCAATGCCTGATTCTGATTCATGCCAGAAAAAATTACAGCCGATATACGCATACCTTAAGTCTTTTACGGCAATTGGCAAAAGACGATATCCTGAGTAAGGAACAATTTAACTGCTTGAAAGAAGCCTATCAAAAATACCATCAGGTTTTACATCTGGGGCTTTTGGAAGATTATGAACCGTCCTGTGAAAAGGAATTGCAGCAGGTTTTTGCGATTAGTGAGGCAATTTATAAGCAGATAAAAACCAGTTAGAAAAACCGAGAGTGTTCATTAAACTGTGTCCTTACTCACAGGCACGCCGTCATCTCGAACGCAGTGAGAGATCTCCTGAATCTTGGTTTGTGCCAGCATTCGGAGATCTCTCACTGCGTTCGAGATGACATGGCCTGACACAGTTTGATGAAGACTCTCGTAAACCCTCTCTCTTAAGCTCTCTCCCCAGAGAGAGAGGACTTAAGGGGGATTTACAGAGGGTTTTTCTGATCATTTCTGCGTTTTACCGGAATCATCTTCCACCAGTTTTTTTCCAAAATGCTGTCTGACCAATACAAAGAATATTGGAACAAAGAATATTGCCAGGAAGGTAGCAGTAAACATACCGCCGACTACGCCAATTCCCACCGCGTTCTGAGCACCAGAACCGGCACCAGTGCTTAATGCCAGCGGTAATACCCCAAAAATAAAGGCAAGAGAGGTCATCAGAATAGGGCGTAAACGCATTCTTGTGGCTTCGAGCGTTGCCTCAATGAGTGGCTTATGCTCTTTTTCTATTAGATCCTTGGCAAATTCAACGATAAGGATGGCATTTTTCGCTGAAAGCCCCATAGTCGTCAGTAATCCGACCTTGAAATAAATGTCGTTATACATATTGAATAGTTTCGCCGCAATTAATGCGCCGATAATCCCCAGCGGAACCACCAGCATGACTGAAAAGGGAACTGACCAGCTTTCATATAGAGCTGCAAGAGAAAGGAATACCACTAAAAGAGATATCGCATAAAGAGCCGGTGCCTGATTACCAGAGAGTCTTTCCTGATACGACATTCCTGTCCAGTCAAAACCAATGCCGGTCGGTAATTCAGAGGTTAATTTTTCCATCAAAGCCATGGCCGTACCGGTACTCTGGCCTTCTGCCGCTTCACCCAAGATTTCCATTGAAGGTAAGCCATTGTATCGCTCAAGACGCGGCGAACCCTTCTGCCATTTGGCACTGGTGAATGCGGAAAAAGGGACCATTTGCCCATTGCCGCTGCGCACATACCATTCATTGATATCCTGCGGCAGCATCCGAAAACGGGGTGCTCCTTGAACGTATACTTTTTTAACACGTCCTCTATCAATAAAATCATTAACATACACACTGCCCAAGGCGGCGGAAATAGTCTGATTGATATCGGTAATAGAAACTCCAAGCGCTTCTGCTTTCTCCTGATCAACGATTAATTTATATTGCGGTGTATCTTCCAGTCCATTCGGCCTTACTCTGACCAGCACATTGGAATGCTCTCCCACCATTTCCATCAGTTTATTGCGTGCTTCTGTGAGTTCCTCATGGCCGAGGCCGCCGCGATCAATTAACTCAAAATCAAATCCGGTGGCAGTACCCAGTTCAATAATGGCCGGTAAATTAAAAGGGAATACCATTCCATCATTAATTATTTTGGCAAATTCCCCGCCAGCCCGATTAATAATTTCCTGCACACTGTTTTCTTTTCCGCTTCGCTCTGACCAGTCTTTCAAAGTGAGGAAGGCGATCCCGTTATTTTGTCCTTTACCGTTGAAACCGAATCCGACCACGGAGAACACGGAAATGACATTGTGCTTCTCTTTGGTTGCGAAATACTCATAGATCTGCTCGGCTACTTTTTGCGTACGTTCCTGAGTCGCTCCCGCAGGCAGCTGTATCATCGTCAGCAACATACCCTGGTCTTCTTCCGGCAGGAAGGAGCCAGGCAGACGCAGAAACAGATAAACCATGGAAATAATGATAATCAGATAAATTAAAAGATAGCGGCCTGTTCTCTTCAATATACTGGCGACTGCATCATGGTACCCATGAGTTGCAGCATGTAGAAAACGGTTAAACCATTTGAAAAGCCATTTGTCATGCCGCTCTTCGCCATAGGGTTTCAAAAGATTGGCGCAAAGGGCAGGTGTCAGGATTAAAGCGATTAGGATTGACAGTACCATTGCAGAAACAATGGTAATGGAAAACTGACGATAAATAGCACCTGTTGAGCCGCCAAAGAAAGCCATCGGGATGAAAACTGCCGATAAGACCATGGCGATACCTACTAAGGCTCCCTGAATCTGCTTCATGGAACGGTGAGTTGCTTCTTTGGGTGGTAAATTCTCTTCAGCCATCACTCGTTCAACGTTTTCTACCACTACAATGGCATCGTCAACCAGCAGACCAATTGCCAGAATCAGACCGAACATAGTCAGGGTATTAATTGACATGCCAAAAAGGGAAAGCACAGCAAAGGTACCCAGTATGACTACCGGGATGGCAATAGTTGGAATCAGTGTAGCTCTGAAGTTCTGTAAAAACAGATACATAACCAGAAACACCAGCACAAATGCCTCAATAAGGGTTTCCACTACCTTGTGGATCGAAATTTTGACGAAGGGGGTAGTGTCATAGGGGTACACCACCTTTAATCCCGGGGGGAAATAGGGCTCCATCCGTTTCAATTCAGTTTTAATGGCAGCTGCTGTATCGAGTGCATTGGCACCTGTTGTCAATCTGATTCCGAGCCCTGCTGCAGGCCGGCCATTATACTGGGCAATCAGGTCATAGTTTTCACCGCCAAGTTCAACTTTTGCGACATCTTTCAGGCGCACCTGAGAACCATCTTTATTCACCTTCAAGAGAATTTTTGAAAATTCTTCCGGGGATTTAAGACGGGTCTGAGCAATAATCGACGCATTAAGCTGTTGATTGGATGTTGCAGGCAGTCCACCCAATTGGCCTGCTGCGATTTGATTATTTTGGGCACGAATGGCTAAGATCACGTCAATAGGCGTTAACTGATAATTATTTAGTTTATTGGCATCCATCCAGACGCGCATCGCATATTGGGCGCCAAAGAGCTCCACATTACCGACACCATTGATACGGCCAATCGGATCTTTAAGATAGGAGGACAGATAGTCTCCCAGGTCATACTGGTTCAAGTGGTCATTCTCAGAGTAAACGCCCACAACCAAAAGATAACTGCTGCTTGCCTTTTGAACTACAATACCCTGTTGCTGAACCTCGATTGGCAACAGAGGCATGGCAAGCTGGAGTTTGTTCTGTACCTGTACCTGTGCGATATCCGGATCGGCTTTAGGATCAAAGGTCAGTGTGATTGTCATGCTGCCTGAGGAATCGCTCTGAGAGGACATATAAAGCAGGTTGTCAAGCCCTGTCATGTTTTGCTCAATAACCTGAGTCACTGTATCCTGCACGGTCTGGGCATCAGCTCCTGGATAAATAGTGGTTACTGCAATTGACGGCGGTGCTACTGTTGGATATTGCGAAATGGGCAGTTGAAATAAGGCAATACTGCCAGCCACCATAATCATGATGGCGATTACCCAGGCAAAGATAGGACGATTTATAAAAAAATCTGACATAATCAGCCATCCACCTTAGTCTGCTCAGGCTTTTTCTCATCTGGCTTGAGTATTTTAACTTTTGAACCCGGTTTAACCTTCAGTTGTCCACTGACAATAATTTTATCACCGGCGCTTAGTCCTTTGGTCACCAGCCATTTATCCCTGACAGCCTGCGTGACCGTAATATTGCGTTGTTCAACCTTGTTTTCACTATCAACAATCAGAGCAGTTGCCTTTCCGGTGTTATCGCGGGTGATTCCCTGCTGAGGTACCAGCAGGGCTTTGGGATTAATGCCCATATTCAGCTGTGCGCGAACAAACATCCCCGGCAAAAGCTTGCTATCAGGATTTGGAAAAATTGCTCTTAAAGTAATGGAGCCTGTGGTTTCATCAACCTGAACTTCTGAGAACTCCAGTTTGCCTTTCTGATCGTAGAGGCTGCCGTCATCTAAAAATAACTGAACGGAAATATCCTGTGATTTTCCTTGAGGTTTGCCTTTTTCCAGTTCTTTTTGGAGCTTGAAATAATCATTACTTGACTGGGTAATATCAACAAAAATGGGGTTAAGCTGATGGATAACGGCCATCGCGGTTTGCTGATTGGCTGCCACTAATGCGCCCTCAGTTACACTTGAGCGTCCAATTCGGCCATTAATGGGTGAGAGAACCTTGGTATATTGTAAATTGATCCTGGCTGTTTCTAGCGAGGCCTTGGCGGATTCAACACTGGCTTCTGCCTGTTTGGCATTAGCTACCGCAGTATCATAGTCTTGCTTACTAACAAATTTATTGCCCAGTAAGGGTTTATAGCGCTGTACGGTCAGGTTGGCAATTTCGAGATTGGCTTCTGCTTTGCTGAGCTCGCCCTTGGCGGTATCTACCGCAGCCTGATAAGGGGCGGGATCAATCTGGTATAATGACTGTCCTTCCTTGACATCGCTGCCTTCTGTAAACAGTCGTTTTAAAATAATCCCGTTCACTTGCGGGCGAACTTCAGCAATACGATGAGCGCGTACCCGTCCCGGTAATTCAACTGTGATCGGAAAGGATTGATATTGCAGTTCAACCACGCCAACTTCTGGTTCACCCCAGGATTGCTGGGCAGGCTTTTCTCCGCAAGCGGTTATCAATAGCAGCGGAGACACCAGAAGACAACGTCTCAATAAACTGGATATATAATGATAAGAAGCCCACTTCATTCAAAGTAAACCTGTTAATTATTAATATCCTATGAGTATACGCATGGAATATGGATCAGGTACAGATCTTATTAAGCAGGAGTTGTAAAGGCCGCGTATAAATCATAGTCATCGCTGTCAACAATTTCTACATCCAACAGCTGACCGGCTGTGACCTGGCTATCAGGAGGCAGATAAACCAATCCATCAATTTCAGGCGCATCGCTTTTACTGCGGGCAATAATTTGCTCATCATCGACAGAATCTACCAGAACGGTTTGAATACTCCCCACTTTCTCAGCTAATTTATTACGGCTAATTTCAGCCTGCAGCTGCATAAAACGGTGGTAACGTTCCTCTTTGACTTCATCTGGAACCGGATCAGCCAGTTCATTAGCCTTGGCCCCTTCAACTGGAGAGTATTGAAAACAGCCTACTCTGTCGAGCTGGGCTTCCTCGAGAAAGTCGAGTAACTCTTCAAATTCTTCTTCAGTTTCACCGGGAAAACCCACAATAAAAGTCGAACGAATAGTTATTTCGGGACAAACTTCGCGCCAGGAAGCGATACGTTGCAGCGTGTTTTCACTGCTGGCCGGACGCTTCATAGCTTTTAAAACCCTTGTGCTCGCATGTTGCAGGGGAATATCCAGATAGGGGAGAATTAAGCCGTCTCGCATTAAAGGAATGATCTCATCAACATGAGGATAAGGATAAACATAATGAAGCCGAACCCAAATTCCCAACTCCCCGAGTTCCTGGCATAGATCAAGAAAACGGGTATTCACTGTACGGCCTTGCCACTCAACAGGCTGATAACGGGTATCTACGCCGTAAGCGCTGGTATCCTGAGAAATAACCAGCAACTCCTGTACGCCTGCCTCTTTCAGCTTTCTTGCTTCAGTGAGAATCTGGCTTAAAGGATAGCTTTGCAATTTTCCACGCATGCTGGGAATAATGCAGAAAGTACATTTCTGATTACATCCTTCGGAGATTTTTAAATAGGCGTAATGGCGGGGTGTTAATTTAATTCCCTGAGGGGGCACTAATTGTGTGAAGGGATCAGTGGGTGGGGGGAGATGGCGGTGAACCGCACGAAGTACTTCTTCATAGGCATGAGCACCACTGATATGCAGGACATCCGGGCAAGCTTCCCGAATCACGTCGGCTTTAGCGCCCAAGCAGCCGGTTACAATAACCCGTCCGTT
Organism: Legionella genomosp. 1; assembly: GCF_900640215.1. NCBI lineage: Bacteria > Pseudomonadati > Pseudomonadota > Gammaproteobacteria > Legionellales > Legionellaceae > Legionella > Legionella genomosp. 1. The sequence continues at coordinate 100,440 of NZ_CAAAJH010000001.1, forward strand.
TTCGGCCATTGCTTCCTTAATAGTATCGAGGGATTCAGTGACCGCTGAATCAATAAAACCGCAAGTATTGACGACGACTAAGCCGGCATTCTGATAACTGGAAACAAGCTCATAACCCTGAGCCCGTAATTGGGTAATAATCCTCTCTGAATCAACCAGTGCCTTGGGACAACCCAAACTGACAAAGCCCACGCGATGATTCATTGATAACTCCCCAATGCAAAAGGCGACTATTATAACCTTTTGAAGTAGCGACTGTCCAATTAAAAGACGGACAAGCAGGATAACTGGCAGGGCTTGGGATTTCAGAGATCGTAGGTCGGGCGCTTCGCCCATAGCCGTCAGGCTAAGAATATCTGATCCCCTCTCCACCGCGCGCAGCGTGGGGGAGAGGGTTAGGGTGAGGGGGCTATAAATAAGGTCGCGTAGCGATTCATTACTCATTTTTCTGTAGCTATGGTTTATTGTCACAACAAAAATGGAATCACTAACGTGATAAATTTTCTAACCCCCTCTCCCCCACGCTATGCGCGGTGGAGAGGGGATAACATTAATTTTTAGCCTGACGGCTATACGACCTACGATTTGATATAAAGGGTGAGAAATAGTCAATTTCTTGCCAGAGTTTCCACTTTTTGCAAGCGATCTAAGAACTCACGAGTAGACACATCACCCACTAGACGCAGTCCGCTTAACTCTTTTCCGGCGGAATTAAAGAAAAGGAAGGTGGGAGGAGCTACTACCTGATACTGTCTCATGAGTGCCTGTGCTGCTGCGTCATTGGCAGTGACATCAATTTTCAAAACTAGAAAATTACCCAGGGTTCTTTTAATTTCAGCATTGTTTAATGTGGAAGAAGCGATGACTTTACAAGATGCACACCAGTCGGCATAAAAATCAAGCATTACCGGTCGGCCTTCTGCTGTTTGCAGCGCCTCTTTTAATTCTGCAGGGGTTTTAATAATCAGCTCTTCGCGTTCCATACTGGCTGCGGTGGCTTTACTGAATATACCTGCTAAAGGCAGCAGGGGATCTTTACTGCCCATGCTGGCGCCTGCCAGAATCAGTAAGCCATAAACAAGAAGTAAAATACCAGTGCTCTGATGCATTTTTTCAGAATTGTTTTGTGCAGGGTTTAGAGCACCGGCAAAAATACCGGAGAAAACGAGAAGCGCTGCCCATAAAATCATGGTGACAGGAGGGGGCAACAGACGACCCATTAAATAAATGGCAACCGCCAGCAACAGGAAGCCAAAAAAGTTTTTTACCGAATTCATCCAGGTTCCTGCCCGGGGAAGCCATTTACCGGCGGAGGTGCCAATCAGCAGAAGGGGGGTTCCCATACCCAGCCCCAGGAAAAACAGAGTCAGGCTGCCAAACAGTACATTGCCTGAATGCGCAATGTATCCCAGTGCACCGATTAAAGGAGCGGTTACGCAGGGAGAAAGAATAAGTGTTGACAAGCAGCCCATAATGGCCGCCCCAAGATAATGACCGCCATGCTGACTGCGGCTGGCTTTAGCTAATTTCGCCTGCCAGGAAACAGGCAGTTTTAACTCAAAAAAACCAAACATGGAGAGAGCGAGCAATATAAATATCAGGCTAAACAATCCAATAGCCCAGGGGGCCTGCATTATAATTTGCAGATTGCTGCCAAGCGTGGCAACGATGGCGCCCGCAATCGCATAAGTCAGTGACATGCTAAGCACATAACTGAAAGACAGCAGAAACGCCTTGCGTGTGGAAATGTCATGGCCATGCCCGACAATAATACCTGACAAGACCGGAACCATCGGCAAGACACAGGGTGTAAACGCTAAAAGCAGGCCAAAGCCGAAGAAACTGAGAATAACCATAAACCAGTGTGAGTTTTTATAAATATCAGCTATCGCATCACTTTCCTGATCACTGGTCTGCACCACCGGCGGTGCCTTAACTGCGGTACCAGTGGACGCCGAAACTAAAGCTAACTGCTCATTAATGGCTAATTTAATCTGTTTGGTTTCAGGCGGATAACAGAAACCATCATCCGAGCATCCCTGATAATGCAGGCTTACAGAGGTTTCTCCTGATTGCTCACCGAGCACCGGGATTAATAGTGATAATGCATCACGGTACACCAGATAACTATGACCTTGGCGATCCTTCTTTTCGGTTGCCTGCGGAAAGATAATGGAGCCAAATTGAAGAACAGGATCAGCAGGCGCACTCAATGAGATGCGATCGCGATAAAGAAAATAGCCTGGCTTGATTTGCCAATCGATTGAAAAAGTATTGGGATCGACCGGTTTTACCTTGACTGTAAAGACTTCTTCAGCGGGAAGAGGCGCTGCGTAACCGAAACCATTAAAAATCGCGAGAGACAGCAAGAATAACCACTTATACATGCTTAATCCAGGTTATGGTTCAATAAATTGAACTTAATCTATATAGCGTAGCAGCTTATAATACAATTATTGTCCGATTTTAAAAAGTATGGGGCATTATTTGAGTGTTCGGCCATACAAAAAGCTATCTCATCTTGTTTTGATTCCTTTAATCGCTTCATCCACCTTAAGAGTGACATTTTCGGATTCTGTTTTGGGTTGAAACAGGCTATAGCGGCCTGTCCATGCATAGTTGATACCAAATGCAATGCCGGCTGTGCCGAGAGAAAGCACAGCGCTCAACACATGGAGTGCGATTTTTTTGACTTTATAACCCCTGTGATTTGCTAAATCCGGTAGAGCGGTATCGATAGCGCCTTTACAGGCTGATTGAAACTCAGGGATTGATAATTCACCTTTTAAAAAGCGCTCTTGATTTCTGGTCAGGCGAATATACATTGTTCTGGCTTTTTTTGCGGGATCGACATAGTCGGCTTTGGTTCGAGCTTCTTTTTCCAATTCTTTCACTTTACGTTCAAGGTTGCCCAAATGCTTTTGCAGGTTAATGCTGCTAAGAATGCCAGGTGCGGCGGCTTTTCTAAAACCGACAATAAGTTCATCGGCCCGTCGATCGATATCTTGGCGTTTTCGCTTTAGAGCATGTGCAATTTGAGGGGGATAACCATCAACGAATACTGCCCGACTTATTCCGCTATTAGCCAGCGCCTTTTCATAACCGGATACATCCAGATGTGTGAGCAGTTGTTGTTTCAGCGCTTCCCGGCGCTCATTAGCCTTTACCTCAGAATTACACTGTGGAAACTGAATGCGAAAACGATTGATATCAGATGCGATTTTAGCAAGTTGCTGTTGGCTATGATTTATTATTCTGTTCTCAGCAGCCTGAGCAGTAGAGATTATACTATTAAGTTTTGCCTGATAGGCTGATTTAACAAGACCTGGTAATCCTGAACTGCCTTCAATAGAGGCTGCCTTTCTGGATGCGTCAGTAGTTTCAGTTAAGTCTTTCAGCTGCTCTTGTAGTGCCTTTTGATGCAGTCGCACTTGCACAAGATCAGTGCAATGATTGAAATGAAAATTAAAGTCATTAATCCTGGTAACCATAGGTGCTACCAGATCATTCGCCTGCTTTCTTAAATTTTGTATTTGTCCGCTAGCCTGCTGATTTAGGTTTCGTTCATAGTCGCCTTTCGCTTTCAAAATGGCAGGATATCCGGACGAATAACCAAGAAGACGTTCTGCCTGGGCCACTATATCCTGTTTGACTAAACGATAAATCTGCTCTTCCCGTTGTTCTTTTTGCAAAATGACAGCCACTACTTTATGGCAATTTGTAAATGCTACGGGAAGCGATCTTATTTGCTCTGCTACTCTATTGAGGGCGTCCTCAGCAAGCAAATAGGGTTGTACTGATCTTTTCAATGCATTCTTTTTTTCATCTACCAGGGCATCGAGTTGGTCGAGGTGAACGGTATATAATTCCTGCGAATGATTATTCTTAAAATCGGCGAGGAATTTGTCCAGTTCAGCAAGGCGCTCCTCGTATTTCTGATAATTCAAAGCACTGAATTTACTTGAAAATTTTCCAAGTTGCTCTTTGAATTCTTCGAATCGACGCAGGCGTTCAATGGGTTGTGGAGAATCAGCCAAGTGTCTGGCAAGCCAGTTTCTAACAGGAGCGTCTTTCTCTTGCGCAATGATGTTGTTTAGATTCACTCTTGCTGATAAATCCTCTTTAGCAAACTTCAAAAACTGTTCAGCTGCGCGAGGATTCACCAAACTCAGATTATATAAAGCGTTGAGAAGATGTGCTGTATTCTTGTTTTTTTGCCGGGAAATAACTTGCTGATAGAGCTCTCTTGTTAAAGGATAGTCACTTTGCAGCAGCTTTTTACCATGGGAAGTGAGCTCGGAGTTAGCACCTGCCATCGCTAAAGATAAGCCGTGGGGAAGTAATTGTTCCTTTACCCGGCTGTCGGCAATTGTTTGCGCATCGAACTCCTTGCGAGTAAATCGAAAACGAAGACCGCCGGCCTGGGTTAAATTGTATGGTTGACCCTGAAAATAAAAATTGAGCAGACCTTCTTCTACTGTTTCTCGCGCGTTATGGGCAAAGCCGGCTTGTTTTGCTTTCTCGCTTATCGCATGTTCAAGCGCATCCTTAAAAATGCTTTCGAGCGTTGGCAGAATGGATGGCGCAGTCGGTCTGGCCAATATCACATCATCTTTTAAACGGTCTGGAAATCTGGTTTTCAGAATGTGGTAGTTTCTGTCAAAAGCGGAGTGAGTGCTGTTAAGACAAGCCAGAAAAATTTCTCGAAGCGGAGCTTGGGTTAGTTCCGGCTTTTCAAAAATAGCAGGGGCAAGCTCATACAATTTAACCGCATTATCCAGTGCATTTCCATTGAGTATGATATTTTGCTCTTGCAGACTTAATAAGCTTTGAAACAGCTGATAATTATTAAAGATAACTTTTCCAGTCCGCTCATTAGTATGATTGGCAATATTCCAGGTCAAAGTATCACTGGCCTGATTTTCACTGAAATAACAAAATCGGGTTTGCCGTTTTCTTATATCAGCAAGATTAATCGTTTCAGTCGTTCGGTTATCCCAGGGATTAACCAAAACAAATTCGTAGCCGCCAGGTGCACTGGGATTGTGGATAATTCTGTCCAGTCTCAAGCCGTGACGACCATGATATTTTCCATGAGCATCTTTTTGGCCATAGGCGAGGCTAATGTAAACCGGGGCTTCAGGCCAACGGTTTTTTAAATTAATAATCTTTGGTATGTCATCCGTGTCATGACTATGTACTTCAAGAAGATGCCCGACAAAGGCAGTTGATGTGCCTTCATGCCGATTATTTAAATCATGAGCACTAATACTGGTAAGCACATCTTCCTGGTATTTCCAGGCGTTCTTATAGTAGTAGGAGCTTATGCGTTCTAAAATTTTGACTGCAAGTGAATTGCTTTGAACCCCTTTTCTGGACGCATCAATTTTGACGAGATAGGAGTGAGGGATAGTGATGACATCCTCATTGGTATCTGGATCGATACGATGCCGGTAATTAATCCCGATTTTGTCGGGATCAAGATTTTCGCTTTGTTTTGTGCGCTTTACGCGAATTTCCACATCACCATTGCCCAGCTGTTTAAACATCGATTTAAAGCGTTCTCTGCCCTCTTTGCTGGCATTATAAATACAGTCGATGGAGGCGATTAAATAGCAGTCTCCTGTTTTGCCTTGCCTTAGGGTGAGGCGTTCACCGTCTCTCGGAAATAGAGGAGTCATTTTTTAGCCATAGTGATTATGTAGTTTTCTATGCCCATATTATAGTTTGGCAATATTAAGTAAAAATTAAGCAGTTATCGAACTCCATAGCTGTTAGTATCAAAAAATTTAAAAAATTTGCATTGCTGCCCTTGAATCTGAAATGAATGCCCCCATATGGTTGTCATCGGTAGTGACTGAAGTATCAGTCAGTACTTTCAGCTCAGAGTTCACTCTGAAAAAACAAGGTGATTAATTAAACCAGGAGAAAACAAGTATGAAAATTCGTCCTTTACACGATCGTGTTGTTGTTCAGCGCATGGAAGAAGAACGAACTACTGCTGGCGGAATTGTAATTCCAGACAGTGCTACTGAAAAACCCATTCGTGGTAAAGTACTGGCTGTTGGCCCAGGCAAAAACCTTGACAATGGTGATGTGCGTGCATTGGCCGTTAAAATAGGCGATGTCGTTTTATTTGGCAAATACTCTGGCACAGAAGTCAAAATTGACGGTCAGGAGATGGTGGTCATGCGTGAAGATGACATCATGGGTGTTATTGAAGGCTAATCATACAACAGATTATTAGGAGACTTTAAGAATGGCTAAAGAATTACGTTTTGGTAACAATGCGCGCCAGGAAATGCTGGCCGGTGTAAATGGCTTGGCTGACGCTGTACAAGTAACAATGGGCCCACGTGGTCGTAATGTGGTCCTGGAGAAATCCTTCGGCGCTCCCACTGTAACTAAAGACGGTGTGTCTGTTGCTAAAGAAATCGAGTTTGAGCAACGCTTCATGAATATGGGCGCTCAAATGGTTAAAGAAGTAGCTTCCAAAACTTCTGATGCAGCTGGTGATGGTACTACTACGGCTACTGTATTGGCTCGTTCAATCCTGGTTGAAGGTCACAAAGCAGTTGCTGCCGGCATGAATCCAATGGATTTAAAACGCGGAATTGACAAAGCAGTTATCGCTGTCACTAAACACCTGCAAAGCATGTCCAAGCCTTGTAAAGATGGCAAAGCGATTGCGCAAGTAGGTACTATTTCTGCTAACTCTGACGAAGCTATCGGCGCAATCATTGCTGAAGCGATGGAAAAAGTTGGAAAAGAAGGCGTTATCACTGTTGAAGATGGTAATGGTCTTGAGAATGAGCTGTCTGTTGTTGAAGGAATGCAGTTTGATCGTGGTTACATTTCTCCATACTTCATCAACAACCAGCAAAACATGAGCTCTGAACTTGAGCATCCATTTATTCTGTTAGTTGACAAGAAAATTTCCAGCATCCGTGACATGTTGTCTGTTCTGGAAGCGGTTGCCAAATCTGGCCGTCCTTTACTGATCGTTGCTGAAGACGTTGAAGGCGAAGCACTGGCTACTCTGGTTGTTAACAACATGCGTGGTATTGTTAAAGTTTGCGCAGTTAAAGCGCCTGGCTTTGGCGATCGCCGTAAAGCAATGCTGCAGGATATTGCTATTCTGACTAACGGCCAGGTGATTTCTGAAGAAGTGGGCAAGAGCCTTGAAGGTGCTTCTATGGAAGACCTGGGTACTGCCAAACGAGTTGTTGTGACTAAAGAAACTACAACTATTATTGACGGCGAAGGTAAAGCAACTGAAATCAATGCTCGCATCAGCCAAATCCGCGCCCAAATGGAAGAAACTACTTCTGATTACGATCGTGAGAAACTGCAAGAGCGTGTTGCCAAACTGGCCGGAGGTGTTGCGGTTATCAAAGTCGGTGCTGCTACTGAAGTTGAGATGAAAGAGAAGAAAGCTCGCGTTGAAGACGCTCTGCATGCTACTCGTGCCGCTGTTGAAGAAGGTATTGTAGCCGGTGGTGGTGTTGCTTTAATCCGTGCTCAATCCGCTCTGAATGGTTTGAAAGGCGACAATGCTGATCAGGATATGGGTATCAACATCCTGCGTCGTGCTATTGAGTCTCCATTGCGTCAAATCGTTGCCAACGCAGGTTATGAAGCATCTGTTATCGTTAACCGTGTTGCTGAGCAAAAAGACAACTTCGGCTTTAACGCTGCAAGCGGTGAGTTTGGTGATATGGTTGAAATGGGTATCCTGGATCCAACTAAAGTTACCCGTACAGCGCTGCAAAACGCTGCTTCAGTTGCCAGCCTCATGTTAACTACTGAGTGTATGGTTGCTGAACTGCCAAAGAAAGATGAAGCTGCTGGTGCTGGCGATATGGGCGGCATGGGCGGTATGGGCGGCATGGGCATGATGTAAGCCTATGCTTCCTGAAAAAACCCGCCTTGTGGCGGGTTTTTTTTTGGAAAAACTATTTCTTTTTTCTTTAACTCTCTTGTTGTATAAATTGATATCCAAAACAGGAAGTTTACTATGACCAGATTAACTCAGGAATTTAAAGCAAAAGCAGAGCAGTTGCTTTTTATTTTAAAGGCAGCGGCAAAAGAAAATTACATGCTCTTATTGTCCTCTAATCCAGCCCCTGGCTTGCAATTCAACAAAGAGGAAATCTTGTATATGAAGGCGTTTAAAAAATTTTTTGATTCATTGCCTGAAAACCTTCGCGCTCATTTAACAGCAAGAAAAACAGAGCAATTTGATACAGCGGAAAAATTATATTATCTGGGTCTGGAGAATTGGGAACCGACAGATTGGGCAAGGGCCTATTTCTTTAATCCTGGAATACCAATTATGACAGCCTGCGTGCAAAGAATAGATAAATATAATGAGGAACAAATATGTGAAAACTGGCTGGATTATCATGTGAAAAAAATAAGCGCTCTGAGTGAGAGGAGAGAGCTATTAAGCGGACAATTGAAGGAAAATGACCTGCAGGAAGAGATGCAAGAAGACCTGATTAAACAGTTAGAACTCAATGAAGAAACACTAAAATACCATCAATTGCAAAAAGAACAATTACAAATTGTTGAAAAACAGGTCAATGCATTGCTGGATCCCATGTACTCATCTAGCCACAGAGCTTTGCTCTCATTAATCAATAAATGCAATTTAGGAACACTTTCCGTGGCTCAGGCCAGAATCAGCAAGCGATTTGCCGAGCAAAATGAATGGCAGGCAAAACGCAATGAATTGATAGAAATTCGCAGAAGCGAGTTAAAAGCAGAGTGGTCGATGAGCTCCCTTCTCAATCAAGCGGGCAAGAGTCCTGTATTCTCAAGGAGACCAGATCCTCTAGCACTGAACCCGGATGAGATAGTCAGACCAGCTAGAGATTACAAATAAACCGTTTTAGTGGATTAAATTAAATCAATAAAATTAAGGATAATTCTATGCCTGTATTCTCGGATGAATTTAAGAAAAAAGCGGATCAAATGATTTTCATTTTGGAAAATGCAAGGGAAGGAAATTTTCTCAGCTTGCTGAAACTTCCTTATTCAATGGAAGAAATTGGATTCAAAACAGAAGATCAAGGATATATTCTGTTCTTCAGACTGTTTTATCATTCCTTGCCGAATGCCTTAAAAGAGAAATTTTCACATGGGCTTTGCACCTATGAAACCCTGTACGACTCAGGCTTGAATGATTGGACACCAACTTCGGAACAAAAGCTTTATTTTGATGCTCCAGGTGTACACACTATTGCCTGTTATGTAAAGCGTGTGGAAAATTTTGTCAAAGAAAAAAAATGGCAAAACGATATGGCATTCCACCAGGAGAAAATCGATGGTTTAAAAAAGAAAAGAGAGGCTTTAACAGAGCAGCTCAATGAGCATCAAAATACTTTGGATGTGGATAAGATTGCTGATATAAGGAAGCAATTGAGTTTGAACGAGGACACACTTTCATATCACATAGTGCAGCATCGCCTGTTGCTGGAAGAGGTGGAAATAACCAACCTCGATAAGCTGTTGAATGCACGATATATACGGGATCGAAGCTGTCTGCAGCATTGGGTGGACCGCTTTAATTTACCAACTCTATATCAGCTTAGAGAAGAAATTAGTAAAAGAACGGGCATACAACCTCTTTGGCTGCCCACCTTAAAAAAGCAGGTTGAGGGGCGAATCGATACGCTGGTTAAGGAGTCAACCGCGGCTCTTATTGCGAAGGCTGGTGGAAGTCCGGTTTATTCAAGACAGGAAGAGAAACTCTGCCATACGCCTTTACTGAGCAATCTCTCTCCAACTCTGTAATCAGGCTTCTCGCCTTGCGATGCATCGCAAGGTGAGAAGCTAAGAACTTAACGGTCTTATTGCGTCTCTAGTAAAGACAGTGATCTGGGTAGCCATAGGCCATTAGAACTTGCAGTATCGAGCCGACCTCCAAAGAATGTATTGCTATTATCCGGTGTAAAAATCGGGGAATTGGCAGCAGATGGAAAGGTCCAGGTCTGGCCCAAATCCTGACTAACAGCTAGGAGAGGGCGTTGGACTCCACCAGTAATATAAAATCCTGCTGCGATACAAAGCCCTCCTGCACAATGGACATCATTAAACTGGCCATCGTTGGTAAAGACATTGGTATTATCCGGTGTAAAAACTGGCGAAGTGACCGAGGAGGGGAAAGTCCAGCTAGACCCTGCGTCATGACTGACTGCCAGGAGCGGCCTAAATCCGCCCCCGCCAAAATAAAACCCTCCCGTGACGCACTCAGGACCCTGGCAACTGATGCTCAAAAGGTTAGCGCTGCCCGTGAAGGCATTGGTATTGTCAGGGGTAAAAACAGGTGCAGTGACAGAGGATGGGAAAGTCCAGCTCGAGCCTGCGTCATGGCTGACTGCCAGGAGCGGGCGTTGAGTTCCACCTCCAAAATAACGCCCTACTGCTATGCAAGTTGTTCCCTGACAGTTGACGTCAGCAAAACTGCCATTAGCTGTAAATGCGTTGCTATTGTCCGGTGTGAACACTGGGGAGTTGACAGCAGAAGGATAAGTCCAGGTTACTGTGGCGTTTTGGCTTAATGCCAGCAATGGCCTTTCAATACCACCGCTGCGGTAACTGCCGGCGGCAATACAAACACTATCCTGGCAGGCGACTCCGTTGAACGACCCATTATTCGAGAAGGCATTGGTATTATCAGGGGTAAAAACGGGGGCATTAATAGCGGAAGGATAAGTCCAGTTTTGGCCCAGATCCTGGCTAACCGCCAGAAGTGGTCTGTCAACTCCACCACTGCTGTATAAACCACCGGCTATACAAATAGCGCCATGGCAGTTTACAGCAAAAAATCTGCCGTTACCGACAAAAGCATTTGTATTATCTGGAATAAAAACAGGGGCATTGATAACTGCAGGAAAGTTCCAGTTCGTACCCGAATCATGGCTAATTGCCAGGATTGGACGTCGCGTTCCTGCACTAAAGTAGTTGCCGGCAGCGATACAAGTGCTTCCCTGGCAAGTTGCACCGACTAATTCACCTGCGCTACTAAAGGGGTTTGTATTAACTGGTGAGAAAACGACTGCATTGATAGAAGACGGAAAGATCCAATTTAAGCCTGAGTCCTGACTAACTGCCAGCAGTGGGCGTTGCACCAATCCTGCATCGCGGTATTGGCCGACAGCGATACAGGTTTGTGCATCGCAACTTGACTCAAAGAAGCCGGCGCTATTATTGTAGGAATTAGTATTATCAGGTACAAAAACCGGTGAATTTACAGCTGAAGGAAAAGTCCAGCTTGTACCCATATCCGAGCTGAGCGCCAAAAGCGGGCGAATTGCGCCAACACTTGTGTATTGGCCTGCGGCAATGGCTATCGGGACTGGCTTCACTTCAATATTAATAGAGACGCTGGAGGTATTATCGCCCTGAATAGGGATTAGCTGCAAAGAATGGATAACGGAGCCGGGGGTAAAGGAGATCTGACAGGAAGCGCCAGGCGCTAATACGGTGCAACTGCTGGCGTCCTGAATGACATCGGTCCAGCTTGCGGGAAGAATCGCCCGAATATTATACGCGGTGATTTGTGTGGAGTGATTAGTAATCGTGACCACTTTTGCGTTTTGATTGATAATTAAAACGAGGTTTGCTGGAGAAGCGCTAATCGAGGCAGTTGCGGGCTGGCCTTTGGTAATTGCCAGGCTGTTAAGAGGTGAGGGTTGATAACATTGGTTCGGATTGCCTTGTTGGCATAAAACAGGCCCGCCCATGACGTTCCCGGACAGCGCTGATCCGTTGATCTGTAACGTCAGGATGCAATAGCCTTTAGCGGGCAACTGGCAAAGACTGGTTTGTGTGATTCCCTGAATTGGCTGCATTATCAGCACTTTTGCACGTGCGGACTGATTATACACAGCATATTGCACCTGAGCTGTCTCTCCGGGCGCTACGGTTAATGCCACTGGAGTTTGAGGAACAAATACCCATAAAGGAGTAGCGGCATATAAGCTGGGTACTGTCAGCAAACAGCAGAGCCATTTAAGCAATTGTTGGAACAATGTTTTTCCTTCCATTTTTCAAGTCCTTTTTTAATTATCTGGTAAACTCACCTGGATGGTCAGCATTGATTTTTAGATTCAAGCGTAAACTAACTCTTCCATCTTGTTTTTCTCCCAACAGCGTAAAGGAGAGTGCTCGGGGTTTCTCATTGCAGCAACTGGCAGATAGAATGTTTGTTCGAGCAGAAACTGCCCGCTTAAAGCCGCGTGAGAAACATGATCTGTAAAGACGATCCAGGTGCTTTGCGCCTGAAAATTAATGGTGTTTTTGGAAACTGTCTGTTGATAATGGTCATCAAGCTTCATGCGATCGTGCAGTTGCAGCTGATAATGATCATAAGCGGAACGCATGGTTTTAGTCACCTTTAACCATTTTAATAGTTTGGCAACAGAGGAATTGTATTTGGGGATGGATGGAGAAAAGCGTTCCAGTACTTGATTAAACGCTTCGCCCAGTTGCCACACTCGTGGTTCACCATAGGGATTAATGTTACAAAAAACCCGCAGGATACGACGACCATTGACAGGCGATGCAGGAAATGAGTCGACATGAACACGGGTATCATCCTTTCGCTTTGAACTTGCCCTGCCGCGAATTTCTGCAGGGCGGTAGCTGGTACGGCCCCAGATTAAATGCTCAGCGTATAGAGGACATACGGTATCTAGCAAATGTTTTGCAAATTCGGCATAGTGACGCATAAACGATTTCAGAATCGAGGGAAGGGGTTGATTATTGGTGTTATAGCCGCCCAGACGATCTTTTAAATAGTCATAACTGATATTTTTGTGCTGACCATCCAGAATCTGGTCCGTGAGCAAATAATGTTCTTGTTGGGCATTATGGGCGTAAAAATATTCAGGAAAATAAAGAACTTGCCCTGATTCCAGTAAATTCAGTGCTAAATCCTTTTGTACTTCATTAATCTTGTCTAAACTATTAGAGTTTAATATATAGAGTGGTTCGTCCATTATCGCCTCAAACAATCGATTTAATGGAGCAATTCTATCAATACTTATCCTGATTCCCCAAATTTTACGGATATTTATTTCAAAACCAATTAAAAAGGAGAGGGAAATGTCACAAGTAGTAGAGAAATTATCAGTCATTCTGGCAGATACCTATGCCTTATACCTTAAAACACAAAACTACCACTGGCATGTCAAAGGGCCACAGTTTAAAACCTTGCACGAGCTTTTTGAAATGCAATATCAGGAACTGGCTGAAGCGGTAGATCAGGTGGCAGAACGCATCTTAATCACCGGGCATAAAGCGCCTGCTACTTTTAAGGAGTTTGAGCGTTTGAAGCGCATCAAGGACGGCAATTCAAGTCTTTCCGCCAATCAAATGGTGATTGAGTTGGCAGAGGATAATGCGACCCTGGTAAAGGATTTGAATCAGGCGCTCACACTCGCTCAGGAAAGTCATGATGAAGGAACGGCCAATCTTCTGAGCGATCGAATAGCCGCGCATGAAAAAGCGCACTGGATGTTGAATGCTTCCAAAGAATAAGATAAAGAAATGCCGCTTTTAAAGCGGCATTTCAGACAGGGCTGGGAATTATTCTAGTGAATTTTGTTACTTGAATAATTGCGCCAATCATTTTCCAAAGTTGTATCCTTACGATTTTCCACTCCCAATACGATGCCTCCGGATTCCAATCCTTTTTCATACACCTTGGCTCGTTCTTCGGGGATGCCCCATCCAATTAAGGCACCAATTAATCCACCGGAGATACTGCCTGCACCAGCGCCGGCTAATCCTGCTGCTATTGGGCCTGCGACAATGAGTCCAAGACCAGGGAAAATCAGATTAGTTCCGATTGCGGCAATCGCACCCAGGGTAGCACCTACTGTGCCTCCGATAAGTCCTCCGACTCCCATCCCTTCAACTGCTTTGGAACCGGTTTCTTCAGTCGTGAGAAATGAATCATAATATTTTTCACGGGTGTCATCTGACATTAACACGCTGATTTCTTCGGGTTTGTATCCTTGATCAATTGCACGCAAATAAGCTTTTTCCGCGGAATCCCTATCATGAAAGAGCTCTGTGGTCATAGGAGCTGATGCTGCCTTTGAAACATGCGGTTTATAATAATTTTCTACAGTTGAAGAAAATTCTGGAGTTGCGAAATTTGGCCAGTGATCTTTGTCAAAACCGGGCGCATTTTCGAGGATTTCTTTATCGAGATTAAGTACGAAACAATCATCCTCTTCATCATATGAAAATAATTTCCAGGGCATTGCAAAGAATTTATTTCCAAACCCAAGCATTCCACCGGAATCCAATACCAGGTAGTTGACAGAACCTGAAATTTTATCCAAGACTATTTCATTGATTTCACCGAGATTATCATTATTCAGATTTTTAACTTTGACTCCAGTCACTTCACTGGCTTTAACCACTTCATGAGGTCGTTCCATGATGACTTCTCCTAAATTATGTTTATGGCAAGATTAAAGGGCAGTTAAGTAAATCAATTCATAAACTTCATTAATGACAAAAGCCACACGCAGTGGCTTTTGCAGTGAATGGTTCCTCTGCATCTTCGCAGTTGAATCGTCCTACACTTTAAATATAGTAAACGATGGTCAGTATGTCAAAAAATAATGCAAAATCAACTCGCACCCATACGGGTTAATTGAAAAATAGAATCCATTCTATTGATCCATAATGAAATTCGTGGTGGGAGAATTTAGAAGATGTAACCCTCATCAAGATTGTTCTCACAATTATAGCCAATATTTCCGGATGAGATTAGCAAGAGACAGAATTTAAGCGATTATAAATCTTTGGAAGAGATTCCAGTGCATAATTTGCTGCATCCACTTGAACTTCAGATCGTGTTCCCTTAAATTTTTTTGTTTCCGAATAGAGCCGCCATCCCTGATTGTTCTTTAATCCCCAGGCAAAACAAATAGTACCTGGTTCTACACCGTCCATCGGTTCCGAGCCAGTTAGTCCGGTGGTGGCAATTACAACATTGGCCTTGCTTTTTTGCAAAGCGCCTAAGGCCATTTCACGAGCAACCTGTTCACTCGTTAACGTATACGTTTTAATGGTTTCATCGCGTACATGAAGTACATTTTTCTTTGCATCTTCAGAATATACGACATATCCCAACTCAAGGCATTCTCCGCAGCCTTCAATTTTTCCAAGAATAGCTAAAATTTGTCCAGCCGTACACGATTCCGCTGTGACCAGAACTAAATCTCTTTCTTTTAAAAAGTCAATAGCCATCTGCCCTGATTTCATATTTTGAAGTATGCTGATAAGTTGATACTTACAGTATAAACCCAATCACGTCGGAAGTCGGTCTATTTGACATATGACTGTATGGGTCTAAGTTTAAAATAGGACATGTAAAAATTGATGTTAACAATAAACGATGTTCTTAATAAGGAGATTATTTTTTAAGGAGAAAATCATGACTGGTACTTCAATTGGCGGTAAAAAAGCTGCCGAAACTCGAAAACGAAATCAAAGATCCTCACAAACAAAAAAGAATGCTTCCAGTAGTAGTCACAAAAGTAAGTAGCGCAGATTTCATGTCGCGCCGAATTATCATCATTGGAGGATTTTATCATGGATAGAAATATACCCAATCAGGGTCAAAATCAAAATTCAGGCAAGCAGAACATGCCGCAGAATCTAAAGCAAGAAAAGCAAAATTTTGATCCACTGAAAGAGAAAAAAGGCATGCGGAACATGTCCGATCAAGATGAAGGACTGGATATGGATAATGAAGAAAATCCGCATCAGTCTTTATAATTAATTTCTCTCCCCATAGGGGGAGAGATGTTTTGTAAACCACTAAGGATGGAGGAAGCGATCATGATGTATGTTATTGGCTGGTTGTTAGGAATTCCTATCAGTATTTTACTGTTGATATGGCTTGTTTCACACTTATAAAATAATAATAAATATACAATAAGGAGTCATCATGAATCACGAAACGGTTGTAGTTGATCAAAAACTATGCGCTCCGCACCATCATTGGTTTTGCTGGTCGGCTATTATCATTGGGGCACTGGTAGGTCTTGGTCTGGGTTTTTTATTGCACCTTTATAGTATTGCTATTGGATTGACCGCTTTTGTGTCTGATAACGAAGCCACGACCGTTACCATAGGCGGTCTGATTGGCTTATTAATTGGTACTATTGTGGCAATGGGACTGGCCGGATTTACTGCCGGGTTTCTGGCGCATGTGGTTAGCCCTGGAGTTGGGATTTTATATGGCTTTGCCACCTGGAGTCTGGCCTTATTATTAACTGCTATTCTGGCAATGCCTCTTAGTAGTTATGTCAGCACTTACACTGCTGCCCTGGCACCCACAGTGAAGGTTGACACAGGAAATACGACTGCCCAGGGAAATCAGGTCACCGTCCAAAGTCCGGCTACTGAAGCGACCAAAGCGGCCTCACCTGAAACATTGGCATGGAGTGGATGGATAGTATTTGTTTTGTTTGCAATAGGTGCTTTATCCAGTTGTCTTGGAGCCTGTGGGGGAATTCATTGCCACAGAAAGCATTGCCTGCATTCAGAGGTTTAATAGTATATAAGGAGATAAGTGATGGATTATCCAAATCAGTTACCTCCACAAAAGCAATCAAGGCAACCTGGGATAGAAAGTGTCATGCAACCTGCCCCTGTCTATGTTTCTCCTGATTATAAACCAGGTCAGAAACTGACAGGTAAGGTTGCTTTGATTACCGGTGGAGATAGCGGTATAGGTCGAGCAGTGGCCTGTGCATTTGCTCTGGAAGGGGCTGACGTCATTGTGCATTATCTGGATGAAGAATCGGATGCCCGGGAAACCGCCGACTTTATAACAAACTGTGGAAGAAAGTGCTGGTTGTTTGCGAAAAACCTCCAGTCCTACAATGCTTGTGAAGAGCTGGTGCAGAAGGCGATACAGGAAGTTTCACAGATAGATATCCTGGTTAACAATATCGCTGAGCAGCATCCCCAGGAAAGCATCGAAGATATTAATTGTGAACAACTCGAAGCTACTTTCAAGACTAATTTTTTTTCCTATTTTTATATGATTAAAGCGCTGTTGCCCTATTTGAAAGAGGAAGCAGTTATAATTAACACTACATCGGTCACTGCTTATAAAGGCAACGATCACTTGATTGATTATTCCTCTACAAAAGGAGCTATTGTCGGCTTAACGCGTTCCCTGTCACAAAATCTTGTGAAAAAAGGAATCCGCGTTAACGCCGTAGCACCGGGCCCGATATGGACCCCATTGATTCCGGCAAGTTTTTCCGCTGAGCAAGTTGCTGAATTTGGTCAGCAGGTTCCGATGAAAAGAGTGGGGCAGCCAGCTGAAATGGCTCCTGCCTATGTGTACCTTGCCTCTTCGGATTCTTCCTATATGACGGGGCAGGTGCTTCATCCCAATGGAGGTGTTATTGTAAATGCCTGAGTAGGCATAAATGTTGAGATAGTAATCGGGGCAATGAGCCGCTGTTCAGCTTATTGCGTATATGGGGTCATGTTAAAAGGATTGAATCATGAGCTTACTTGGACTAATTTTATTAATTGTTATTTTATTGGCAGTTTTGCCCACCTGGCCGTATAGTAGCGGATGGGGTTATTATCCCAGTGGCGCGGTAGGGTTAATCTTAATTATACTGATAATATTGCTGCTGACGCGTGGTGGCTTATAAAGCAGTTTCCCCTAACTCCCGCGCAGGCGGGAGTTAGCAGGGCAAATTTCTGTCAGGGCTGTTAATGAAGATCTTTAGAGTACTGTCTTTTGAATTGACTCATGTCTTTACCAATCTGCTCCAATTCCTCTTCACTTAGAAGTTTTCGCACTTTGGGAAAAAGTTTTTGTTCCTCTTCTTCAGCATGGTGGATGACGTCATCCATAAGTTTGTTAAATTTTCTTTCCCAGGCGGCTTCAGTTTTAATGTCATCGAATTGACGAATAGCTTGTTCTGCATGCTTTTCTTCAGTTAATAAATGTCTGACTGTATCATCAAGCCGATCATCATTTTTAAAGTGTGGATACCAGACTTTATGTTCCATTTTTTCATGGCGTATTAATTCCATACACAATTCGTTAAACATCTTTTTACGAGTTTCTTCGCGGTGACTTTCATCACTAATATCAATGAAGCGTTGTTTTACCCTTTCATGTTCTCTGATGAGAAAATCAATGGCATTCATAATATGGACTCCTGTTCAATAGAAAGTCCGTGGCAGCAGCCACGGACTTTCTGTTGCCTTAGTCGTTATCAGATTCGCAGGTGATTTTTGTACAATCTCTGCAATTTTTAGCAGCGAATGCAAAAGCATCAGCAGCTGATTTTGGAGTATTGTCCATTTGTTTATCCGCATCCTGATCGGCAGCCACATCACTACTGCTGGCATTCGTCGAGCAAGTCCAGTTTTTATCCATTGGTGTGGGGGTCGTGTTATCTGCCATTGAAACAGATGCGAAGGATAACAATAATCCGCTAATAATAATTGGTAAATTCCTTTTCATTCTATTCTCCTCGTTAACATTGAGTTATCAGGGGTACTCAGGTAACTTGGATTTGTACCCTACTTATTAAGTATTGGTCCTGTTAAGCAAACTTACAAGTCAATGATGCCCAGCTCGCTGACTTTATTACAGAAGAAAGCGAGCAGCTCATTAATTAAATTCAGTTTATGTTTATGGTTTTTATAAATTGCATAAAGCATTATATCTGGTGAGGTTTCATTGCCAAGAACTGGGACTAGCAATCCCTTCTCAACCTCTTCCATTACAGTAAAATGAGGGGCCCAGATTAAGCCAATACCCGCTGTGGCAGCCTGTTTTAGAATACAGGCATTATTACTCTGAAAATTACCTTGTACATGGATAATTTTATTATTCAAAATCCATTTATTCTGTAGTCCATATAAGGTGTTAATCAGACAATTATGCTGATTAAGATCTTCAGCGGTTTCCGGGTTGCCATTGCGGTTAAGGTAAGCTTCTGAACCGTAGACATTACGTTGCACAGAAAACAATTTCTTACACACAAGATTGGGGTAGCGAATGGGCTCGAAACTTATGCTTAAATCGAATGAATGCTGAAAAAAAGTGGCATGATCTGAACCGGCTATTATTTCCAATGAGACACCCGGGTGGAGTTTTATAAATTCTATGCCTAAAGACGTAAAAAAAGTAATGGCGGGTGAAACGGTGAGGTAAAGGCTGATTTTTCCCTGTAAATGACTTTTTTTGTTCTGAGAAATAGATTGAATATCGCCTATTTCCTCAAATAGATTTCCCGCTTTTTCATATAAAGTTTTCCCAGCGTCAGTTAAAATCAATTGTTTGGTTGAGCGAATAAAAAGCTTCATTTTTAATTCGTCCTCAAGCCAGTTAATTTGCTTACTGACTTTGGAGGGGGAAACATTCAACAATCTTGAAGCTGCCGAAAAGCTGTTATTTTCAACAACGGTAGTAAAACTTTTCAGGCATTCTATGAGATTCATATCGTCTCTTTTAAACGAGGCTTATTTAAATAGTGTACGCCAATTGCAAATATTTGAGAAAAAGGGAAAGGGTTATTGGGCTGGATAACCAGCCCAATAGGGATATTGCAGCTTATTGACTACGGCCGATGTGTTGAGACATTGAGCTTTTCAGCTCATCCAGCTGGCGATGAGCTCTTTCTTCATTGCCAAGGCCATGTTCTGAGAAGCGGACTTTGACATCGCCTAAAAGTCTGCTGTTGAAGAATACTCCCTGATATCCTTTCTCTGTGTAATGCTGGGGTCGATTTAAATTAAACTCCAGGCGCATATCCTTTAATGCTTTAATGACAGTTAGTTTGGCCGACAGTATCAGCATATCCTGAATTTCATTGGTAAATTCAGGACAATACCAATCTTTCATGGCGGGGATTTCGATATCAATAAAGGACTCTGGATGTGCGTTGCTGAAAATTTCAGGAAGCCAGTTTTTTCCAACAAATTGCTCTTTGGAAAGGATTTTTTGCTGGCAAAAGTTTCGCTGTAACACGCCAGGTCCTGTACCATCATTGGTTTTTCGTTCAATGATTGTCAAGCGGCCATCTCTGAGTGCCAGACCATCGAATTCTTGCTGAAACTGTTTGCAAGGAGAGAATACTTCAAAGGATTTATAGAGATTAACGGCTAACTCCATTACATAATCATTCACTGCCTGCTCAAAGGGATCCGCTTCTTTTTCTATTTCTTTGCCTTTTTCCTTATCTTCCACCTCTTCCAGGGGAATATTATCGAATAATTCCTGAATCAGAGCTTCCAGACTCTCTTTCTGATTCTCTTCTTCATATAGAAACTCAACTTCGTGAGCGTCCTCTGCATGAGGCGGTTGGTATTTCAAAGGGGGGAGGGTGTTGAAATGTTCCAGATTATTCAACCACTGTTGTATGACTTCCAGATCATTAATGGATTCTGCTTTTTCGTACAAGGCCAGATATTCTTTCTGATAGGCACGATAGGTTTCTGAATCCATCTTGCCATCCAGTTCCTGTTTTTTCAGATTTAGCATGGAACCGATGGATTTTAAATAGATAATCAAACCGATGACTGCATCGTTTTTCAATTGAAAGCAAACTTCCAAATGGCGCTGAGTCTGTTCAAGGCAGCGCGATTTAATTTCTTTTTCCAATCGGGCGCACTCTAGTCTCAGTAATTGCCTGATCGATTCAAATGAAGGTTTTTTCTCAGTGGAAGGCGGGAGTATGCGAAGAAAATTTGCATAATAATAGTTAAAGTCTTCGCTTTCCTCAGGGACTAGCGCAGCAGGAAAATCAGATTTATCGGTCAGATAATGATTGTATTGTACGAGGACAAAGTTATAAGCGTCATCCAGCGTTTGCTGTCGTGTACGTTCAGCTTTCGGATTATCTTCTTTTGCTTCAGACTGGAGTTGGGCTCGTTCGTGTTTTAATTGTATTAATGCGTTTACGAAACGAGTCACGACGTCAGGAAGTCTCGGTAAAGTGTTGGGTGAAGAAAGCTTTTGTACATATTTCAAAGCCAGCATGATCTCATCAATTTTTTTGTCCATTTCTGAGAGCAGGTTTCTGTTTAAAGCGGGATCGGAGGAAAAGTACTCGCCGAATGGCCGGCCTTTAATAATACTTATCTGTTGATTAATCACCACAGTCAGCAATTGCACTAACTGCTGTTCTTCGCTGATATTCTCACTGACCAGCAATTGTGTATACAGTTTTCTAAAGGAGTCGTTGACGCTGCGCTCTTCTTTTTCATCAAAAGAGCTTACCGCCCAGTCAAACTGCGATTCCAATGCGTCCACGCCGCCATCGATTAAGAGGTCATTCCAGTCATAACCATCTGTGTCAGGACTCTTTGGTACAGGCTCTTTGATAATCACCTGGTAGCCAGCTGATTCAAATAATTCATGCGCCTTCCGGAAGGCTATATCTGCATCTCCTTCGGGTTTATCATGATCTTTTAAGAGAACCACTTTAGTATTTGGCGGGAAATGCGTTTTGATATAGCCTAGAGTTGCCGGCAGTTCGTTGACGCCCATTGAAGCCAGGATGCTAAAATTATCTCTGATTGCAGGAATTGCAGCGATACTGGCAGCCGTTTCTACTCCTTCCGCGATAAAAACAAAATCAGGGTTTCTTCCCTTATTGACCAGGGCGGCTTTCCCAGGACGCGAAGGATGGCCCGCTCCGAGATACCTCTTGCAATAATAGTCTTTTTCATCAACATGAATGGCCTGGGCTTTATTGCCGTGAGCGTCAAGTTGAATAATCTGCAGTCCGACCAGCTGATCGTCCAGATTATAAACAGGAGCAATCAGGTAGTCATCCTGTTGGTTATTATCAAAACTCGCAATATTGAGAGGACCTTTTAAGTATCTGAATTCTAAGTGTTTTACAGTTTCAGCCGGAATTTTTCTGGTAACGGTTAAATACAATTCGGCCGCAGTGCCCTCAATAGGTTCGCTTTTTTTCCATAACTTCTGAGCTAATCGTACTTTATCATTGTCTTTTTGTTTCTGTATGAGCCTGCTTACTTCAACACTTTGCTTCATTTTAACTCCAACCAGGATAATTTATGAAGCAATTGTATCAATGTTGGACAAAAATGAATATAGATAGATTTGGAAACCAGTTTTTTCCAAATCGTAAAAATTAAACTTCAGCCAAATTTCCTTTGGTTTCCAGCCAGGTTTTACGATCGGCTGCTCGCTTTTTCGCCAGTAACATGTCCATAAGAGCCATTGTTTCCTGTTCATTTTCCAGCGTTAGCTGAACCAGCCGTCTGGTATTGGGATCCATTGTCGTTTCGCGCAGCTGAATGGGATTCATCTCTCCCAGCCCTTTAAACCGCTGCACATTGACTTTTCCTTTATTGGCCTTAAGGAACTGCTCCACAATTTTAAGTTTTTCAGCATCATCCAGTGCATATTGCACGGTTTTCCCCATATCTATTCGATATAAGGGAGGCATCGCTACAAATACATGACCCGCAGAAACCAGAGGACGAAAATGTTTTAGAAACAGCGCACAGATCAGGGTGGCGATGTGAGCGCCATCTGAGTCAGCATCCGCAAGAATACATAATTTGCCATAGCGAAGGCCTGAGAGATCATCTGATCCGGGATCAACTCCTATTGCTACGGAAATATCATGAATTTCCTGCGAGGCCAGAACCTGGCTTGATTCAACTTCCCAGGAATTCAGAATCTTGCCGCGTAAAGGCAAGATTGCCTGAAAGTCTTTGTTACGTGCCTGCTTGGCTGAACCGCCTGCCGAGTCTCCTTCCACCAAAAAAAGTTCAGCCATCGATAAATCCTGCTGAAGGCAGTCAGCCAGTTTGCCGGGAAGTGCTGGACCCTGATGAATGCGTTTACGGGCAACCTGTTTCGCCTGACGCAGGCGCTTTTGCGCACGTTCGATAGCGAGGGCTGCGATAATCTCTCCCTGGCTGCGATGCTGATTTAACCACAATGCAAACGCATCTTTTATCACATTGCTGACAAATGCGGCAGTCTGTCTTGAACTTAACCGCTCCTTTGTCTGTCCTGCAAACTGCGGTTCTTTCATTTTTACAGACAGGATGTACTGGCATGGCTCCCAGAGATCATCTGCGGTCAGTTTAACCGCACGCGGCAGAAGATTGCGTAATTCGCAAAAAGTAGCGAGTGCGTCATACAAACCTGCTCTTAGCCCATTGACATGTGTTCCTCCTTGCGGAGTCGGGATTAAATTAACATAACTTTCGCTTGAACCGCTGGCCTGAGTACCTAAAGACCAGGCGAGAGCCCAATCAACCGTTCCTTCTTCACTGCTGTACTCACCGCTAAAAGGCTCTTCCGGTAAAAAATCTTCAGGGAGCGATTGACGCAGATAATCGGTCAGGCCTCTTTCATAACACCAGTGTGTCTGCTCGCCACTGACCTTATTAATGAATGTCATGGATAAGCCAGGACAAAGCACCGCTTTGGCCCGCAATACATGGATGAGCGGCTTGATGGAAAAGCGAATAGAGTCAAAATATTTTTCATTAGGCCAAAAACGAATACAGGTTCCGGTATCGCGTTTACGAGTCACGCCCACTTCATTTAATTCCTGTACTTTATCGCCATTCGCAAAGGCCATTTGATAAATGATGCCATTGCGTTTTATTTGTACGTCCACCCGTTCAGATAGGGCGTTAACTACTGAAACACCGACCCCATGTAAACCGCCGGAAAAACTGTAATTTTTATCTGAAAATTTTCCGCCCGCGTGCAGACGAGTCATAATTACTTCCACGCCGCTGAGTCCAAGCTGCGGGTGTAAATCGACTGGCATCCCCCGGCCATTATCTTCGACTTCAATAGAGCCGTCTTCATGCAGGGTTACGATGATTTTGCTGGCATGACCGGCAATAACTTCATCGACGCTATTGTCAATGACTTCCTGGGCCAGATGGTTAGGGCGGGTGGTATCGGTATACATTCCCGGCCGGCGTTGTACAGGTTCAAGGCCATTGAGTACCTCAATAGCTTCGGCGGTATAGTTATCAGACATTGCTTATATCACTTCATTATTTAATTGAATTTAGTCTACCACAAATAACACCGGGGGGCACCGATGGATATTGGCATTAATTAAGAAAACTGTTGGTGCTGAAGGTTCATGCGACAGCGGGCTTTGTTGCCTAAATGAAAATAAGTGCCTAAAAAACTGTCTTTGCGAGCGGTAGCGAAGCAATCCATAGCTCCGGACTTTATTCAGAGTTCGATCTGGATTGCTTCACTTCGTTCGCAAAGACGACAGGTAACTTGCTTGTTCTATCTATGCAACAGCGCCGGTTGCAGCAATCGGTCTACCAGTAAATTCTCCATTTAGGGTGATGTCATTTTTCTGGAACTGTCCTCCTGCTCTAGCGATTCCCGTTCTTCTTTATTAATCTGCCCACTGGAAGCCATGTGGTCAATTGCCTTATGCAAGGTATCCGCCAGACGGCTTTTGGTAAGGGCTATACCAAAAATTTTAATTGTATTTTTGTAATGATCCTGAACGGTTTCTCGCTCAGCCTGACGCAATGCCTTTGCTATACGATAGGCATAGGATTCATCGCTGGGAGTATTAATGATAGTTTTAATTTGCTCATGTAACTTCTCAATGGTGTTTACACGCTGCTGGCTTTGCCTAAAGAAAACACCACTATGCTTCGCTTCGTTGTAAGTACGCAGCTCGGCATTCAGGAAGTCATCAAGAATTTGTATAGAGGCCTCAGTGACACGTGATTTGTCAGAAGATACAAGGTCTGTCGAAAACAAAGTATCAACCTCTTGTTTTAAAACATTATTGCGGCCTGAAAATATGGTCATTTCCTTTTTTAATTCCCGCATGTTCTTTAAATTGTCAAAGTCCTGCTTGAATGTTTCACTGGGAGAATGCGTCGAGGTCAGCAATTTGTTTCTCAGCTCAAGATAACCATTCTCCCATTCATTTTTCACCTCGGGCTTATCAAGCTCTGCATCAATGGATTGAATATTAGTGATCCGCTCCGTTAGTTCCGCCTGAAATTGCTGAAGACCGTTGTCATTTCGGGTGATAAAATCCAGACAGCTGTCCGCATCTGAAAAGGCAGACGACAGGCCTGAAACTATTTCTGCATAGATTTTTTTCTGCCCCTCGGTCAAATGCGAAGGTTCAGTTAATTTAAAATCCCGGGTAATCTGCTCTGCCTGCGTTAACAGCTTTTCCATTGCAGCAAGGCTATCAGGAGAATCCTTATCCAGTAAATTCAATGCGCTTTTTTTAATTGAGTCTAAAAGCGCCTGATTGCACTCGTTGGCGGCTAACTGATGAATGGCAATGAATTTCATTAACTTTGGAAGCTTATTTAATAATTCTTCGGTGTCAAATGCGGCAAGATTTTCAAATGGATCAAGTGCCAATTCCTGCAGTACATCATACTCCGCCGTATTTTGTATGCTTTGTTTAAATTCTTCCGATAGTATTAAATCAGAAATACGGTAAAATTCCTGAACCCTTGTGAACAGCTCTGCTTTTTCCAGCCCTTGACAATAGGCGCTGACCTGTGCAGGTGCATAGTATTCGCCAGTGATATCCTGAATAACCTGTTCAGTAATCTTTTGGTTTTGCGGACTCAGTCCGGCTTTCAGGTCATTAAGGCGTTGAATTAAATTATCAACTGTTCTAATGTCTTCAATTATTTGAGTTGCCTTGAATACCAGGGAAAAAGAGAATGTATCCAGCGACTTTTCATTAAGCAGCTCTGTTTTTAATTCGTTTAGCGCGGCCTGGCGATCTCCCGGGCTGTTCTGCTGAAGTAAGCTGTCCACTTCCAGGACCAGAGTATTCAATTGGGGCAGGGTATTTTTCAGCGCTTGCAGTTCTTCTATTTTCTCAGGATCCAACAGACCATCGCCAGTGAATTTATCTATATTTTCCCGGTAAAGTGCAAAGCTATCATAACCCACTCCCGTTTGTTCCAGTTCCTGTCGAATGGATTCAAGTGACTGAGTTAGCTGTTCTTGTCTCGACAAGTTTGCATAAATATATTCCGCACTTCTTTCCTTAGAGGGAGGAGAGGTTAAAACTTTCTCCACAAAAATCATTTTCTCGCCCGTTAATCCCTGAGAACTGATATTCTGCACTAGCTGAGGAAAGTGCTCTTGCAGGGCGATGCCCACTGCAACCCAGTTTTTTGAATACTCTGTCTCGTGCAGCCACTGGTTTACGAATGCTTCATCCGGTGCAATATCTAATTCTTTAAGTGCTATCAAAGTGTTCTCGTTCACGCGTCCCCGCCTGAGTGCCTCTGATAGACCATCTGCACTAATTTTGGATAAAATCAGGTCTTTGTCTTCCTGCAGGCGCTCATAATCAGTGAAGTCGACTGCTGATAAGACTCGCCATATATCTTCATAAAATAAATCGAACAGTGGCTTTCCCTGAGGGCCAAGTGCGGATAGAGTGTTTAAGGCCCCTTCTATTGTACTTGTATAATGGCCCTGGAAAATCTTATCCATAAGTTCTGGTTTTTCCTTTAAATACTGCTCTATCAACCAGAATGAGTTGATGTCTTGATTCTGCACCATATAGAGAATTTTCGAACCAACCTCTTTTAACCGCAGATCATAAAACAAGTCGTTTTGCTGAGG
Organism: Legionella genomosp. 1; assembly: GCF_900640215.1. Lineage (NCBI taxonomy): Bacteria > Pseudomonadati > Pseudomonadota > Gammaproteobacteria > Legionellales > Legionellaceae > Legionella > Legionella genomosp. 1. The sequence goes on from NZ_CAAAJH010000001.1 coordinate 127,114, forward strand.
CAGGCTGTGGAACGCAGTAATTAATTCCCTGGCGTCCCTGGAGAGAAGCAGGTCTTTCACATAGTCGTCTGAGAAAAATTTTTGTATGGTCGGATCCGATGTGCTGGCCCTTAAAATTTCTCCGTATTTCTGATTTAGTTCCGGGAATTGGCGAAGAAAATCCCGTGCCAGGGCCACTGGATTAATCGACATCGTTTCCGGCAGAGTCACCCTTTGATTTGAGCTGATTTTAAACCCGAAACCTGGAAATGGCTGTGGCGGAAGTGTATCTAAAAATAGAATGGGGAAGTCCTCATCATGTTTTCTATACGCATCACTGGAAAGAATGGCTTTCAAGAAAATAAAGCGATCTTCTAATTCAGGCAGGTTCTTGTCGATAAAATTATAATAGTGATGGGCGCTATTTTCCGCCATTGCCCGATTCTGATACACGGACGCGCCATTGGGCGCGTTGGTAACATTCATAGGAATATAGGCGCGATTGGAAGGGGTATAATCAAAGGGAAAGCCCTTACCATTAAACTTTCTGTCAGAATTGGGCATACAGGTTTATCCAATATGTTATTATTGGATAAATTTTAGCACAATAAGGCAATAAATTGACATGTCTCTTGTTTGTAACTCCCCACGTCATCCCGAGCACAGCAGGGAGATCGCGCGGGATGACGTGGCAGTTTTACTCCACCACAATATCCGGGAAGCGATCCGCATAATTCAGAGGCTTTTGCGCTAATCGAATAGCGAATTCCAAAGCGGTTTTATGAAAAATATCCGCTAATGCCGCATCTTTTGCAAGAGCGGCAGGCTGGCCTTCATCGCAATGATTACGGATAGCAGTTTCTAATGGCCATTGTCCCAGGAGAGGCACATTATATTTTTCGCTTAACTTTTTAGCCCCGCCTGTACCAAAAATTGCATCCTGGTGACCGCAGGCACTGCAGTTGTGCCAGGCCATATTTTCGATAATACCCAGCACATCAATATGAGTTTTTTCAAACATCATAATGGCTTTTTGAGCGTCGAGAGTCGCAACTGGCTGCGGTGTAGTGACGATAACGGCTCCAGTCAGCGGAATTTTTTGTACCAGACTTAATTGAATATCGCCTGTTCCCGGGGGCAAATCAATAAACAAATAATCCAGTTCATGCCAGAGGGTTATATCAAGCATTTGAAGCAGGGCTTTTGCCAGCATCGGGCCTCTCCAGACCAATGCCTGATCGCTATCTTCCGTCAGATAGGCAATTGACATCGCCTGAATCCCATGCACTTCAACGGGTAAATAATGATCATTTTCAACTTTTACCGGAGAAGAGCTTCCCAGCATAAGGGGAATACTTGGACCATAAATGTCGGCATCCAGAATCCCAACCCGCGCACCGGCTCGGGCAAGGGCTGTCGCTAAATTGATGGTCACAGTTGATTTGCCGACACCTCCCTTTCCGGAGGCAACTGCAATAATATTTTTAACACCGCGTAAGCCCTTACCGCTCATTTGTGTGCGATGGGTCTGGATTTTGCTTTGTAAATCAATTTCAACTGCCATTCCCGGGCTTGCAGCGCGGGCCTTTTTATTTAATAAATCGAGCAAAGCTTCTTTTATCCCGAGGACAGGAAAGCCGGCCGTAAACCGAATCTTTAGTATCTCATCAGTTTCGATGCTATATTTCAGTCCTAACTCTTCAATGGTTTTATTAAGAAAAGGGACCTGCATTGAGGCAATCTGGTAAAGAAGTTGATCGACTTGATTCATAATGTGGTCACAGGCTGACAGGAAACGGGGTAGCTTACACTATTTGAGATGCGTCCACCACATGTGAAGTTTCGGCAAAGGCCCAATGAATCCAGAGACCAGTGGCCAGATAATATACACCGCAATGCACAGGCCGCTGATCTCTTTGTGAGATATAGCGGGCATAACTCTCAACCTGCAGACGATGTTCCTCTCTGGCCTGGCTATTTTCATCGCCTGTTTTAAAATCAATGATCCAGAGAATACTATTCTCAACAAACATTCTGTCGATAATTCGTGTGACAATCTGATTATTTTCCTCTACCAGGATAGGGTACTCAGAGAACTCCTCTTCATGCTGCTGACAAATCCATTGTCCGACCGGATTAGAGCAAAAATTGCATAGATAGTCTTTTATAGTCGCCATACCATTAATTTGCTCTTGCAAAGAACAACCCTGACTTTTGAAATAGTCAGAGGCTAGATGCCAGGGAATTTCTGATACAGAAAGCGGATAATGCTCGCCAATCCATTGCAATAAAAGATGGATGGCATTACCCAGATGACGTGCGATATTATCGTCTATCCATTGAATAGGAAGGGAAAAGGGATTAGCGGACTCATAGGAATTCTCTCCGGAATACAATTCAATCGGCAAACGGTAAAGAACAGGAAGAGCCTGCTCCGATTCCCGGACAGCTTCATTCTCAGCAATAAACTCTTCCCGGATTAAGCTTCTGAAGCTCCCCTCACGGGCTTTTTCCTGATGGTCAAAAAGATAGAGGCGTTTTTTAGCCCGGGTAATAGCAACATATAATAAACGCTGTTGTTCGTAGCTTTCTTTTTCAGAATGTATTTCGCCGATGTAATCGTACAACTGACAGTTTTGCTCATGTGCTGCTCTTACTGGCGACATGAGGAAAAGCGCGTTTTGTGCCTGACGGGGCATTTTTAGCCATCGGAAAAGTGGCTTGTCTGATTGTGCTGATTTGCTGCCCAGGCCGGGAAGGATCACGGTGTCAAATTCAAGTCCCTTTGATTTATGGATAGTCATAATCTGTAAACGGGAAAAAGCCGCTTCCCGAGCATAAAGCTCATTAAACTGGCGCTCAAATTGCGGTAAATCATTTAATAAGCCATTGTCATCGTATTTTTCCAAAAGACTTAGGAATTGCTCAATATCCTGCTCTTGCGCAGCTTCCAAAATAGAGTTGAAGTGAAAGCGTTCCGCAGTGATTTTTACCCAACTGGCCAGTGATTGTCGATTCCGCTCTTTAAAAGCCTGCCTGAAAAGGGAGCTGGCAAATTGCACGCGAATCTGGCTGTCCGGGCTTAGCGATTGAACAAGAGAGTCTGTGCTCATTAACTCAAGCAACGTCGCTTTTTTATCTGCGTCAGCGAGGTGGCATAAGTCAGTTAAGGATAAGCCCACTGAAGGACTTCTGAGAAATGCCATCCAGGAGCTACGGTCAGCCGGCATTAACAGCGCCTTTGTTAAAGACCAGATGTCCTGCAGATGGGGCAGGTTAGCTAATCGCTCAATATCGACTCCCTGAAACGCAATGCCTTCACTGCGTAAAACGGCTGTAATTGCCTGCAATTGCGATCTTGAGCGCACAAGAATGGCCACACTATCGTCAGGATATTGAGCTTGCTGGGTTTTAATAAGGCTTGCAACTGCCTGCGCTTCCGATTCCTTGCTGCAGAATTGTCGGGCAACGATGTGACTATTCTCCCGAGTTTGTATTACATTAACTGAGGGAGAAAAGGATATGGCTCCTGATTCGATATCATCTCGCGCAGGAAAAATGCTTTTAAACTCCTGATTAATCCATTCAATCACTGGTGCTGTTGAACGAAAATTACTGCATAATTCCAGCGAGTGCAGAGGAACAGGGCCAATGCCTTCCTCTTTCGCTTTTAAAAACAATCCCACTTCCGCCTGTCGGAAGCGATAAATGGATTGCATCGGATCCCCTACAACAAACAAGGTTTTATTTTCAGAGGGCAGCCACCCCTGAACCAGTTTTTCCAGCAACTGATATTGCTGAATGGAGGTATCCTGAAATTCATCGATAAGCAGGTGATGGATACTGTAATCAAGATAAAGACTTAAGTCGGTGGGATTGTCTTCATCGCCTAAAGCATGCAGTGCCTGCTGAGAAACGGCTGCAAAATCCACCTGATTTTTCTCAGTAAATACCATCTGTAAATGGGCTGCCAGCATAGGCAGCAGGGTCAGTAAGGATTGCAGAATATGCCATTGGTATCCATCGTAGACCGGTTCAGGCAATTGTTTAATTTTAATTAGTCTGTTGGTAAAGTCAGGGAATAATTCAAGTGCTGCCAGCAATTGTTTACTGTCGTTTTTTAAAGCCTGGTATTCCGCTTTCGGACAACTATTAGCCTTCAGACCAACATGATGATCAAAGCCGTTGCGAAGTTTGTCCGCTTTCGTTAGTAGCAGTGAAGCCAGACCAAGACCCAATTCCTTAGTTAATTCCTCAAACTTATTCCAGGATTTCAGCGGATAGCGTAAAGAGCCTGGGTCATTTTCGATTGAAGCCACATGCTGGCATAACTTGCGCAGGGTTTCACGCAGGGATACCGGAACACTTTCCTGAAGGCGCTTGATTTCATGGTTCTCTATCCAGCGTAAAGCCTGTTCAAATGAACTCTTTGTTTGGGCACGCACGGAGTAGATAAGTCCTAACCATTGTTCCCTGGTTGCCAGTAAACTGGAAAACAGGTCCAGTAATTTATCCTGGCGATTATCAAGGTGTTCAAGCAGGGCCTGAATTGGAGGCTGTAGTTCCTGGGTCTCAAGGCAGTTATGCAGGCATTGACGAGCTGCGAGTCGATACAGCTCAGCCTGATTGTCCGTGATTGCAGCAAAATTGCTTTCCTGTTCCAGCAAAGGGATTGACTGCGCCAGATATTGGCATAAGGAGTCAATGGTCATTACTTTTAATCGGCCGGGCTGCTGCAATAGTTGCCAGCCCATTCTATTGCTATGTTCCAGTGCAGACTGCGCATAACTAAAGGTAAGTTGCTGGTGGGCGCTGGCAGGAGTCTGATTTTGTTCTGCCTTTTCCAGGGCCAGCAAAATCCGCTCCTTCATTTCACTCGCAGCTTTACGGGTAAAAGTTAACGCGATGATTTGTTCTGGCGCACTGACCTGGCTTAGCAGCCGCAAAAAACGCTGAGTAAGTAATTCCGTTTTTCCTGAACCGGCAGGTGCCTGCACAATGAAGGAGCGCCGAGGATCCGTGGCCTCTCTGCGCTCGAATGCGTCCTGAAGCATATTAGTCAACAACGATTTCCTGCGCAGGGGGGCGTAAATTGTAGTTGGAGCCCATGCAATGACCATAAGCACCGGTATTGGCAATCAGCATAATGTCATTTTCACTGGTGTCTGGCATTAGACGGTTGTAACCCAGAGTATCTCCGGATTCACATATGGGCCCTACAATATGGGCAAATCCAACTTTTTCCTCGTGAAGCCGGCTAAGATTAACTATCTCATGATAAGCGCCGTAGAGCGAGGGGCGAACCAGAGAGTTCATGCCGGTTTCTATACCAATAAAGCGCACTCTGCCTTTGTCTTTACATTGCGTTACTCTGGCAAGAATCACACCACTGTTGGCTACAAAATATCGGCCTGGCTCCAACCAGAAAGACAATTGCGGGAACTGGGATTTAATCGCCATCAGCGAGCTGTCGAATGCAGCCAGGTCCAGGGCGCGTTGGCCAGGTTTTTCTGCAATTCCCAAACCGCCTCCCAGATTAATGATGCTGATTTCCGGAAACAGTTTGGTAAAATTGGCCAGCATTCTGGCTGTGTCCTGCCATAATTCAGGAGTCAGAATGCCGCTGCCGGAATGAGAGTGTAAGCCGACAACCTGAATTTTCAGCTCGGAAATCAACTCTGCTGCAAGGCTTAAGTCATTTTGCGGAATGCCGAATTTCGACTCGTTGCCTGCTGTGCTTACAAACTTGTGATGGCCTGCGCCAGTGCCGGGATCTATTCTTAAAAAGAGTTTTCGGTTTTTAAAAATTTCTGGCCATGTCTGTAAAGGATAGAGATTATCGATAGTCAGATGACACTCCAGATCCAGTGCAAATTCATATTCGATTCGTGGTGCAAAATTGGGAGTGAATAATATCCTTTCGCGAGAAATAGCAGGAAAGAGAGCTAGAACATGTTTAAGTTCATTGACGGAAACGCACTCAAACCCAATGCCCTTGTCATGTAAAGTCTTGAGAATTTCAGGGTGGGGATTGGCTTTAACCGAATAAAACAATTCATCAATGGATTCTAGATTAATTAGCTCATCGGCTTTTTGCTGCTGAGTTTCGCGGTCATACGCATAGCAGGGCGAGTATTGCTGGGCCAGATCCAGGAGTTGCTCACGCTTGTTTTCCCACCAGGGGGCTTTTTGGATTTCGGGCTTGCCGAATTCCTCATGCCAGCTTTTTGAATAATAGAAACTTTGCGGATTATTTTCGATCAATAATTGATGAAGTTTCTGGCAGAGTTTTTCTGCATGCGATTCATCCACTACAAAGGTCATATTAAGATCATTTGATGCGAGCGACATCAGATAGATTTGTTTGGCTTCAAATACTTCAAGTGTCGGACCTAATTGCGGCAATACGGTGCGAATGTGATGGCCCACCAGACTAACGGCACTGCAAGGTTCAATTATCTTGGCACGACCGAAACGGTTGAGGTCAGTTATCAGTGCGTTTAATACTTCACGATCTCTTAACTTGACGCTGCTGTCTAATGAAAGGGTCACGTTAAACTCAGAGGATGAAAGCAGATCAACTGAAAAGCCGTGGTGCTTAAAGGCGGTGAAAACATCCGCGAGAAAACCTACCTGCTGCCACATATTCAAGGTGTCAATTGAGATAAGGATAATGCTGTGTTTTACCTGAATGGATTTAATTGGCGGTGCCAGCTCATCGCTATCCTTGGAAATCATGGTTCCAGAATGCTCAGGCATGCGTGTAAATTTGACGACCATCGGAATACCGGCATTGCGCACAGGCGGCAAACAATTGGGATGCAATACCTTGGCACCCATCGATGCAATTTCCTGGGCTTCGTCGTAGTTGAGCTGTTTTAAAAGCCTGGCATGCGGCATTTGATGCGGATTGGCAGTATAAATTCCTGGTACATCCGTCCAGATTTCACAGAGACTCGCCTGTAGTTTGGCAGCCAGCAGAGCCGCTGAGGTGTCAGAGCCGCCACGTCCAAGCAATACAGTGTCACCTTGCGGATTTGCTGCAAAAAAGCCCTGGGTAATAATTGCATGATAGCCGGAGCTTAGCAGTTCGCTGGCAAGTTCGGGGTGCGGGTCACTGTGACAACGTGCGGACAGATAATTAACGGAGTCGCCTCCTGGAATCGGGGTTGAGACCAGTGCTTTTCGAACATCATACCAGAGACAATGAATACCCCTGGCTTCGAGAAAGGCGTGGCCAAGCCGGGTCATCATAATTTCACCGAGAGACAGGACCTGCGCGCGTGTTTTTGCGGGGGCCTCTCGCAGAAGAGCAATCCCTGTCAGCCATTTTTCAAGCTGTTCCAGTTCTGCCTGAATCAGCGAAGGGGATAAGCCCAGTTCTTCTATCAACTGGTAATGGCTCTGCTTGATATCATCATAAATACTATTGTGCTGATCAACCAGAGCGGCTTCAATCGCTTGCTCAAGCTTATTGGAAATCTGGGTCATTGCCGAGCAGACTATGACAGGCTGCAAGCCATTTTTTATGTGCTTCTGAGTGATAAAGCCAATATTTTCCCAGGTTTGTAAAGAGGAGACGCTGGTGCCTCCAAATTTGGTTACTATTTGCTGCATAATATACTCGCACAAAAAAAGACCACATTACCACGGAGTTGTGAGAAAAGACAAGTGTGGAAGAAGCTGCTGCGGAAATAAAATACCAATGTGATTTTATATATTCCACTTTGATTTTTTATTTACTTATCAATGGTTTTTTTATGATTATTTTAATTGATTTAATTGAAAACTATTGTAATTCATTTATTATCTTTGCTTTGGCTGAACGATTGATAATATTGTTTGACAATGCTGTTTAAATTTTTGGGACGCATTAATAGTTAAGGAGCGTGGAGTGAAGAGCATGCAAAAACCCATAAGAACGATGGTCAGTGCTGCTGTTGTGTCAATGATGGCTGTAAGTGCTGCTAATGCAGGGGCGTTTTCTCTGTATACTGAAAGTGCGGGATATGTAATTGGTAACTATGCTGCAGGAGCTGCTGCTGAAGCTGCAGATGCCTCAACAGGCTGGTATAACCCTGCCGGATTGGCCTTGTTACATAATCAACAGGTTGTAACGGGCGGTGTGGGCGTTTTCCCAAGCAGTAAATTATCTGGTACTTCTACTTTCAGATCGTTTTCAGGTCTTCCATTCCCCTCAAATCTCAATATCCAGACGTTCAATGATCTGCAGGGCGCGAAAAGTGCATTCGTACCTTCTTTCCATTACGCGCTGCCATTGACTGATCGAGCGACCTTCGGTTTGAGCATCGTATCTCCATTTGGTCTGTCTACCGAATGGGCTCGAAATGAGCCAATGCGCTATCAGGGAACATTCAGTGAATTGATTACCACCACTATTTCTCCTGAAATTGGCGGTATGATTACTGATAACTTCTCTCTAGGGGCCGGTATCGACCTGCAATATGCGCGAGTTAAATTTAACAGCGTTCTGGGGGTTCCGACAGTAGCCTTCGCAATTACTCGAAATTCGTTCGCACTGGATTCTCCTTCCTATAATAAAGGAAATTCGACCGGTGTTGGATTCCATGCTGGTGCGATGTATATGTTTAATGACAATCATTCGCGAATTGGTTTGAACTACCAGTCCAAAATGAACCACACATTTCATGGTTACAGCCGTTTAAGCGGACCACTGGCAACTCCAGGACTAAATCTGACAAACCCTCGCAGTGTGATCTTCGCTTGCAACACTTGCACGTTCACAAGCCATAACCTGTCAAGTAACAACCTGGATTTCCCTGAAATTGTTACCCTGAGTGGATACCATGATGTCAATGACAAGCTGGCATTATTAGGTTCGGTTGTTTATAGCGGATGGCATACAATCAGAACGATTGAACTAAGAAACGTTGCTGCGTTTTCTCAGGGCATCGGTCAGGTAAAAGCGAATTCAATATCCAACGAATACTATGACAATGCATGGCGTGCTGCTATTGGCGCGAACTACAAGTTCACTGACCAATGGATGCTGCGTGTGGGTGGTGGATACGACCAAACTCCAACTACTGATGCAAATCGTACTGTTCGTCTGCCTGATGCTGATCGCTGGGCGCTTTCAGTGGGCGGTCACTATCAATGGCGTTCTGACATTGGGTTTGATGCTGGCTGGACTCACTTGTTTGCTGCTGGCGATCCAACACTTAACAAGAATCAGACCACTTCAAGCTTTACTACCAATGTGAATGCCACAGCGAAAGTAAGAGCCGATCTGGTTGGGGTGCAAGCAACCTGGACAATGGACCAAGTAGCTCCTGTACCTACAAAATAATTAAGCTACACTCTAAGAAAGCCACCTCACAGGTGGCTTTCTTGTTGCAGGAAGTTACATAAGCTGAGCAGGTAGGGGACAGAAAAAAGCCTCTGTCATTTCCGCGCAGGCCTTGTCTTCCCCTTTACTCCAGATTAAGCCCCCTCGCCCGCGGAAGAAGTTTGAGCAAAATACTTTCTTTTTCGCGGGAGGGTTGGGGACACTGCCATTAAGTTAAGGACTTCTGTCATTCCCGCGAAAGGCGGGAATCCATTCCTCAATTGGCATTGTGGCTAGCTCAGAGATGGAATCCCCGCCTTTCGCGGGGATGACAGTTTAAACAATTGGAGCTTAACTTAATGGCAGTGTCCCAACCCTCCCGCTCTTACCAACTGGATTTTGCTCAAACTTCTTCCGCGGGCGAGGGGGCGTCAAGAAAAATATCAGGCCAATTGAAAGGGCGTTGTTGCATAAATGAAGCCGGCTTTCCAGGAATTGCTTCACTTCAAAGACGACAGTCTCACTCATCTCATCATTTTTGCTAAATCTTTGGCAAAATAAGAAATGATCATATCGGCGCCAGCTCTTTTAATCGCAATCAGGCTTTCCAGCATTGCCTGTTCTTCATTGATCAATCCCTGGCTTGCTGCGCATTTAAGCATGGAATATTCTCCGCTTACCTGGTAGGCACACAGGGGAACCGCGGGAATGGCCTGTTTTATCTTATAGATAATATCCAGATAATTCATTGCCGGTTTAACCATCAGCATGTCTGCGCCTTCTGCCAAATCAAGCTCAGCTTCTCGCAGCGACTCTTTGCTGTTGGCCGGATCCATTTGATAGGATTTACGATCGCCGAATTGCGGAGCACCTTGAGCGGCTTCCCGAAATGGACCATAAAAGCTGGAGCAATATTTTACCGCATAGCTCAATATCGCTTTATCCTGAAACCCGGCGGCGTCGAGTGCGTTTCTGATTGCCATCACCATACCATCCATCATCCCGCTCGGTGCTATCCAGTCAGCTCCCGCCTGCGCATGACTAACGGCCTGTTGCGCCAGAAGCTCAAGCGTCCGGTCATTATCGACAATGCTATCTCTCAGCACACCGCAATGGCCATGATCAGTGTATTCGCAGAAACACAGGTCAGTAATAATGAGCATTTCGGGATTAGTCTGGCGGATAATCTGTATGGCTTTTTGAATAATTCCCTCAGGTTGCCATGATGAACTGCCTCGCTCATCCTTATGGGCAGGCAAACCAAATAGCAATACCGCCGGAATACCCAAAGATGAGATCTCTTCAATTTCTTTGGCCAGCGCATTAAGCGGCAGTTGGTATTGACCGGGCATGCTGGGAATTTCACGCGCTGCATTTAGTGTTTCACTGATAAATAAGGGATAAATAAACTGTTCAATGTTTAGTCGAGTTTCCCTTAAAAGTGCTCGGCTTGCCGGGGTTTGTCGCATACGTCTCAATCGCAACGGCAGATTATAAGCCATAGTCATTTACTCCTTTTGATGAGTGTATAAAAGATCGATACCGCTTCCTGTAGTGCTTGCATCAACCTGTATACTAAAAAATTTGTTCAGCAGATATTTCAGGGTCAGCACATTGCTGTCTGCCTGGGAAAGACCAACGTTATAACTAAGATACAGCCGCTTGGAAATCGCTTTACCTACCACGAGCGAGGTTGTGTCATTGACCTGATTGGTTTGTTTATTATAAGTACTGTTATTGGCTAAATTAAAATCGACACCCAGTTTCTGTTTTAACTGATTCACCAGTTGAAGGCCATTGCTTCCTGAATCCAGATTCATAGAGGTGATGGCAGTTAAAAGCAATTGCCCGCCCGATTTATTAGCCTGACTGGCAGGGCGGCCAAGCAATAGCATCGACAAAATGTCCGCTTGCGAAAGCGTTGCAGGATTTGAAAATAATTTGACCTGCGGCGAGAGCAGCCGCCCGCTCACTTCAATGCCCACCGTAAGCTTATTGCCAAAATCGAGGGTTTGTATATTGCTGGGATTAAAATCAAATAATTGATCAGAACCTGCAAACGTTGCGGTAGTGTTGGAAAATTTTCTAACCGCTCTGATATTTAAGCCCGGGTTATCTATTAGGCCACCGGTAAATAGAAGTTCGCCCTGTTCAATAGTTAAATCCTGTCCATAAGCCTGATATTTACCATTAGTAATGGTTAACTCTCCACCCGCATTTAAAGGTCCATCCGGCAATTGCCTGAGATTGATTGAACCCCGTAAAAATCCATTTAAGCCTTTAACGGCTAACTCGACTTCGTCCCCCATTTCGACATTGACATTCGCATCAATATGCAGGGGATTATCAGCCGGTTTTTTGTCTTTGAAAACTACATCGCTGCTTAAGGTGACGGTATTATTAAAAGACTGCGGCTTCAGTGAGGCTTTGGGAATAACGAGCCGCCCATTTAAGGCCAGTGAGGAGGGGGTAAATACAAATTTTAAATGGGGGGATAAATAAATGACATATTCCGCGGTGTTCATCACCAGCAGATTCTCGCCATCTAAAGACAACTGGCCTTTAATCTCGGGGAAGAAATCGCCGTTACCTGCGATCTTAAGCGGCTTTTCACCGGCATAGAGGTTACCGGTTACCAGCCAGTGGTTATCCTGGCTCTTTAGTTTGATATCAACAGGGCTTAGCGTTAAACCATTTCGTTTAGCAACCAGGCTTCCATTTTTCAGATCAATGATCCCACTCAAATCTGGTTTGCCAATGCTTCCTTTGATATCCAGATTAGCCAAAAGCTGGCCGCTGGTTCGGGAAATTTCAGGGCTCATATTGGCAAGGAAATCCAGAGAGTTAATTACCAGACGAACGGAACCTTTGATCGCTTGCTGGTTGATATCCGTTTGGAGGAAATTAAATTTTGGCAAATCGATAGCAAGGCGAATCGATTTGTCCGAATCAATATTAAAGTCTCCGCTTGTTCTTAGCCCGCTTTTCGCCAGATTCGCTTCAAATTTCCCGCCTTTAAAGACAAGCAACTCCTTCTCGGGGATTTGGTAACTGCCCTGGGCAATCTCGACTAGCAGTTTGCCTTTATGTTCTGTCTCAAAGTTTCCCTTTGCAGTGATCCGGGTTTTTAAGCCGGCCAGTGAGGGATGTAATAGCACCGGTTCGTTTAACGACGCATTCAGTTGCCAGGGCTTACTGGGAAAATGTTTTATGAGAATCTGATTATTTCCCAGATTAATTTGTGCTGATTGAGTTTGTTCCTGTGATTTAATAACTGCTTTTAACGCCTGCTGATAGTAGAGAGCATTGATTTGGCCGTTTAATAGTAAATTCTCTAAATTTTCGCCAGAAAATTTCAGATTCGTCTGTAATTCTTTAAGAGGGGAATCAGGTAAAAAATGTTCGGAAAAACTGGCATTCAGTGATCCCTGTAATCCTGGTTTTCCATTCAGAGAATAGAGGGTTTGCAAATGCAGTTTGCCCTCTCGAGAGTTAAAGTCCGTTGTACTGCTAATTTTGTCCTGATTTGCAATGGCATTAAGCGTCAATTGCCCCTTAAGCGGTTGCGTAAATTGCGCCTGCATTTGCAGGAGCAGATTGGAAAGCTTGCCTGTTATATGTAACTGGCCTTTAGCAATTTCCAGTTCGGGTTTTTCAAGAGGCCATTTTAAATCAGCCCATTGAAACAGGGCATTGACCTCTGAAAAATGCTCGATGGTTCCATGTCCGCTCAATGAACCTGGCTGATTAAGCTTTCCTCTCCAGCTATACAGAGATTGATCACCTGCAAACAGAAGCTCACCCTTGACAGCTTCTGGTGAAATAGAATTCAGACTCAAACGAGCCGCTGCCTGATAGGGAGGCTTGGTTTGCATCCAGGCTTGCAATCCAAGCTGCTGCTGTTGATAACCTAAATGCAGCTCATCGAGTAGCCACAAGTCTTTTTTAAGCTGCACACGCAGTTTCAATCCATCTACTTGATGGATTTCATTGTTTAGTGAAACCATTAAGCGTTGAACTGTGAGTTTATTGATGAGCAGCTCCACAGGGAGGGAGGGTAAGCTAAAGCCCGCGTGTTCAGACGACGGATTTTGACAGTTCACTGGCTGGCTGCAAGGTACTTGCTTATAATCCAGCCCTTCAACTTGCATAGAGCGAACATTAATACGCCGATGCAGCACATCCTTAAGCCGCCAGTGTAATTGAAATCCCGTCAGATTAATCTCCTGGCTCTTATCGGTATAATGGAGCTTGTCAATATGAATACGACCTGCGGCTTCGCCTTTTAAACCTTCAAACTCTAAGGTTCCAGGAGCAAAATGGCTTGCCGTTTTTACAAGAAGATATAATCCAGGAGTTGTGGTAAGCAGGAAAAGCAGAAGGCTGCTCAATATCACCAGGATCCAGAGAGTGCTATAAAATAGTTTTCTGAAAATTAGTCTGAATATCATAAATCCGGCCCCATATTGATTACCAGACGAGGCTTTTTATCCTTTCGATTAAAATGTCCGTCAATAGCCTGAGCCACTCCAATCTTAATCGGGCCAACCGGGGAAACCCACATCAAACCAATCCCCACATCGTTTTGCCAGTCTTTAGAGCTGGGTTTATACACATCGCCCGTATCAAAAAATCCGGTTAAATACCAATGTTCAAACGTTTCTTTCTGAATTTCCAGGCCGCCGTAAGACATAATTTTACCGGGACCGATGGAATTATAGGTATAGGCTTTTAAATTATCCGCCCCCCCGAGCAGCATGGAGAGAGACAAGGGTAATTCGTTGATATCATCAATCAAAGTGACTCCCTGAATAGTATGGAAGTAAAAGCGCGTACGCATTTTTTCAATGGTTACAGCGGCTTTGGCATCCAGAGAGGTCTGTGCAAAACTAATTTCTGACAAAGCCAGTTGACTGGCTCCCAGAACATTAACTGTCACATTATAACCTGTTGGCGAAAACAGCTGATCTTTTTTATTCATCCAGCTCAGGCTTGCCTTAGGATAGAGAATCAATTTTTCAAACTTGGGGGTGTCATCATAGCTGTAGCGCTCATAAAGACCATTAAGAGACAAAACTCTCTGGAAATGGCTAAGTGTATGCCTTTGGGCTAAAGATACCTGAGCGGAATTACTATAGCCTGCACTGTAATTGAGATTGGCGACACTGCCGAAAATGTCGTATTCATCAATGAGCGGTTTCTGACCGGGAATAATGTACTGCGCCTGCAGGCGGTTCTCATTGACTGAACCCATTGCAATCGCATTAAACTTGTGGCCGGATGAATTGACCGGAGTGACATGATAGCCCAGGCGTCCGCGAACACCCGTATCGGTACCAAAGCCGAGCCCCACTGAATAATTGACTCGCGGAGCTGGCTGAAGATGAACATTGACAGGAATCACTTGTCCATTTTCATTTAAAACGGGTTTGACGATCACATTGCTAAAGTAGCCGCTTCCGGACAGTGCGTTATTTAAAGCGAGTATTTGCTCTGTGGAATAAGATTGCCCTTGGCTGAAAGGAATATATCGACGCAATACTTCTGGAGAAATACAGCTTGGACTGAATTGGACCTGGCCAAAATAGTATTGCGGCCCGGTATTAAAAATCAATTGAATATCCGCAGTATTCTGTTCATTGTCTACCAGCACTTCTGCTTTATCAAAGGAGGCATGCAGATAACCCTGATTCTCGGCGGCGTTCATCAGAGCTAGTTTGGCTTTTTCATAGTGTTCACTAATAAATGGTTTGCCCGTTTCAAGCCCCAGTTTTTTCAGACTGCGATTAATCAGGTAATTATTATTTCCTTCACCGATGACACTAATGGAAACCCTGGAAATTAACAAGCGCGGCCCAGGGTTTACTTTGATTTGCAAATTATTTTTTCTGCGCGTAATCGAAATCTGAGGACTGAAATAGCCGTAAGGAGAAACCGCCTGAGCAATTTGAGTAGTTAATTCCTCATCGGTTTGAAATTCAAGTGACTTATTTTCCGAAATTTCCTGCAGTCGTGATTGAATATTGGCCAATACTTTACCTTTAACACCTGAGATCACAAAGTGCTCGGCATTTTCTGCTGCCATCAAAAGCGGCAGCGACAGGAAAAGTAATAGAAGCCTTTTATTCATAATGGAACTGTATCATGGATTAACCCTTTCCTCTGAGGAGAGGGCATAATCATCTTTTAATTGATAAATCAGCTCCAAAGCCTGTTTCGCGGTCAGATTATCCGGTTCAATTCGCGATAGCCTGTTTAAAATAGAATGCACATATTCAGGCATTGGCGCTGGTTTACTGATTTCAGTGAACACTGATGGAGGTGTTGCCTGCTGAATTTCATGCAAATGCATTTTAGCGAGTGCCAACACTTCAGCAGGTAGTCCCGCCAACTGAGCAACCTCCAATCCATAACTTCGATCAGTACAACCATCCTCAATGTTATAGAGGAACACAATTTTTCCTTCGATTAGTTTTACCTGCAAATGCTTATTAATAATACAGGGATATTGATCAGGCAGGCTGGTTAATTCAAAATAGTGCGTCGAGAAAAGGGTAAAAGCCTTAATAGTATGGGCCAAATGAACACAGACGGCATAAGCAAGCGCCATTCCGTCATAAGTACTGGTACCGCGGCCAATTTCATCAATCAGAACCAGGCTGTTCGCTGTTGCCTGTCTCAGAATATGGGCAGTCTCCGTCATCTCGACCATGAAAGTTGAGCGTCCTGAAGCCAAGTCATCACTGGCGCCAATTCGAGTAAAAATTTTATCAATCAGGCTTAAATGAACTCGAGCTGCCGGTACATAGCTCCCAATATGGGCGAGTAGTACAATCAACGCGGTTTGCCGCATATAAGTGGATTTACCTCCCATGTTCGGGCCGGTAATCAGCAGCATATTCTTTTGCGGCTCAAGGGTCAGATCATTGGCGATAAATTGCTCCTGGCGGATGAGTTCAATCACTGGATGACGTCCCGCAACAATGTGAATGCCTTGTTGATCGATAAACCCAGGGCAAGTCCAGTTATAGAGGATAGCTCGATCAGCGAGATTAACCAGAACATCCAACTGACTAATCGCATCAGCGAACTGGCTTAAGGGTTTAATATGATCGAGCAGGAGTGCCAGAAGATTCTCATACAGCCATTTTTCTCTGGCCAAGGCTTTAACCTGTGCGGAAAGTACTTTTTCTTCAAAGGCTTTCAACTCAGGGGTGATATACCGTTCCACTCCCTTTAGAGTTTGCTTTCTTTGATAGTAATCCGGGGCTTTATCCGATTGATTTCTGGACAATTCAATATAATATCCCTGGACGCGATTATAGCCGAATTTTAATGTGGATAAGCCGGTTCGTTGTTTTTCCGCCAACTCAAACTCGTTTAACTTTCCATTTGCGTTTTCACTCAAAGCCCTTAATTCATCAAGCTCATCATCAAATCCAGGGGCAATCACCCCGCCGTCTCGAATCAGCATGGGGGGATTATCAATAATGGCCTGCATTAACAGGTTTAACAGCTCCGCTTGCGGCGTCAATCCCTGGGCAATCCGCTGAAGCAGGGTAGAGGTATTATTTTGTAAATTGCGGGCAAATTCAGGTAGAAGGCTCAGGCTTTGTCTCAGGTGGACTAAATCGCGAGGTCTGGCCGAGCCTAGGGCTATTCGAGATACAATACGCTCTACATCGCAAATTTGCCTAAGTAGTGACTGAAGCGAGGTAATCTGCTGTTTTTCGCTTAATTCACGGATACTGTCCTGTCTTTGGGTAATTGTAGAGAGATTTCTTAAAGGTCGGCCCAGCCATCTTTTCAGAAGACGGCTTCCCATCGGATTAACTGTGTGATCCAGCACGGCCAATAAACTGTTCTCCCGGCTTCCCTGATAATTTTCAAAAAGCTCCAGATGTTTTTGGGTCGCAGCATCCACATGTAAATAATCTTCATTATTTTCCAGAGTGATTTGTTTTAAATGAGGCAGTGCCTGACGTTGAGTTGTTTTGAGATAACTCAAGAGGCAACCGGCTGCAACCAAAGCCAATTGGTAATTTTTTTCGCCAAAAGCATGAAGACTGGCGACTTCAAACTGTTCAGCAAAGAGCTCTTTAGCTTTATTTAAATCAAAGTCCCAGTGCGGTCGGGGTTTAACGCAGCAATGAGCGGGCAATGAAAGCGAAGCCGATTCCTGTAGCAAATGTTCAGCGGCTTGCAGGCGGCTAACCGCAGCATACAGCTGCTCGTCATCCTCTGCTTCCAGCAAATGAAAGCGTCCGCCACTTAAGTCAACCCAGGCAAGCCCATAGCGCTTTGCCTTTTCGTATATAGCCAGGAGCAGATTGTCGGATTTGGCATCCAGCAGTGCTTCATCGGTTAAAGTGCCTGGCGTAATGATCCGCGTTACCTGACGTTCAACTGGACCTTTGCTTGTTGCCGGATCGCCAGTCTGTTCGCAAATGGCAACCGATTCGCCTTTCTTCACCAGACGTGCCAGATAATTTTCTACAGCATGATAGGGTACGCCGGCCATTGGAATTGGCTTATCCGCCGATTGCCCGCGATGGGTCAGAGTGAGATCGAGCAACTGGGCCGCTCGTCTGGCATCGTCAAAAAATAATTCGTAAAAATCACCCATGCGGTAGAACAACAGCATGTCAGGATAATCAGCTTTAATGCGTAAATACTGCTGCATCATTGGAGTGTGTGTTACAGACATGAGCAAAATTCAACAGAAATAAAACTCCCGATTTTAGCAAACTGGCAGAGCCAAGTCAGTATTTAAGTGTATAAACAAAGTTAAGCCCGTTATCCTTCCTGATCCTGATCCCAATAATCCGGATAAAAATTTCCAGGTTTTCGATCAATGGGTGGAAATTTTACCCACCGATCAGGTCGTTCCAGTAAAGGTAACCTACAATCCTTTAACGGGAAGACAGGAGCCGCCGGTTTAAGGATAAAGCAATGAATGGAGTTACCAGGCCGGCAACCCGGCAAATGGATAATTATGGCTCTGATGTACAGGACGCATTCAAAAAAGCAGAAGATCAGTTTTTTGCTTCTGGAAAGCCTTACCGGAAGGATGAGGTGATTAATCTGATTTCCAATACCGGGTACTTTAAAGTGGATATTTATGAATATACGCCTGTAGATATTCATTATGTGGTGTTCTTTTTTAACAAGAAAAATTATGAGGCAACCGGAAAAGCAGAAGTGTTTGAGTGTCATGGAACGATTGCCCGCAGTTATATTGAGTGGCACCGAAATCTTCCCAATATCAGTAATTTTCCCATTGATAATGACCGGCGCATGAAAACCGATGCCGACTCTGTTATCTCAATTCAAAGTGAGTCCGCTCTGATTTGGGACAGTCGTACCAATGGTGTAACTCAGAGAAAATACGCATCCCATATTCCCGGAAACGAAAATCGGCTGGTCGCTTTTACAGAAGAATATGCAATTTCCAATAATGATATTCTTTTCAAAAACTGGAAGGCAGCGACTTTGCAATCCATTTCTTCCCGAAGTGTGGGCAAGCCCTCGCAGATTCTTCTTCATGAAACAGCCGGCATGGAAATGGACAGTACTGCGGTCTTCAATGTGCCCGCTCATTTCTGCGTGGCCAATGTCAAGGACAATAAAGGAACGATTTATCAGATGGCGGATATTGCCGCCAATGTACCGCATGGGGAAATCACCAATAGCCGAGCCATTGGAATTGAGTTTGTGAATGCGCCGTTTGATATCTGGAAGCAAGTGAAAGACCCCGTTACCGGACAGGCAAGAGATGAGTTGCCAAGAACGCGTTCCAATTTTGGTCTGAAGGACAGTGTAAAAGGCATCTACGTTGAGAGTAATAAAATCCCTATTCGTGATCCGGTGATTAGTAAGAATGTGCAATTCATTCCGCTTGAGTTTTCAGATTCAACGGCCAGTGAATTTTTCGAGTTAAAAATTCCTGAGGCCAGTTTAATTAATAAAAGTGCTTTGCAAACTCATCAGATTAATGGACGAAACATTCTTACTGTTAATGATGGTATGGCGTCCATTAAATATTGCAAGCCTGTTAAATTTGAAAATCTGCGGCATTTAATTATTTTACTGAGTGATAACAGCCTGATTAAAGACGCTTTGCCTGAAAATTTGGGGATATGGAAATCCATTCATGCCGCGAATGGCAAGCTGTTTTATTTTTATCAGCGCATGTTTTCCGAGGCCACTACAACTTCTGTTGTCGCCGGAAAAACAATTAAAAAAATTACCATGAATTTTCCAATCAACCTGACAAATCCGGCGATTTTTTCCCACGGGCATATTGGACATCATGCGGATGGATTTTTGCAGGGAATTTATCTTTATTTAAGAATGTTTGAAAGCTTAAATGCTCAACGAAGCTTACAGGCCATGATTTATTTTCTAACCTCGGAAAAGACGGATGCAGAAAAAAATCCTCTTGAGTTGACGGAAGTAATGACAGTGACTCGTACGTCCGAGCTGGTGAATGGAAGTGAGCGGAATATTGAAGTTAAATTTACTCCTGCGGCAAGTCCGGCAACCATTCGCATCACCAATTTTCTTGAAATCGATCTTCAGGGGGTGGATAGAAAATATCCAGTTAATAATTCCAATTAATCAATAGATTGATGATTTCAGGTTTTTGGTCTAAAGTTAACAGGGAATTGAGTTAACTCCTTCACTTAAGATAAATTTTTGTTAAACTAGAGGTGGGATTGACTTTGAATTTAAACCAGGGAGAATAAAATGAGAAGAATGGTTCTGTTAGTTTTAGCAGCTTGTACTGCATTAGTGTTATCTGCTTGCGGTGACAACGCTGAGAAAAAGGTAGAGTCTACTACTACTGTTGAGCAACAAGGCACTGATCAAAACAATGATGGTAAAGCAGATCAAGGTTCTGCAACCACTACAACGACTACTGAAACAACTAAAACTAACGACAATTAATAATTTCAAAGCCCCTGAAAAGGGGCTTTTTTTATTTGTGACCTATGGAAGCACTACTCTATCAATTAAAAGAACTTTTTTTAGCAAAAGGCCATTCTATTGCTACTGCAGAGTCCTGTACTGGAGGGCTAGTCGCCAGCGAACTCACGGAAATTCCTGGCAGTTCGCAGTGGTTTGAGCGGGGTTTTGTTTGCTACAGTAATCTTTCCAAGCAAGAGATGCTGGGTGTTGATGCCCTGCTTATTGAGCAATATGGGGCTGTTAGTCAACAGGTCGCCGAAGCCATGGCGCTGGGCGCTTTGCAACATAGCAAGGCAAGCATTTCTCTTTCAATTACCGGTATTGCCGGACCCGAGGGAGGAAGTATTGAAAAACCTGTTGGTACAGTCTGGTTTGGATATGCATCCCGAACCCGGAATATTGTGCGTACCGAACATTGTCATTTCAGCAACTGTTCCCGACATCAGATACGAACGCGCGCCTGCAGAAAAGCCCTGGCAGGAATTCTGACGTTGCTTTCTACTCAATAAACTGTCTTTATCAGCCTGATAATTACGCTCAGGCTCATAAAAATTTTGCTGCCTATCCATATCTATGTGATAATTTGCGCTTTGCATACTTTGGATAATACGATGGATAACAACAAGCAAAAAGCACTAAGTGCTGCTCTGGCACAAATAGAAAGACAATTTGGGAAAGGTTCAGTCATGCGCATGGGAGATAACCCTGCCGAGCGCGATATCGAGGCGATCTCAACCGGCTCTCTGGGATTGGACATTGCCTTAGGCATTGGCGGTTTGCCCAAGGGGCGAATCGTAGAAATCTATGGACCTGAATCCTCTGGTAAAACCACATTAACTCTGCAGGTTATCGCTGAATGCCAGAAAGCGGGGGGAACTGCAGCATTTGTGGACGCGGAACATGCTCTGGATCCTGGTTATGCGGCTAAGCTCGGCGTCAATGTAGATGATCTGCTGGTTTCGCAGCCGGATACTGGTGAGCAGGCACTTGAAATTACGGATATGCTGGTTCGCTCAGCTGCAGTGGATGTTATTGTGGTGGATTCTGTCGCTGCCTTAACTCCCAAAGCAGAAATTGAAGGGGAAATGGGTGATACTCATGTGGGTTTGCAGGCTCGACTGATGTCGCAGGCTTTGCGTAAATTAACAGCCAATATCAAGCGCTCTAATACGCTGGTGATTTTTATCAATCAGATCCGTATGAAAATTGGAGTGATGTTTGGTAATCCTGAAACAACCACAGGCGGTAATGCGCTCAAGTTTTATGCCTCAGTTCGTTTGGACATTCGCCGTACTGGCTCCATTAAAAAAGGCGAAGAGGTATTGGGTAGCGAAACCCGTGTTAAAGTGGTTAAAAACAAGGTCGCGCCGCCATTTAGAACCACTGATTTTGATATTCTTTATAATGAAGGGATTTCCCGCGAGAGTGAGATTATTAATCTGGGAACCCAGCTGGGACTGATTGAAAAAGCAGGCGCCTGGTATAGTTACAAGCAGGAAAAAATTGGACAAGGGAAAGATAATGTCCGGGTTTATCTAAAAGAACATCCTGAAGTAGCAGTAGAGCTGGAGCGGTTAATTCGCGCCGAGTTGCTGGAGAAAAAAATGCCGGCGGCGGTGATGGAAGAAGATATAGAGATGATGGATGAGTAAAGCCTTTGACAGTGCTCTTCGCTTGCTGGCCAGGCGAGAGCACGGGGCAAATGAATTGGCTCAAAAATTGGCTCACAAGGGATTTGAAAGGCTTGATATTGAAAATGCTGTGGACAAATGCCAGCAGCTTAATTATCAAAGTGATGAACGGTTCATTGCTTCATTCTGTCGTCAGCGCATCGGGCAAGGATATGGTCCGCAGCGAATTATACAGGAACTGCAGCTCAAAGGTCTGGCAAAAGATCTTATACTGGAAATAATCAATGAGCAGAATCTGTCCTGGGAAACTCTCGCCAGGGAAGTGATACAAAAGAAATTCAGGCAAATAGAGGAGCAGGATTTTGTTGCTCGGCAGAAACAACAGCGTTTTTTGCAAAATCGTGGTTTTTCTTTTGAGATAATTAATAAACTATTTAAACAATAGATCGGAGACTATGAGATTGAGTTACTTCGTTTCGCAGGGAGACTCAATCTATTCTGATAATCTTAACAAGAAGTTGTGAATTATGAAAAGTTCAGAAATTAGACAAGCATTTTTTGATTATTTTATCGACAATGGCCATCAATTTGTGGAGTCAAGCCCGCTGATTCCCGGAAATGACCCTACCTTATTATTTACCAATGCCGGGATGGTTCAGTTTAAAGAAACCTTTTTAGGAATTGAGCCGCGAGCCTACAGCCGTGCAGTAAGCGCCCAACGTTGTGTGCGCGCCGGTGGGAAGCATAATGATTTGGAAAATGTAGGATATACTGCCAGACATCATACTTTTTTTGAAATGCTGGGTAATTTTAGTTTCGGCGATTATTTCAAGCGTGAGGCGATTCGCTTTGCCTGGGGATTTCTAACAGACGTCCTGCGTTTACCGCCCGAAAAATTATGGGTTACTGTCTACGAACAGGATGATGAAGCGGCTGATATCTGGCTAAAGGAAATGAAGGTTTCTGCCGAGCGCTTTTCTCGCTGCGGCGACAAAGATAACTTCTGGTCGATGGGGGATACAGGACCCTGTGGTCCTTGCACCGAAATTTTTTATGATCATGGCCCGGAGATAGCCGGGGGACCTCCAGGGAGTCCTGATGCGGATGGTGATCGCTATATTGAGATCTGGAACCTGGTATTTATGCAGTACAATCGGGATAAGGAAGGCAAGTTGCATCCCTTACCTCAGCCTTCAGTAGATACGGGGATGGGATTGGAGCGAATTGCCGCTGTCGTGCAAGGCGTTCATAACAATTACGATATTGACAGTTTTCAACTCCTGATTCGCTCTATATTGGAAATGTCTCCCGGAATTGATCCGAAGCATCCGTCTTTGCGAGTGATTGCAGATCATATCCGCGCCTGTGCGTTTTTAATAGCCGATGGCGTCTCTCCCAGTAATGAAGGACGAGGCTATGTGCTAAGGCGCATTATCCGGCGAGCTATTCGGCATGGTAATAAATTAGGTTTGCCATCGCCTTTCTTCAGCCGTCTTGTTGAGCCCTTAGGCCACGTAATGGGCGATGCCTATCCGGAACTATTGGAAGCAAGGCTGCAGATTGAGCGGATTCTGACGCAGGAAGAAAATCAGTTTATTCGTACTCTGGAACAAGGTTTAAGGCTTTTACAGGAGCAAATTCAAACTTTGGATTCTGCAATAATTCCAGGCGAAATCGTGTTTAAACTCTATGATACCTACGGGTTTCCCCTCGATTTAACTCAGGATATCGCTCGCGAGCAAAATTTAACGGTTGATCTTGATGGGTTTAACCAGTGCATGCAGCAACAGCGTGAGTTATCGCAATCAGCCAGTCAATTTTCCGCTGATTATTCTTCAGCCTGCCAGGTTGAGGAAACAAGCCATTTTCATGGTTATGAGATGGATAGCATGTCGAGTGCCATTACCGTTTTATTAATGGATAATAAACGAGTCAATCAGCTGGCACAGGGTGAGAGGGGAGCCATTATTCTTGAGCATACCCCGTTCTATGCTGAAAGCGGCGGACAGGTTGGTGATAAAGGGCAGTTAGTTACCAGTCATGGGGTTTTTCAGGTTGAGGATACCCAGCGTACTGGCCAGGCCATAGTTCATTATGGCGAAGTGCTGGAAGGTGAAATTAAACTGGGACAAACAGCTGCCGCCCAGATTGATGCCAGACGCCGCGCAGCCATTCGACTTAATCATACAGCGACTCACTTGTTGCATGCCGCATTAAAACAACTAATCGGGCCTCATGTACAACAGAAAGGCTCCCTGGTTGATGCAGAACGCGCGCGCTTTGACTTCTCTCATTTTGAGGCATTAAGTTCTCAGCAACTGCGTGCACTGGAAGAACTGGTAAATGATCGTATCCGTGCGAATGAAGAAGTACTGACTCGCATAATGAATCTGGAAGAGGCTAAAAAAAGCGGGGCTGTCGCCCTGTTTGGTGAAAAATACAGTGATGAAGTAAGAGTATTATCTGTAGGGGATTTCTCTATGGAGCTTTGCGGTGGTACGCACGCAGAGCGTACAGGTGATATTGGTGTATTTAAAATAGTGGCTGAATATGGGATTGCCAGTGGTGTCCGGCGGATTGAAATGGTAACTGGCGCTTACGCACTGGATTGGATAAACCAACAGCTTGCTCTGCTGGATGAAATGGCTGCGAAATTAAAGACAAGTGCCGGCACTGCGGCTGAAAAATTAAGTCAGTTCCTGAACGATTTTAAACTGCAGGAAAAAGAGCTGAGTCGAATGCAGACTAAACTGGCAGCCAAGTCAGGAGGCGATTTGCAGAAAGAAATGCAGACTATCGCGGACACTGCGGTGCTGATCAAGCAATTGAATGGAGCAGATAATCAATCAATGCGGACAACACTCGATCAACTGAAATCATCAAATGAACGAGCGATTATTGTATTGTACACCGTTGATAATGCGAAAATAAATGTCATTGCCGGGATTACAAAATCATTAGTCGGTCAGGCGCCTTCTGCAGCCGTTCTGGTGAAAATGCTCTGTGGTAAAGGCGGCGGCCGCGAGGATATGGCACAGGGCGGCGGCCCTGCTCCTGACGATTTGGATAGCCGTCTCGCAGAGATAGCCGTTTTGCTGGAGGACTGGGGAAAATCCAGAGTAAGTGATCCAAATACATAAAATATAAATGAGTAGCAAATTGCATCAGATTAAGCTTCGCGATGCAATTTGCCTTAAAAGATTTATTGCGGCTGGAAATAATCATAAGGATTTGATGATGAGCTTCTTAAGTGAATTTAAACAGTTTGCCATGCGCGGTAATGTGGTCGATCTGGCAGTGGCAGTGATCATTGGTGCTGCGTTTGGCAAGATTGTTTCCTCCCTGGTGGACGGTATTGTGATGCCTTTAATCGGCTTGCTTCTGGGGGGTGTTAACATTACTGCCAAATCTTTTAAAATCGGTGCTGCTGTAGTTAAATGGGGTGCTTTTTTACAAACCATTATCGATTTTACAATCATTGCTTTTGCCATTTTTGTGGCGGTTAAATTCATCAATTTATTGCAGGAAAAAAAAGAGGCAGAACCTGAGAAAATCAGTAACGAAGAAAAGTTATTAGTCGAGATTAGAGATCTTCTGCAAGCCAATTTGCATAAACAATAGAATTTTAACCTTTATCTGGCAATGCCTGGACATTTTTCTGCTAAGCTAAAAAAAACAATCCAGCGGATAATACTTATGGAATATCGCAATCCCGAAGCGGCTGATTTCGAGAAAATGGTCGAACTGCAAAATGAGAATCTGGCTGTTAATCTGGCTTCTGATTTGCAGGATGGATTCCTGTCAGCAGGATTTACAGCTGAACAGTTTAAGGAAATGGATGCTGATTTAGGCATTATTGTGGGGATTGAGGATAAAGCGGTTTGTGCCTATCAGTGTGCCAGCACTCTGAATTATAATAAAAATGTTCCGTTAGTGCAGGCAATGATTGATCAATTCAATCGTTTGAAATATCAGGGAAAATCTCTTGCCGATTATCAGACTTGTGTGTACGGACCTGTTTGTATTGCCAAAACGCATCGAGGCAAAAATGTCATGTCCGGATTATTTGAACACATGAGCCAGTATTTAAAACAAGCGCATCCCGAGATAGACATGCTGACTGTTCTGGTTTCTAAAAGTAATCCTCGCTCAGTGAATGCACATAAAAAACTGGGAATGGAAGTGATCGGTGATTTTCAATTTAATGGCAGCGAATTTGTCATTTTAGTCTATCCAGCTCATTAATCCAGTTATTAAGCAGCGATATAAAAATTTTTTTTCTTCAGAATTTTATTCCCGAATCTGAGCTATATTAAAATTATCAAGGACTGTATTGAGATGCCATGCCTCCTTTATCGCCGATCTCTGAGTTCATAAAATCCCCAGAAATGAATCCTGTTCCCAGTTCTTTTCCTAAAACATTAGCAATGGAAGCACTTCAATACGTTAAATCACTGCCAACCCATGCTCCAGAGAGTGAGGAAGCGAAATTAAGCGAGGAGCAGATAGAGACAATTCTAAATGGCAACGGATCGACTCTGGATAAAATAAAGGCCTCTTATATTGCAATGAAGCAAACAGGCGCTTGCAACAGCAAGCATCAGGCGCT
This sequence comes from Legionella genomosp. 1, assembly GCF_900640215.1. Classification (NCBI taxonomy): domain Bacteria; kingdom Pseudomonadati; phylum Pseudomonadota; class Gammaproteobacteria; order Legionellales; family Legionellaceae; genus Legionella; species Legionella genomosp. 1. The sequence goes on from NZ_CAAAJH010000001.1 coordinate 153,614, forward strand.
TTGCGCTTTTCAGTTTATTCTAAACCGATTAATCACTAGCCGCGTAGCTGATATTAACAAGACTATGCCTCTGGAATTGCTGTCATTACTCAAGCATTTTATCGTGATAATTAATGATGAGGTGATCTGCGATCCAGCCCTGGAAGCCTGCTATCTGGCCAGTGACTTACCCACACTGATTTCCAGAGATCATAAAGCCGATTGGGGTATGTTTCATGATCCCAGTACTTATTTTAAAATAGAAAAGAACTGGCTCTGCTATTCCTGCCTTAATCCCAATAACACATCGAGTCTTGATCGAGCCTCAATGGAAAGTATTTATAATTTATTCCCGCAGGTTTATTCCGATTCTCCGCTGACTAAATCAGTTCCTCAAAAAGCGGAAGATGCACCCGATATTGTGGTTCCCAAGCGCTGAGCTTGTTAACAAACTCTCGGAATTTCAGTATATTATATGTTTTGTTATCAGGGAAAATAGCTTTGACCTTCCGCGAGCGATTGTCGGCATTTCAATACTGGCCTCATGTCATCACCATCAGCCTAATCGTCCTGGCTGTCGCGGGTTATCGTTATTTTGCCTATTATGATACACGCTCAAACGATGCCTACGTCTCGGCTAATGTTATCAATATGGCTGCTTTGGTTTCAGGCCCGATCAGCGAAATTTATGTTGTAGAAAATCAGCAGGTAAAAAAAGGAGACAAGCTGATTACTATCGACCCCAGGCCCTATCTGTATGCATTAAATAAAGCCAAGGCTCAATATAATATGGCCAAAATCAGATACGCGAATGAAAAACTGGGTATCCAGGTTGCAGAAGAAGAATTACGGCAAAGCAAATCCATGCTTGCTCTCAGTCAGGATCATTTAAGTCGTTATCAAAAACTGCAAAAGCAGGGCGATTTGGCTGAAATACAGCTGATTAATACGGAGGCGAAGATAAGCGAACAGCAGGCTATTGTGCTGGCTGCCATGCAGAAACTCAGGATTGCCCAGCAAAATTTTGATAATAGTGAAATCAAAGCCGCACTGGCTGAAGTGCACAAAGCGCAATACCTTTATGATCACACCACGATCGTTGCGCCTACTGATGGTTATATTACCAATTTCAATTTGCGCCAAGGGCAATACATTCATACCGGTGAAGGCTTATTTGCGCTGGTTGACACCAGTTACTGGTGGATTGTAACCCGTTACCGCGAAACAGCAATCCGCCTGATTAAACCAGGTGACAAGGCAAAAATTTATCTTGATATGTATCCTGGAAAGACCTTTCACGGCCATGTGGAGAGTATCGGCTGGGGAATTAATCGCGTACAGTCAGGACAAGTGGCTCCATCCACACTCGCATATCTGGAAGCGACCGAAGACTGGATTAAAATTGCCCAACGTTTTCCAGTACGTATCGTTATCGATGACGTGAGTAAAGAGTATCCTTTACGTATTGGCGCCAGTGCGACAACGATCACCTATCCGGAGAAGAAGTGATCCCTCCCTTCCTTCTGAAAACCCTTGAAAACCGTGCGGCAATAAGGACTGCAATATCGACTCTGATTGCTATTTTAATTGCTTTTGCCCTGCATCTGGATAAGCCTTACTGGGCAGGCATGACTGTTGTAATTCTCGCCAATGTGTATACTGGAAATATTATCGATAAAGCGATTATGCGAATCGCCGGCACTATAATTGGGGCATGGCTTGGTTATTTCATGTCAGGTTTTATTGCGAACAGTTTTTTTCTCTATTTGCTGGCTGGATTTTTTCTCATCGCCATTGCCGTTTATTATTATAATCTGAGTCGCTATGCCTATGCTTTTCTGTTGCTGGCGATCAGTGCTTTTATAGTTATTTCCGAACTGGCCTTTTCTCCGGGAGAAGCGTTTCAGGTGGCCATCTGGCGTCCGGCCGAAATTGGGTTGGGCGTACTAGTATCCGCGATCGCTGCTTTTTTTCTTTTCCCAAACACTATCCAGGATGCAATGAATAAAAGTGTGAATACTATTTTCACCAGTATGGATAGTCTCATTGCAGAAATTGCTTCAGCACTGCAGGATCAGAATATGGATATGGTTTCGGGAATCCAGAAAAATAATCTGCTTGTCAAAAAGAAATTGCGTCAAGGCATGGAAATGCTTGGTTTTATGCGCCGCGAGATTGGTTTTGAGCGGATAAAGCTGGATCAATACCGTTTATTGCTGGAGTCGTTCCAATCGTTTATTCGGATGAACAGTTATTATGTGAGAAACCATTTTTTTATTACCCCTGAAAATGTCGTTTTTGCTGATCAACTGACTTTGGAAAGAATTTTTGAGGCTATACGAAATGATTTAAAAAAGATAAAAACTATTCTTGGTGATCAAAAAAATCCAGAGGCCAAATCTGCCTTGCAGACCACAGCGCTCGTCAACAATTACAGGAAAACGATTGGCCGGTTAACGTCCCTGCATCCTGAGCAATCTCAAAACTATCTTGCAATTGCCCATTATTTCAGACAGCTAAATACCATGCTGGATAATATCCAGTCTGTTCTGCTTGGGAAAGAAAAAAAGGGGAAAATAAAGCCGAATTTTATTTCTCATCAGGAGCAGTTAAAGAACGATCCGGATGTCATTTTGCATTCGATTAAAGCAGGATTATCTGCAACTCTGGCCTTGATCTTCTGGTTAATCAGCAATTGGCCAGGCGGTTTAAATGGTATTATCAGCAGTATTGTTATATCAGTGCGTAAAAGCCTGTTTGAAATGAAAAGTGTCAGTCTGCATCGGGTATTAGGTTGCCTGTTAGGCGGCGGACTTGCTTTAGGCAGTTTAGCTTATTTTTCGTTTAATCTTTATAATTTTATTATTTTGATTCTTGCGGGGGTGTGGGCATTCAGTTATTTTTCATTCAAATGGCCTGCTGATGCTTACATCGGATTACAGGCCAATCTGGCTTTGGTAATTACCATCGCCCAGGAAGGCGGGCCGCCGACCAGTTTAACGCCGCCACTAGAGCGCCTTGGCGGAATTTTTATAGGGATTGCTGCCAGCTTTTTAGTCGCAAATGTGCTTTGGCGTACCGACCTCTGGCATATTCTGCTCAGGCAAATTGCCAAATTGAAGCGCCACTTGATTCATAATTGCATGCAGATACTGATGTCTGAATATAAGATGAGACGCCCTTTTGATCTGGTGAATCAATTTTGGTTAACAAGAGGTGTGCTTGAAAACTTGGAGGTTGAAGGTCAGACCAACGAGAAAAAGCTGCCTCAGTTGCAGGCTATTCATGATGAATACGATAAATTAGTGATGATGCAGGCCACGTTGAGCCATATTCAGGAAACAGTAAACCAACAGGAAGCCATCTCGACTGCCAGTCAATTAAACGTTGATCTAAAGCAACTTACAGAGGCAGTGGGGAGTCTTTATGAAGGAGCGAATTCGTCTAAAGTCTCAGAAACGCAGACTCAATTAAAATTAGTCATGCAGAAATTAGTTGAGCAGGGGGAGGCATTTTCTACCGATGAATTAGAGAACTGTGAAGTTTACTTACAAGCCCTCTATCAATTAACAGTAATCAATTTGGGCATACTGGGAATTAGTGAGTCAGTAAATTTTTGGTCTTTTAAGAAGCTTGTTAAAAATTGATCAAAGGGTTCAAGTGATACTGCTGAAGCCAAAGACATCCTGGGCCAAGAAGAAGTTTATGCAGAGCCAGCATAATTTTGCCATAATTTAGAAGGATTCCTTTAATTAAAGGCTGCTATGGATAAGCAAAATGGCTGTTACATTGGTACCTCAGGCTGGAGTTATGAAGGCTGGATTGGCAATTTTTATCCTGACAAAATCAAATCACCTGATGTCTTGCCTTACTACACTAAAATCTTCGATTCAGTGGAACTCAATAATAGTTTTTATCAGCTTCCTAAAGAGAATAATGTAAAAAAATGGGTGGAGCAAACGCCAGAGGAGTTCGTCTTTTCCTGCAAGGCGAATCGTTATATTACCCATATGAAAAAGCTGGAAGATGCCGAAGAAAGTGTTGATCGCTTATTAACTGCGTTTCGTTATTTTGAACATAAACTGGGGCCCATTCTTTTTCAATTTCCGCCCTATTGGCATATTGATATACCTCGACTTAAGAAATTTATTGATTATTTGCCAAAAGATTTACGTTATACCTTTGAATTCCGCTCAAAAAGCTGGTTTTGTGACTCCCTTTATGAACTCTTGGCGTCTCAGCGTATGAGCCTTTGTTTTTATGATCATAAACAATATCAAACTCCGAGTATCGTAACCGGTGATTTTATTTATATTCGTATGCACGGACCGGAGATAACCCCTTATACTGGTGCTTACTCAGAAGACGCAATCCAGGGATGTGCCAGGAAAATACTGGAATGGCAAAAGGAAAATAAGCCTGTCTATTGTTATTTTGATAATGATGAAAAAGCATGTGCTCCTCAGGATGCTAAAAGGCTAAGAGCGGCAATTAAAGCGCAGAAGGGCATCTAGAACAGGTGCTCAATCCAGGGTTGAAATCCTACTATTCATTGGTAATTTTTTGAGTCAGCAAATATTTTAAAAGGATGCCGGTATTGTCCTGTCCTTTCAAAATGACTTTCTCATAAAATTCAATAATAATGTTAGCGATTTGAGGTTTATCCAGAGCATCGTAAGGTTTGGTAAATGTCTCTTCTATTGCTGCTTCACCATATTTAGCTGCTAATTGCGCAAAAATTTCTCTCAGATTCACTTGCGCGGCAACAATTTCCTCCTGAGTGATTGGAGGGGAGGGATTTCTTATTGCAGATTCGATGATATTGAGTTTGGCGATTGTAATCGTATCACCGCAAACTTCAGTGCCTTTTTCCAGGTTATCAAAATTGATACGATTGGGAAAAAAACTGGCAAATTCCATATCGATAACCAGCGGCGGATTTGTTTTATATAGACTATGGTAACAATTCAATGTCGTTACCGTATACTCATAGATAGACAGATTACTTGCCCTTCCGATGTATTTTGATAGCTGGGAGTTGATGAATTCACCCGTATACACTGCAACTACTTTCTGGCCTTTTGAATGCCGAATGGCATGCTGAGCCTCATCCATGTAGGCACGAAATTCCGTAGGCGATTGCTGTTCAATCAGGCTCATTACCGGATAAGTCTGTCTCATGTAATTTTCAAATTCAGAGGCTCGGTAATAAGGAATTCCATAAACAAAAAGGGCGGCTATCAGAAGGGAAATAGTTAGAATGGCTACCCACAAAGCGACACTGTTTGAAGGCCTTTTAATGGCGAAAATACAAAGGAATACCATCAAAAGGGCAGCGACAAAAGCAACAATAATATATATCCAAAGCACGTTGCTTATCCTTGAGGTTGAGACACTTAATTATAGTATATTCTGCCTGATAAAATTCTCTGGCTTGTATCCTCTTAGCTTGTCAACCCTTTTTGAAGCGGTTACTCATAGGAGTCAAGTGCTCTCATCACCGCAGGACGCTCAGCAATCTGACGATACCAGCGAATTAGTGCTGGGAATTGTGTTTCATCAATATGTGCCTGATAAAATTCTTCATAACAATAAAGCCAGGGCCATATTGCCATATCAGCGATGGTATACTCGTTTCCGCTAATAAAGGGATTGCTGGCCAGCTGCTTTTCCATAACGCCCATCAATCGTAATACTTCATTGGCATAGCGCTCTTGCGCATAAAGGACTTGCTCTGGAGCATAGCGGTGGAAATGACCGTATTGCCCAAACATGGGACCAATGTGGGCTGCCTGAAAATAGCACCACTGCATGACCTGAAATTTGGCTTTGAGATGAGTTGGTAAAAATCGTTCATTTTTTTCAGCCAGATATTGAAGAATAGCAACGCTTTCAAAAAGAAAAAAATCCTGTTCACTATCATAGATGACGGGAATTTTATTATTCGGCGAAATGATCAAAAATTCCGGTTTGAACTGTTCACCGCTCATAATATCAATCATTTTAACAGAGTAGGGCACTTCCAGCTCTTCAAGCATAATGGTTGGTTTTATGCCGTTTGGCGTACGGGCTGAATATAAAGTATACATGTTAAATTCCTTTCCTTTTGAATAATAGGACTAAATATCTGCTGGTCAATCAGCTTTCCAGATCACTGGAAATAAAGGATGGCACATAGGCGCCCCGGCTGCCAGGTCTTCCGTCAGCCCAGGAAAATCAGGTGAAGTAATCCAGGGACGTGGGGCATGGATAATGTCATCCCCTAAAAAGCGAAGAGAGAATGCTCTGCGTCTTTGCCCAGTGTCAGCACCTCGTGAGGAATGCAGACTTAGCATATGAAAGCAAATCACATCGCCAGGCTGCATAGACCAGGATTTAATCTCGTAATGCTGTGGATTCTGCTCAATATCAGGCAGCTCACCAAGCGATCCCTCAGGAAACCATTTGGCCTGCTTATCCATAAATGAACGGGGCATTAGCCAGGGCCCGCGGTGTGAATGCGATACAAAACGCAAGGCAGCATGCTGGCTGACAGGGTCAACCGGAATCCACATGCTGCAATTCTGTAAGCCTTCGATATTATAATAAGGCTGATCCTGATGCCAGGGTGTTGACTGACGCGTAGCCGCTTCTTTAACCAGTAAGTGATCATGATACAAGCGTATGTGGCGGCTATCAGTTAATTTAGCGGCTATCTCCCCCAAATGGGAATTAAAAATAAGTTCCTGGTAAAAGGGATTGGTTTGCCAGGTGCAGAAATCCTCAACAAAGCAGCCTGGATCATCCGGGCGGCTGGCTACTTTGGCGCGATGGCTCAATTGCTGCAAATTATGTTCAATACCTTCAGTCAGGAGAGCTATCTGCCTTGGATTTAATAATTGCCGGATACAGACTACCCCTTCTTCCTGATAATCCCTGATGAGTCTTTCTTCATCCTGATTCCAAAACACGAGCGTCTCCTTGCCTGCACTGCTATGAAGCTACGAAAATTTTGTCATTCCCGCGAATGCGGGAATCCATACCTCAGTTGGCATTATAGCGAGCACAGAGATGGATCCCCGCCTTCGCGGGGAGGACAGTATATTTAACATACAATAGAGCATAACTTAATGGCAGTACTATTTGCCGGTTAATCAACTGAAATGTATCACACTGCATGCGGCTGAATCCAGCCCATACTAAAGGCGAGCAAAAGAAAGAGAAACAGCGCGAGTGACAAGCCTATTCGCCAGCTTAAGGCTTTGACTGTGCGATTAGTTGAACCTTTATCCTTAATCAGAAAAATCAAACCGCTTCCCAGTGCGAATAGAATAATTAGCATCACAATTAGGATGATTGCTTTGGTGAACATTTGGTATAATCTCCTCAGTGCTTTTTCATGATTCCAAAAATGCTGAGTGTAACTTGTTTTAATCATCGTTTCACGTCCGGCGGACGTATCCTTGTACTGGCTGTATTGGCTATTATCCTGCTTATCACTTTGGGGTTCTGGCAGCTGCATCGCGCAGAAGAAAAACAGTTGATCCTTACTGCCGAAGCCAGAGAGACTCAATTGCCTCCCGTTGAATGGGTTGCCGGAATGCCCTATCCCAAGCAGTATCAATCGATTAAGGTAAAAGGCCGGTATTTGTCATCCGTTTTTCTTCTGGATAATCAGTTTTTCGAGCACCAGCCGGGATATAATGTGCTTTCCCCCTATTTGCTTGCTGACGGTCATTTGCTATTAATTGACAGAGGCTGGATCGCAGGTGATCGCAGCCATATTCCGGTATTGCCTCCTCTGCAGTCAGCACCTCATTTAAGCGGTCGAGCCTATTTTCCTTCCACTAAATCATGGGTTTTAGGACAGGAAGCTGAAATAAAAAGCGATAGTATTACCATAGTTGAACGCATTGACGTGAAATTAATCAGTAATCTTTTGCATAAATCCGTCTATCCGTTTATTATTCGCCTCAATAAAGATGACGTTAATGGTTTTACCCGTGAGTGGCCCACTGTTACAATGTCGCCGCAACGTCACTATGCCTATGCCTTGCAATGGTTTGCCCTGGCTTTTATTGCCCTGGTGGTTTTTATTGGCTCGAATTTGAAAAAAATCAATGACTAATACTGTTAAATCGAAAAATCTGGTCCTGTATCTTTTAGCGCTTCTGTTCATCGCTCCTGGTGTTGCGGCCTATCTTTTTTTTACTCATCCGCAATGGCTCCGCGCGCAGGCGATTAATAAGGGCAATTTGCTAGTGCCTGCTGTTTCTGTGGAGCTTGCTAATCCAAAAAATAAATGGCAGCTGGTATTCTGGAATCCCGGCGTTTGTGAACAAGCCTGTTTGTCACAGCTCGATAAATTAGGACGTATTCGTTTAGCGCTTGGAAGGCATTTATATGAAGTGGAAGAGGTGCTTATCCTTCCTCCTGGTGTCAAATTATCTCCAGAGGTTGCTCAGCTATTGCAGGAGCAGGATATGCATTATCAAAACCTGTCAGCCAGCAAGCTTCCGTCGTCAGCACAGGTGTATATTGCCAATCCTGACAAATTCCTGATTTTATCCTATTCACCAGCCGCCAAGCCGGCAGATATTTATAAAGATTTAAAACATTTATTAAATGCGGGTAAACAGAGTGCTTGATACTATTTATACAAACTGGATGCGCTGGGCTTTGAGTATTGCTGTCATATTGTCCTTGCTGGTCGTGATGCTGGGCGCTTATACCCGCCTGACTAATGCAGGCCTTGGCTGCCCCGACTGGCCAGGATGTTATGGACACATGGTTCTACCGTCAGATACCAAGGCGTTGGGCAAAGCACAAAAGACCTACCCGGATAATCCTATCGAATCCCGTAAAGCCTGGACGGAGATGGCGCACCGCTATGCAGCGGGTACGCTGGCCCTGTTAATCTTTGCTGTAGGAGGAGTTTCGGTATTTCGGACATTGAAAGAACGGAGACCTTTTGCCCGTTTGCCTTTTCTACTCATGCTGCTTGTCTTGTTTCAGGCCGCGTTAGGTATGTGGACAGTGACGCTTAAGTTACTACCTGTGGTGGTGATGGCCCATTTACTGGGAGGTATATTAATTTTTTCCTGTCTTGTTCGTCTTCGTTTGCAGATGACAGCCAGAAGAGAGGCTTCAAAACCTTCATGGGGTTTCTGGATTGCCCTGGGGGCATTCATCGTATTTTTCCAGATCGCTCTGGGCGGTTGGGTAAGTGCCAACTATGCAGGGATTGCCTGTATTGGTTTTCCACAGTGTAATGGCGAATGGTTACCGGCTATAAAGCTTTCCCAGGGGTTTAATCTGTTTTCACCCGTTGGCGAAAATTATCAGGGCGGCCTTCTCGATAGCGAAGTCAGAGCATCTATTCAAGGGATTCATCGCCTGGGCGCTTTGATTACCACTCTTTATTTATTGGGTCTTTCTGGACTTATATTGCTGAGATCTGCGAGCAAATCCTTGCGTGGAATGGCGGTTTTTGTGCTCATCCTGCTTGGTGTTCAGCTATGCCTTGGTATTATCAATGTCTTGTATCTGCTTCCATTATGGTCAGCAGTTGCCCACAATGGGATGGCTGCCATGCTATTGGCCAGCCTGTTTACCATGTTTTATTTCTCTCGGGAGGAGCGCTGTGATGCAAAATGAGGCCTGCCTGACGTCAGCATCCTGGCGAGATTATCTGGAGCTTTGCAAGCCGCGGGTGGTGTTGTTAATGCTGTTAACCGTTATGGTGGGCATGTATCTGGCAGCGCCGGGTTGGATACCCTTATCTACCTTGTGCATTACACTCGTAGGAGTCGGCTGTGCCGCCAGTAGTGCCGCAGCAATCAACCATCTGGTTGATAAACGTATTGACGCCTTAATGGCAAGAACCAAAAAACGTCCGGTGGCTCGGGGCCGCATTTCGATTAAACAGGCGATTAGTTTTGCCTTGTTTTTGGGTGTTACAGGTCTGACCTTGCTTTCTCTATGGATCAATACGCTTACTGCAGTGCTAACCTTTGTGACGCTTATTGGTTATGCCGGAATTTACACTGGTTATCTGAAACGGGCTACTCCGCAAAATATTGTGATCGGCGGCCTTGCGGGTGCATCACCCCCTTTACTGGGATGGACGGCAATTACCAATCACCTTGATCCCAATGCCCTTTTGCTGGTATTAATTATTTTTACCTGGACTCCGCCTCATTTCTGGGCGCTGGCTATTTATCGATTTGAAGATTATCGTCATGCAGAAATCCCAATGCTGCCGGTAACCCATGGTATTGCTTTTACCAAGCTCAATATTGTTCTGTATACTATTCTGCTGCTGGTGGTCACCATGCTTCCAGTCCTTGTAGGGATGAGCGGTTTAATTTATCTGGCTGGTGCGGTGATTTTGGGACTTCGATTTTTACACTGGACCTGGCGCTTGTATCGAAGTGATGAGCCGGTTATTGCCTTGCGTACCTTTCGATTCTCTATTGTGTATTTAATGTTACTGTTTGTCTTTTTGTTAATTGACCATTACGTGTAAGAGGAAAAAATGGCAAATCAAAATAAAAAAATTACCCTGACGGTCACGGTGCTTTTAGCTATAGCAGCCATGTTTACCGGTTTGTTCGTCGCGCAACATATGCATTGGAATAAAGAAATTGACCCTTCGCAATTTCATGGCACCTTATTACAGAAACCTCGTGATATCGAACAATTCAGTCTGACAGGGGTTGATGAGAAATCCTTTGATAATAAGAGTCTGCAGGGACAATGGACAATGATATTTTTTGGTTTTACTAACTGCGGATACGTTTGTCCCACTACGATGGCTGAGTTGGCTAAAATGTACAGTATCCTTGAAGAACAGCGGGTGAAGCCTTTACCGCATGTTGTTATGATTTCTGTAGATCCGGAAAGAGATGATCTTGAAAAACTGAAAAATTATGTGATCGCTTTCAATCCTCATTTTTATGGCGCAAGAGGGGAGCAGGCGACTGTGAAAAAGATGGCAATGGAAATGGGTATTGCCTATGAGAAAAAGATCTCAACAAATTCAGAGAACTATGATGTACAGCACAGCGGTGCTGTCATGCTATTCAATCCCCAGGGGGAATTGAGTGCATTTTTCACCACTCCTCATCGAGCTGATTTACTGGCAAAAGATTATCAGCTTCTGGTTGGTTAAAAATTTTAGGGTGTTGCTTAACTACTCGTTTTCCTGTCATATCTGAAATAGATTGTATACTCTGTGAAGCCTGAGCCTGTATGCTTATCAGGCATCCAGCTCTCTATGGCATTGTCTTTGAGAGATGGAGTACCGGAACACAATAATTTCGTATGAATAACGAGCCAACAAGCCCTTACTTGTCGTCTATACTTTTCTCATGAGACAAAGCAGACTCAGTCCTGTGACTGGCTCAGAGAATAAATAGATTTTTGGATACAATAAAAACAATTGGGAATAATTATCTTCATGAAAATTGCGATCTTGGCGACCAATCCCCATTTATATTCTCACCAACGATTAAAGGAAGCCGGTGAAGCTGCTGGACATGAAGTCAATATTATCAATCCACTGTACTGCTATATGAATGTTGCGGCTTCAAGCCCTAAAGTGCATTATCGCGGCGGTGAGCCCTTGCCCAAGTATGACGCGGTGATCCCACGTATTGGTGCGTCAATTACTTACTACGGCACTGCAGTCTTGCGGCATATGGAAACTATGGGGATGTATACCTTAAACGAATCGATAGCGATTTCTCGCTCCCGGGACAAATTCCGCTCCCTGCAGATATTGGCTCGAAAAGGGATCCCGATGCCATTGACCAGTTTTGCACAGTCACCGGATGATACAGAAGATTTAATTCGTATGGTCGGAGGAGCTCCCCTGGTCATTAAATTACTTGAGGGAACACAGGGCAAAGGCGTTATTCTAGCAGACAGCCATCAATCAGCAGTTAGCATTATTAATGCATTTAAGGAAATGTCGGCCAATATTCTGGTGCAGGAATTTATTCAGGAATCCAAAGGAACGGACATCCGGTGCTTTGTCATAGGGGATAAAGTCGTTGCCGCAGTTAAACGACAGGCAAAAGAGGGTGAGTTTCGCGCCAATGTTCACCAGGGGGGTAAAGCGCAAAAAGTTGCCTTATCCCCACAGGAGCGAGCCATTGCGATAGGAGCGGCAAAAGCGATGGGTCTCAAAGTAGCCGGTGTCGATTTAATCCGTTCGAACCATGGACCGCTGGTGCTCGAAATCAACTCTTCCCCAGGATTGGAGGGAGTTGAAAAGGCGACCCATATTAATATCGCGGGAAAGATCATTCAGTACATAGAAAAAAATGCCAGACCCAAAGGCTTAAATCAACGCTTTCAGGGATAGGTGGCCTTCCTTTCCTTATACTGCGGCTTGACCGCAGTATAACAATCTTAAAAAAAAACAATTAAATGTGTTTATTATAAATAAACAATGATGTAAAATTGAGCAAATTGTTTTTGCTTACAGGTCTCAAAATGCCTTGGAAAAAATTAGGTGGAGGTAGTTTTAATACCACTTATGTGAATGTCGAGAAAGGAGAGGTCTTGAAAATTCAAAAAAAGTGCTATGAGACAGACCTCCCAGAACGTTCAGTAAGGCTGTGGAATGAAATAAACTCTCATATCAAACCCCCCGCCCGTGTTGTTCGTACCGAACAGTATGGCCCTGGATGGATTTGTCCTTACATTAAAGGCAGACAATCTACCGATGAGGAAATGGTTGGCGCTTTAATTGATATTTTTTCACGAACTGGCCGTATTGTCATTGACGCGGCTGGACGCAAGAATTTTGTGACAACGAAAAGCGGTCATGTCGTTTGTGTGGATGTAGGGCTTTGTCTGGAGCTTGAGAAAAGGCATGAAGTTCGCCTGGGAAATAAAACAAGACGAAGCAGTATAGCAAGCCAGAACTATTGGGGGGATGCGGAGGTTCTTCATGACAATTGGTTTCGGATAAATAGTTGGGTCTTTCCACAAACAATAGAAACAGTCAAAGCCTTATTGTTTATCAAGAACAATCGGCCTGACATTTTTGACGCCGGATTTTTAAAAAACAAACCCAATTTAATAAAGGCATTGGCTGCCGGCTATGATGCTCAACGCAATGTGGGCGTTAACTCACGGGTTGAACTGGCGGCGGAGATAATCGATTATCGAGCCAGCATCTCTACTCATCCCTCCCGGCGTTTGCCTGCAGTTTCTTTAAAAACCAAAGACAGATTGTCCGAAGCAGTTAATAAAGCGAAAAATATTTTATTAGTTGAAAGAGAATTAAGTCTCGATAATCTTAAAGAAAGCTGCATCAGAGAGTTAACCCGTTATCTGCTTTCGAGAGGTTCCTTAAAAGAGGGTGAGTTTTCGGCGTCTCTGATTACTCGTTTCTTTAGAAATTCCGAGCTGACGGCAACAAAAGCTGAATATACCAGGCTGCTCATGCATAGCATTAATAATGCAGAGTCGGTTGAGGAAATAAAGGCGCTTGCAGGCAAGGCTTTCGATAATCAATTATTAAGTTCTTCAGCGCATAGCGTCAGCCTCGCTGTACGTCTGGCGAAATGTTCTGCTATGTGTGAGGTGGTGGAAGAGCAATCTGCTGGTCTGCAGAGACGGGCGAGTTTCTAATCTCTGCAAACAGGTTAGGAGGCCCGGGTTTCTCTCTTTCGGTTATCACTTTTACCGATGAGCCAATCCGGGTTAACCTCCAGTTCATCGGCTAAACGATCCAGTATTTTAGCTGTGGGAATGACTATTCCGTTTAAAAAAGCCTCTGCCTGATATCTGGGAATTTTCAAGAGCTTAGAAAATACTTCAATCCGCTCATCGTCTCTAAGAGGAACCCCGATACCATCCAGTTCTTTATTCAGGCGTTCAGCAAATCGTCTATTGCTCATTCCCTGCTCCTAAACAGTATTGTATAGATTCTTCTATAGCATAAAAAACCACTTTTGCAATATTCTGGTGTATGATTAAAATGTGAATGGAATAAGACTCTTAGTTCTCATTATTTGGAGCATATCGTGGAATCCTTAATTACATTGGGTTTACTGGTTATTTTTGCAGTTGCTTTTGTTCTTTCTGGTGTGAAAGTGGTTCCTCAATCAGAAGAGTGGACTGTGGAGCGGTTTGGACGCTACACCCACACTCTGTCACCAGGGTTGGGATTAATTGTTCCATTTATTGATCGGGTTACCTATAAAGTAAATATGAGGGAACGAGTCCTTGAGATTCCTCCGCAGGAAATCATTTCGTCTGATAATGCGATGGTGACTATCGACGCAGTCTGTTTTTTTCAGGTGGTGGATACGGCAAAATCCGCTTATCAGGTCGATAATCTGGAACATGCCATCCGCAATTTAACCATGACCAATATACGTACCGTTCTGGGATCTCTGGAATTGGACGGTATGCTTAGCCATCGGGATGAAATCAATAGCCGGCTAATGCATGTGGTTGATCAGGCAACTACTCCCTGGGGGGTAAAGGTGACCCGAATTGAAATTCGTGATATTCGACCGCCCCAGGATCTGGTGGATGCAATGGCGAATCAAATGAAAGCCGAGCGTGAAAAAAGGGCTTCAATTCTCGCTGCCGAAGGGGATAGACAAGCAGAAATACTGCGCGCTGAAGGGGATAAACAGGGGCAGATTTTGCGGGCAGAAGCGGCTCGTCAGGAAGCATTCCTGGAGGCTGAGGCGCGTGAACGCACCGCGCAGGCTGATGCTAATGCGACGCGTATGGTGTCTGAAGCGATAGCGCAAGGTGATATCAATGCGATTAATTATTTTATCGCCGAGAAATATGTCGATGCGCTTAAATCGATAGGAAATGCTCAAAACAGTAAGATGGTATTATTACCCGTTGAAGCAACTGGAATAATCGGAGCGCTTGGCGGAATCAGCGAATTGATGAATAACGTTAAGACTAAATCGAATTAGTGAGATGATAATGAGCTGGTTAGTATATTGGCATTGGTTCGCATTGGCCCTGATCTTAATGATTGCTGAAACCTTGGGGGCTGCAGGATTACTGGTTGCACTTGGAATGGCTGCTGCGTTAACTGGGATCCTCGCGTTAGCAGCCGGCTTATACTGGCAATGGCAACTGATTTGGTTCTCCCTGTTCTGCGTTTTATTCGCCATAGGATGGTGGAGAGTGCTTAAATATCGCTCACAGGTTTCACCGCCGCCACTGATTAATCGCCCCTTGGACGCACTAATAGGGCGAACCGCTATTCTGAGTCAGGCTATTGAAAATGGTCGAGGTAAAATCTATTTAAATGACGCCTACTGGTTTGTAACCGGGCCTGAGTTAGCCGCAGGAGCTCGCGTTAAAATCATTGCTGTTCAGGATAATACGGTTTTACTGGTAGAACCACTTTAACTAAGTGCGCAGCTGCTAGCGATGATTCAGACGTTTGAGCCGTTCGGGCTGAGGATATCCCTCAACTCGAATCGGTTCAGGAGCAACGCTTTTTAAATGATGTATTCGCGTTAATCCAGATATTTAAAGCGGTACATGGTAATAAAAGGCGGTAAGCTATATCAGCCTAAGCCAATTCTTCAACTGGTTCACTTAATGCAATGACATTAGACGCATGCAGACCACGCTCGCCTTTTTCCAAATCGTAAGAAACCTGTTGCCCGGGAGCCAGAGTTTTGTACCCTGAACCATGAATGGCAGAAAAATGTACAAAAATATCTTCGCCACCACCTTCAGGCATAATAAATCCCCATCCTTTGGCATTATTAAACCATTTAACTTCGCCTGTAGCCATAAATCCTCCTTAAACTGGCAGCTGCATATCGATTTATACAACATAACCAATAGCGTAATTGCCTTCGTCCTTAAATGACAATTGTGAAAACCCATAAATAATATAGGTACTTTTCAACATAACTCAAAATTCATGCTTGTCAAATATTTTTTATGAAAAAATTTATTATTTTCCTGACATTATAAGGAGTCTGCTCTAAAAAAAATAACTGTTTTAAAAAAATGCTCATATTCAGCAAGCCTGGATTAACTTTTAATACACCATCCTTTAGAATGCATAAACTAACCAAAAATAGCTTGAACTATGTTTTCAATCGACGAGCGCATACTAAATTCCAGTGTATTTGTTTGTGAGAGCCGTTTATCTACCGTACTGGTAAAAAATGACAGCCGTTTCCCCTGGCTTCTTTTAGTGCCAAGAGTGGAGGGCGTACAGGAAATCACTCAGTTATCTCCAAAGCAACAACTCGTCCTTATCGAGGAGATCGATTTGTTTTCCCGCGTTTTACAGGCGTCTCGCGAACCGGATAAATTAAACATCGGTGCTCTGGGGAATATAGTTAGCCAGTTGCATATTCATATTGTTGCGCGATTTAAAACCGATATTGCCTGGCCTCATAGCGTGTGGCAGCCGCTGGTGGATAGTTGCTCCTATGAGCCGCAAACCCTGGAAATTTTTATCGGGCGAATAAAAGAACAGATTGCCTGTCTCTCCAAACCCGCCGATTTACTCTCATTTCCTAAATAAAAACAAGTTTTACTCAATGGTATATACTGAGATTAAGAACTATATTTTTTTAAGGAGAGGGTTTATGGCAATTGATAATTCATTCGCCAATCAACTATTAATTGCCATGCCTTCGTTAACGGATCCTAACTTTCAGCATGCCGTGATTTATGTGTGCGAACATAATGAACACGGTACAGTCGGATTAATTATTAACCGTCCCATGCAATACCCGCTTGGGCTCGTTTTTGAACAAATGAATATTCACCCTCTTCGCAATGAGCAAAACTATCAGCCTTTGTTATATGGAGGCCCTGTGCAGCCGGAAAGAGGTTTTGTAATCCATCGGCCAACCGGCGGCTGGCGTTCCAGTTTATCCCTGCGTGATGATGTGACCGTGACTACCTCCAATGATATTATCCGCGCAATCGCTGATGATACTGGTCCCAAAGATGCTTTAATTACTCTGGGATATACGGGATGGGGTGAGCATCAGCTTGAACAGGAAGTGATAACTAATGTATGGCTGGTATGTCCTTATAAGGCCGAAATTATGTATGAAGTTCCTTTTTCTCAACGATGGGAGTATGCCGGTAAGATTCTGGGCATCAACATGAGTCAACTCACTTCTGACGCTGGTCATGCCTGATAAATCCCGGGTATAATTTATAAGACAGCACTATTTGGATTTTTTTATGCCCAGCGGTATTTATTTGGGATTTGACTTTGGTTTAAAGCGCATTGGATTGGCGGTAGGACAAAAAATAACTCTGACAGCCCGGCCCCTGACAACCTTCAGTGCAGAAGCGGGGATCCCTGACTGGCGTCTGGTCGAGAAATCGATAAAAGAATGGAAACCAGAAGCCCTGATTGTCGGTTTGCCCACCTGTATCGATAACAGTGAACAGTACACCACCACCTTAGCCCGCGAATTTGCGGATCAATTGTCCAATCGTTTTTCCCTGCCGGTTCATCTGGTAGATGAACGATTATCAACCGTAGAAGCCAGAGCAGAGTTGTTTGCGCAGGGCGGATACCGTAAACTAAAGAGCAGCCCTATTGACAGTTTTGCTGCCTGTGTGATTCTTGAACAATGGTTGCAATATCCGGATAACTAATATGAATCATTTTCTCAATATCGATCAGTTAAACTCGGCTGAGATCCATCGTTTGCTGAAGCGTGCCAAGGCATTCAAAGAGAATAAAATCCCTTACCCTGCGTATTCTGAACAGCGCCTGGCCAATTTATTTTATGAAAACAGCACTCGAACAAGAGTCAGTTTTGAAGTGGCTGCTGCTAATTTATCCATGCAGGTAATCAACCTTGATTTGGATCGCTCCTCAGAAAACAAAGGGGAAGTGATTGAGGACACCATAAGAAATCTTGCGGCAATGGGGATTAATTTTTTTACCATTCGTCACAGCCAGAATTTTTTGCCTCAGGAATTATCGCAGATATTAGATAAAGGCGTTCATTTAATTAATGCTGGCGATGGCACGAATGAGCATCCTACTCAGGCAATGCTGGATTTAATGACTATCCTTGAACATAAACCTGATCTGCAATCACTGAAAATCGCTTTAATCGGAAATCTGCGGCATTCGCGGGTAGCGAATTCCCTGCAGAAGTTATTTGCTCTCGTGGGGGTTAAAGAACTTCATTTAATAGCACCAGAGCTATGGCAACCGCAGACGCTGCATTTTGGTCAGGCTACAGAATCGCTGCGGGAGGGATTAAGCAATGCGGATGTGGTGATATGTCTTCGCGTACAGCGTGAACGATTGCTGGATAATGAAAACCTCGATCTGAGCACATTTCGCCGTTATTTTGCCCTGACCCCTGAGCATGTTAAATGGGCAAAACCTGACGCCATTGTGATGCATCCCGGGCCGGTGAATCGTGGTGTTGAGATTGACAGCGACATCGTAGATGGACCGCAATCAGTCATTTTGCAGCAAGTACGAAATGGCGTGTTTATGCGCATGGCGGTGCTTGACGCGGTAATGAACTCCAAATAAGTGAATGGCAGGCCCGGCTTTTCGCCAGCCTGCAGTTTGTTCTAAAGGGAACATTATTTTGGAGCCTGCAGCATTTGTCTGAACGACAATGCCTGTTTCAATGAACTGTTATCCACCCGGCTTTTATTCTTCATATCAGCAATGGTGCGTGCTACTTTCAGTAGGCGATGATAGGCACGTGCCGATAAATTAAGCCTTGATAATACTTCAGATAAAAAATGCTGCTCTTCCTGCTGCAGTTCGCAGTATACTTCGCATTCTTTGGCGCTCAAGTGCGCATTGAGACAACCCTGTCTTGCCAATTGCAGTTCTCGACAGCTTTGCACCTCATTTCTCAGATATTCACTTTGTTTTGATTCGTTATTGACAGGACTAAGCAATTCCTCTTTGGACAGTGGCTGTACAGTAATTTGCATGTCAATTCGGTCCAGAAAGGGGGCGGATAATTTGCCAAGATAGCGATGAATTCGTTCCGGGCTGCACAGGCAATTGGCTGTTGGATTACCCCATTGCCCGCAGGGGCATGGATTCATTGCTGCGATCAATTGAAATCTGGCAGGATATTCCGTTTGAACAGCGGCTCTGGAAATATGAATAACGCCTGATTCAAGAGGTTCACGCAGAGTTTCCAGCACGTGCCTGCTGAATTCGGGCAGCTCGTCTAAAAATAATATACCATTATGCGCCAGGGAAATTTCCCCCGGCTTGGGAGGATTGCTGCCGCCGACCAGTGCCACCGTCGATGCGGTATGGTGAGGTGAGCGGAAAGGGGGAGAGCGCCAGCTTTGATAATCGATCGCTTTTTTGCTGATGGAATGTATAGCAATGCATTCAAATGCCTGTTCATCACCGAGTTCTGGAACCAGGGTATGGAATCGTTTTGCCAACATGGTTTTGCCGCTGCCTGGAGAGCCGCATAATAATACACTATGACCTCCTGCTGCGGCGATGAACATGGCTTGTTTGGCATGTTCCTGTCCCTTGATATCCGACCAGTCCATGGCAGGGCTGATAGCCGTAGGGCGGGGTGGCGGCAGATTTTGAAGCGGGGTATCCAGGCTTAAATAACTGCAGATTTCTCTCAGGCTGTTAGATGCCAATACGCCCTCATAACTAATTAGTGACGCCTCTTCTGCATTATCCGCCGGTATAATAATCAATCGATTATCACGACGGCTGGATAAAATAACAGGAATGATAGCATTAATGCCCCGTAAGCCTCCATCCAGTGCCAGTTCACCGATAAACTCATGATTGGACAGTTTGGCGGGTGGAATTTGCCCTGAAGCCGCCAGAATACCTATGGCAATGGGTAAGTCAAAACCACTGCCTGATTTCGGAAGTTCTGCAGGGGCCAGATTCACTGTGATTTTACGACATGGGAATTCAAATTGACTATTTACGATGGCGCTTCTTACCCGATCTTTACTCTCCTTCACTGCAGTTTCTGGCAGGCCTACTATAGTAAAATTGGGCAGGCCATAGGCCAGATGGACTTCGACAGAAACAGGCTTGGCATAAATACCAATAGCACTGCGTGTTTTGCTAAGTGCGAGATTCATTTTTATTCCTTTAGGTAGACTTGTAGCAAATCAAAAAACAGTTTAGACGTTATCCTGGTCTTTTTTGTCTGTTGATTGAAGTTTAATCATTAAATTAACCTGAGCTTCCAGCGCTTCCAGTTTTTCCCTGGTGCGGCCTAAAACTTTGGCTTGTACATCGAATTCTTCACGGGTGATTAGATCCATACGATTGAATGCAATCTGCAAAATTTCCTTAAATTTGTCTTCAACATCTTTTTCAATGTTCTGGATGCTGGAGGGGAGGCTGGCAAATAATTTTTTGGCCAGGTCATCGAAATATTTGGGGTCAAACATTATGAAACTCCTTATCAGGTAGGTATTAAATCTGAAACTATTTAACGGCCTCAGTATAACTCAATGCGGAAAGTCTGATAACTGATTTATATTATTAGCTATTAAAAACAGGTCTGTGGTAAAAAACTTTTTCCTGATTATAGAAATGATCAGCTAGAATATTATTTTTAATTGAAAGCTTCTCCAGGAATAAAAAATGAAAATGGTCACGGCAATTATTAAACCTTTTAAACTGGATGATGTGCATGAAGCATTAATGGAGATTAATGTTCCTGGCATAACTATCTCTGAAATGCGGGGTTTTGGCCGTCAGAAAGGGCATACCGAATTATATCGCGGTGCGGAATATGTAGTGGATTTCCTGCCGAAAATAAAAATTGAACTGCTGCTTCCTGATAATATGGTTGAACCTGCTATCGATGCAATCTGCAAATCAGCCTACACCGGTAAAATAGGTGACGGTAAAATTTTCGTCTATGATTTGCAGCAGGTAATTCGCATCCGCACCGGGGAAATGGGTGAGGACGCAATTTAAGACCGCTCACTTTAATTCCTGGATAAAATGCCATTCACCGGCGCTTACAGGCATCACTGACAAACGATTTCCTTTTCTTAATAAGGGCATGCTGCCCAGCTCAGGATAGTTTTTTAGTTCCTCAAGCGAAATCAAACGTTTGAATTTCTCTTTAAACCGCACATCGACCATAAACCAGCGTGGGTTTTCAGGTGTGCTTTTAGGATCAGGATGTTCGCTGTCTGGATCAAATGCGGTGAAATCGGGATAGGCTTTACTGGTTATTTCGGCAATGCCAATAATACCAGGCGGAGTGCAATTGGAATGGTAAAACAATATCTGATCACCCGTTGACATTTCTTTTATAAAATTCCTGGCCTGATAATTTCTGACACCGTCCCAATGGGTTGTCTGATTCGGTGCTTTTTGTAAATCATCAATACTGAAACAGGAAGGTTCTGACTTCATTAACCAATAGTTCATTTTTTTATTTAATCCAGTAAGTTTTCTCTTCGGTCACCACAATAGACATTTTCACATCCCAGTCATCGGGTTTGATAAAGCTGGTGTGTTGTAATTCATAGGCGACGCCAATCGTGAGGGGGCGATCAATTGTGTCCAGGCATTTGTCATAATAGCCTCCCCCCATGCCTAAACGAGTACCATAATCGTCAAAGGCAACCAGAGGCAAAAGGATAAGATCCAATTGGTGGATACTAATCTCTTTGCCGGATTCAACTTGCGGCTCGTGAATGTTATGTTTATTTCTTTCAAATAAAGTGGCAGGCGTCGCCGGCATAAAATGCATGTTTCTATCGGGCCGAATAACAGGAAAATAGCAATATTTTCCTTGTAAGGGAACAGAACGCCATATATCGTGTAAATCCACTTCACCGTTTGCTGCATGATAAAGCGCAATATGTCTGGCGTTGCGAAACACGGCCAGCTGTTTAATCCGATTGCAGATTCGTCTGGAGTTTGTCCGGCGATATTCCAGGGGAAGCCGTTCTCTTATGCCCCTGTAAACTTCTTTCATGCTTCGTTTTAGACGATCGGCCATGATAATTCCACAAAAAAAAGAAACATTTATCAGTTATTTTGGAACAAAAATCACTGAAAATCCATGCTAAATCGAATCCAGTGTTTAAAGACAGGAAATCCTGTCGAATATTAAAGTGATTATGTCAGAAAATTTTGTCAAAAGATCCTAGGCATAATTTAAAAAATAAGGTATATAGCAATTTTTTTATTGTCGTATTCAATAAAATTTGCAAGAGGTGAGTATATGACCGATCTGTTTGATGAGGATGAAATACTGGACGAAGATGGATTTGTCAATCCTGAGGATGATGATGTGGATATGGATGCCGGCGAATCTGCCGTTTTAGATGCACGTCGTCGTTTGGAGAATATGCTGGAGGAAAAGCGCTTGCGTGAGGAGCTTGATGATTTTATGGATTATTAGCAGGTGATTCGCATTCATTTCCATCCGCCTGGCGCTAGCTTGTGCCTTTCCTCGGCAGATAGGTTATTTCTTGGTGAAGCAGTATTTGAAACGCTCAAAGTTAGAAGGGGCAAAGCATTATATAGCAGCCTTCACTGGAAGCGTTTAAGTAATACCGCCGCATTATTGGGTATTCCTTTTACTTTGGCTTTAGAAGAATGGCAACGAGTGATCGGGCAATATCTGGCAGAGCAGAATTTCACTGAGGGTGGATTGAAAATCATATTAACACCTGGCACAGCCGCTCGTGGTTTGACGCAAAGCGGCAATAGCCCGCATCTTGTTCTGGAGTGCTTTGATTATCAGCCCCTTGAGTCTCCCCTTAAATTAATCAGCTGCCCCTGGCAAAGGGATCGCATGAATCCTGTTTACCAGTATAAATCTGTCAGCTATTTTGAAGAGATTCTGGCACGCCGTTGGGCCGCTAATCAGAATGCAGACGATGTTTTGTTTTTTAATACAGAAAACAGGGCGATCGAAACCAGCATAGCCAACTTTTATATAATCCATCAAAACAGGATAGAAACCCCTCCGCCTGCTGAGGGCTTAATATCCGGCATATTGCGTGAGCGTATATTCTCTATTTGCCAGGATAATCAGATAGACTGCCGGGAAAGTCCTGTTACCAGAGCAATGATTCAGGACGCCGAGGCATTATTTACCAGCAATGTGCTGCAGGGAATTAAAGCGGTTTCACGGATAGACCATCTTGACAAGGATAGCGCCCATCCCCTGTTTACCCGATTATCCGCATTGCTGGCAAAAGAAATGGATAAATTTGCTTTTTCATTATGAAGACACCTGCAACCTGAGTTTCAGGCAAACATTTTCTGTGCAGGGACAGGAGGCTGGTCCGCCTGTTTACACAGGGTTGCCTCTTTAAGTACTGTCACTTCCAGAACGAGTGGTTTACTTAATTGTTTGCTCAATTTCATCATCCACAACTTATATTGCTCCTCGCAAAGATAAGGTTTTAAGCCAGTCAATACTTCTTTGGCGGCTGCCTTGTCCTGGTATTCGGATTGCTTCATATAGATAGAAAAATGATAAACGGCCATTCGTGATTCAGTATATTGCCTGGCAAAATCTTTGCGAACTTCAGACTGGATACAGCTATTTGCATTATCCAAATGCTCAAGACTGCGATGCAATGGCATACTTACAGACGCTTCTTCAATTAGCTGAAAATCTTTAAGTGATTGTTCATCCCATCGAAGCAGCCTGGCTTGTCTCTCTTTTAATTCGTTTTTCAGGACTGTTGTTAATGTGTGAGTGATGTAAAAATGCAGTTTATCCAGTTGATAATTGTATATTTCCTCCAGTTGCTCTGAGGTGACAGAATCACTTCCCAGTAATTGTAAGAGCAGACTCAGTGCTTTACTCACCGCATTATTCTCGTTTTCATAATGAATGTTCTCTCTTGCGCGTCTGGAAAGCGCGAGTTGTTCTTTGAGCGACTCCATTAGTAATTCCGTAGGCTGCTGTGTTCCTTTCATTTGTTTTTTCATAATCAGCCAATCATCGACATCATAAAATTGCGTATGAACCAGACGGTGTTCGACCGCTTGAGTAAGGGCAGGGGAAATCTGCTGAACACGTGAAATAATCCATTCGCATGAAATTTGCGAGACAGTCTTTCTGCGTTCGCTTCGAGTTTCATTAATGCTGTCCAGCAAGCGGGTTTCTGAATAGCCGCTATTTAAAACAAACCTTATAGCATCGGCCTCTGCTTCCCTGAAGGCATCAGGAATAATCGAGGGATAATTATAAGGACTCAATATAGCCTCTTGCTCAGCAGGCCTATAAAATGTACTGACAGGCTGTACAGTATTGATAAATGCAATTTGCAGCAGTTTTATCATTTCAGAACCTATTTCATGTTCTTTCCATAGTCCGTCTGCGTTATTTTTGCGGTAATCAATAAAAAGCTTTTCGCATAAGGATTTAGCCACTAAATAGAGCAGAGGATTTTGAGGCGGTGTATGCGTTTTATGATGCAAAGTGAAGATATCCTGAAGCATTTGCAGATGATTACAATGATTGAGAGCCTGGCCTGACAACATTGCTCGAGCCTGTCGACTTGCCTTCCCCTGAGCGTCAAGTGCTTCATAAAGTTTGTCTGCCATTTCATCTCTCATTACTCGACGCAGGCTATTTTCAGGAAAAATCTGAGAGTCCGTCTTGCATATATCAGCAATTAACTCTGCCAGTGGATCAGACAATTTAACCCTGTTTTGTTGAGTAATCGCTTCCAGAATTTTGCGCTGATATATGCCGAGATGAATCGGTGCTTCAGTTTCCAGCGATTCAAATAAAGTATTTATTGCTCGAGGGGAAAGTGTGGCGGCTAAAAACTCTCTGCTTAGAGTTCCTGTGAGAAGACCATCTCCAGAGTCATAATGAAGCTGGCCATTGCTGCGCAATTCAAGATAAATGGTGTGAGGATTTAGCTGCGGATTTTCGGTTTTTAAAGCAAGACCATAGCGAGAAATTCCAGTGATGTTAAGCTTTCGGCGATATTTGTCATCTGAAAGACAAAGCAAAATCAGCAGCTCAAATCCTGAGTTGAGATGGCTGGCAGCTTGCCTGAATCCTGTTACAAAATGGGAAAGCAAGGTGTTTGCCAGCAAATTGATTTCAATATATTCATGGGTGCTGGGATATTCAAACGCTTCCTGGCTTAATTTATAAAGTCTGGAGCAGGCTATTCGGGGGGAGGCCTTACAAATTTTTTGCAGCATCAGATGATAGAGATTGCTTTCCAGTTCGTTTTTTATAGCGTCCAGTCGATTTAATATGACTTCAATATCAGTTGGGGATGTATCTGCTGATAATTGTTCAATACGATTTTTCAGATCATCCAGAGCTGACTTGGGATCGATAAAAAGAGCCAGCTCAAATTCATTGTCTTTAAGATCAACTAAACAGAGGGATTGGTGATAATCTTTTAACGCCAGCCTGGTTTCAGAAATTTCGATGTCATCCAGAAGTGCCTTTCTCAGAGAAGAGCCTTGAGGATAGTTGATCGGATAGAAAAAAGAGAGGAATCTCCAAAACCAGGTAAAATGAGGAGTCCAGGTCCAGCCTTGTCCGTGATTGTCGCTTATGAGCTGTTTTCGATATTCTTCAAATCGATTTTTTCTAATCGATAATGCCTCGTCTGAATCGAGTATCTCTAATAATTTACGTTTTACTCCCTGATATTTTTGCGTTTTGTTCTGGTGCAGTTTTTCTTTCCAAAGAAACAATTTTTTTTCATCGAGGCTGTACTGGCGCATGATAATCTTCTTAAGATTAAATATTATTCAATTATCATAACTTGATTTAAAAAATTGTACTGTTAAGTTATTGTAAGGCTTTGCATCATTGTGTTAACTTAAATTTAAGGCTATATAATTAATATGTACTTGATCTGGATACCGCGAACAAGCCGCGTTACAGAGCGAGTTAAAATGAAGATAAGGAGATTACGGAGCTGAAAAAAAATTAAAAAAATTGAATATTAATGTTTCTTAAGAAAACCTTAATCTTCAATTGATATTATTGGTATAGGTTTAGTGCGGGAGTTTTTTATGGCCATTGACGAAAAATCAAATAGTACAGCAGCAATATTGAAAAAGCTGGGAGTAGGCAATAACACTCTTTCAGCATCAATTCAACCTGTTTCGACCAAGGCACAAGGTCTTGCACAATCTGAAGCTGATATACTAAAAGATATTCTGACAAGAAAAGAAGGACCTCAGAATACTCCTGGTTGGAGCTGATATTCGGTTTCTTTTTAAACTCACTGTTAAAACCAGACTGTTTTTGCACATCCACAGTTTCATTCTCAAAATTCTCACTTCAATAGTTGACAATAAATCTCGCGCAATTAAATATGTTATATATAATTGATAATAATTAACGATTCCGGGGTTTGTGATGGCTGGTACATTTTCCGAGAGTACCCACTGGAGGGATTCGGCCAGGAGTGCTCGCTTTTTTATGGTGGATGCGCGAGCTGCGTTTCCCATATTTCTCTTTCTTATGCACATACGAATATGGACAGGCGTACTGGTCCTCGTCTCTGCTTTCTTTTTCGGCATCATTGAACACTATGGGTTCACCGTGCCCGTTTTTTTACGCTGGCTCAGGAGTTTTCTGGCTGGGCGAGTCCGATCCTCTCAACCCTGGTGGCGCTAATGGAAGTAGATATAAAAAAAAGTATGGCCTTAATTGCGGCGAGCATGAATGCCAAGTTTTATTTGAATGATCGTTTTGTAAGTTTTGACGAAGTGTTTTCCGATACCGGTCTTCTTCCAGCTATTGCCAGAAGAGCAGATCAGCTATGTTCTCTCTGTCTGGGTTACGGCTTGGGGGCAACTTTTGATGAAGCAGAAGGGTCTTTGTTAGGAATTCGCGTGGTTTTTGATGAAGTGACTCCCAACGCTCTGCGTTTATTATGTATGACTGATGTCATTAACGAGCTCATTCAGGGAGGACCCAGTCGTGATTATACTCCTTTGGACGAACTGATGTATGATTAATCACATTTATTTAATATAAACTCTTGATTAGTTGGGCACTTCAGGTTTAAATGAATAAGAAAGCATGTTGTTTGGCTAGATTTCAGGATGTGCTATTTGTTTACTTCCTGTTATAAAAATAATAGTAAGCCTTAAGTTTAGCTTAAGGATAAACTGCTAAACTTATAGTTGTAATTGACCGAGTTGGGGTGTAAGGAATGGCAGAAGAATTAAAATCCGATAGTACTCAAATAATGCAAAGCTCATTAAGGCCTGGCTCGTCTCCAAGAAGTGAAAAGCCTGTCTCTGATGTAGCAAATTATTCGTCCCCATTGGCGCAAGCACAAGTTAGTCAGGCCAGTAAAGTATTAACTGCTGAAGAAGCATACAAAGAGTTTCAGAAAAATTTTTCCACCCTGAAGCGATTGAATAGCTTTAAACCTGATCCAGCCAATGCAAGAGGTGTGGAAGTATTGGGCAAGTGTGACAATGATTTCAAGGCTGCACTTTCTACTCATAAACCAGTTAAGTCCATTGAGACAGAGGTTGTTAAGGAAGAAGTTGAAACCCGACGAGATTACGGATTGTTCTAGTTTAAGGGTAGTACTTTAAAAGTTATTGTCCTGAAAAACTTTAAAAACAAGCCCTAATAATTTATCTTGATACTCTGCATAGATTACATAATACTGTTATACTCCACTTATCCCTGAATGATAGAGCTATCAAGCTCTTTCATTTTAATTTTCAAGAATTTTCTCACGCATGAAAGACAGTGTAGACGATCAACAATCTGCAGATATTTTAAAGGCTCTTGATGAGGCTATTGAAACAGGCCCCTGGGAAGAGTCTAATTTTTTGCGTGTTATCGGAAAAAATCTGCGTGAGATTAGAGACAGTTATAATCGCTCACTGGAAAATGGAAAACCTAAAAATAATTCCAATGCTACCTTACTTAATCGGGTAGCCTTGCGCAGTGGACAGCAGGAAGTTTTCATAGCGCTTTATTCTTCAGAGGGAAATAGCATGCAAAGCTGGGAGAGGATTCTCGCCAATTTGCCTCGTCAGGTTATTTCGCGTCCTATTTATGCCGATGAAGAGAATGTAAAATTTATAATTAAATCGAAAGAAAATAAAATGAATGAGTCTTACATTAGCATTTTCATCAATCAAAGTGATATTTTGCCGCTATCTTCCGACAAAATTCCGCAAGATAAGTTTGGCAAGCCTTTATTAACTTTAAAGGACCGTTCAATTAACCTTGAAAATATTAATCGCTTTGTTCATTATTCGGGCACTTATAAATATGTAAAAGGCCGCTTGATAAAAAACCAACCCAATGATAGTCAATAATTTTTCCCGTCCTTTTTGTTTTTCCTGGCTTTATTTAAAAAATAAACGAACTAATCTCGCAAAATCCTTAGGGGCAGGTATATACTTGCTGTTATGTAAATCTCTTTGATTTGATGGGATGGCTCAACAACCACAACAGCAGGGCGGCGGCGATAATTCAATGGCCCCAGTATGGATTATGGTACTGGTGTTTTTGATCGGCTGGATTATCTGGTATGCCGGGCATCAGTATATCGTTGCTTTTGTTTTTAAAATCAATGTGATGCAGGCAAAGCTGGTAAGTCTTTTTATAAGCAGTTCCAAGTTAGAGAACGATGTTTATCTAATGCAGACCATTGATCCTGCTACGATCAGTTGGACCCAGTTTCTTGACCTGACTCGTACAGTAGGTGATTACGTTCGTTATCCTGTCATAGTGATCCTGGTCGGATTAGCCTTTTATCTTTATCAGTCTAATGTCGTCTTAAAATTTAAGCGTGCGCATGATATGAAAAGCTTAAGAGCACAGGAGCAATACAATTGGCCCGCTATCATGCCTGTCGTCAAGGAAGATCTGGTGAGTCAGGATATCAATAAGGGCCCCTGGGCAATGGCGATGACGCCGCTTGAATTTGCTCGCA
The DNA here is from genome assembly GCF_900640215.1 of Legionella genomosp. 1. NCBI lineage: Bacteria > Pseudomonadati > Pseudomonadota > Gammaproteobacteria > Legionellales > Legionellaceae > Legionella > Legionella genomosp. 1. The sequence goes on from NZ_CAAAJH010000001.1 coordinate 182,486, forward strand.
AATATCATCTGCTGCGAAAAGATGATGCAATTTTGGACAATCCGCTGCCTGGTATGGAAATGACTGCCGGTATTCGGCGGGGAGATGCTAAGCGTGTGTTTACTTTGCAACTGGGACCTTACTGGGATAGCTTCGAGCGATGTCCGCCCCATGCCAGGGCTTTGGCGGCAATATTCATGGCGCGGATGAACAGAGACAGAGGCTCTGCTAATCTGATCATGGAAACAATCGACAAAACGTTCAGTGAAGGCAAGCCGGATTATTCGGTGGCCTTACCGATTATCAAGAAATACCAGAATGCAGAGAATGTTCAGGAAATTCTGGTACAGCATGCCTATTTACTGACAGTAATGGCTTCCCTGTTACAGGCGTCCAGAGATGATGGTGTGGTGGCCAGCTCGGAATTTCTCTGGTTAAAACCCACAGACAGGCGATTATGGTATATGCTTAATTGTGTAGGCAGGCAAACCCCCTTTGCGGAAGTTGCAGGGCCGTTTGCCCACTGGAAAGCAGAAAGAGCTATGAAAAGACGTTCGCTGGTGCCGATGATCGATGAAGCTATTAAAGCCCTGGAAGCGGCTATTAAAGAAGTGAAATTATCTCCACGCGAACTTCAGGAGTTGCAGCCATGATGCGCGGTATTGATTCACGTCATGAAATAGATCCAAGCCAGTTACTTAGAGATACTCGAACGGTTGGTCAGCGTTTAGCGGATTTCTTTTCCGATCCCACCAATGTATCGATTATTCTGGTTTCACTGGCCGGTATTGCTTATTACGTTTCTGAAATAGCGACTTTGCTATTAATTCTGGGATTTTTCTTTTTTATATATACTTATACCCGCAAACAGGTCTTACCCTTTCGTTTACCTAAAATCGCCCGTGTAAAAGATTATAATGATTTGAAACCCGGTATTAAAACACCCTACACCGCTCGCGGTATCGCGTTTTTTGGGAATGACCGCAAAAGCAATGAAGAATTATGGTTCGCCAATGAAGATTTAAGAACCCATGCCTTAATTTTCGGCTCTACCGGTAGTGGTAAAACCGAAGCGCTGGTCTCGCTGGCATTTAATGCCCTGGTACAGGGAAGCGGCTTCATTTATGTTGATGGGAAAGGGGATAACTCCCTCTATGCAAAAGTTTTCTCAATGGTCAGAAGCATGGGGCGAGAAGATGACTTACTGCTCATTAACTTCATGACTGGCGCCCGCGATATTGTGGGTCCCCAGGAAAAACGTCTCTCCAATACACTAAACCCTTTTTGTCAGGGTTCTTCCAGTATGCTAACCCAGTTGGTAGTTAGTCTGATGGGATCCTCAGGGCAATCCTCGGACGGTGATATGTGGAAGGGAAGGGCAATCAGCTTCGTGGAAGCATTGATGAAACTGCTTGTGTATATGCGCGATGATGGTGCTATTTTGCTGGATGCCAACTCCATTCGTAATTATTTCGACTTAACCCGTCTGGAAGCAATTGTTATTGATAAAGTATTTCCGCGGGATGAGCAGGAAAGTATAAATATAGAATCTGTTCCAAAGCTTGTGACTGACCCATTAAGAAACTATGTGTTTAACCTTCCGGGATATAATAAAGAGAAGAAGGGCAAACAGGTTTCCCAGGTCCTGGAACAGCACGGGTTTATTACTATGCAGTTGGTGCGGGTATTTTCATCCCTGGCTGATACCTATGGGCACATTATCAGAACCAACCTGGCCGAGGTGGATTTTAAAGACGTAGTGCTTAACCGCCGCATTCTGGTTGTCTTATTACCTGCTCTTGAGAAATCTCCGGATGAGTTATCCAATCTGGGAAAAGTTATTGTATCTTCACTAAAAGCAATGATGGCAGCGGGCTTAGGTGAAGAGGTTGAGGGTGATTATCGGGATGTGATCGAGCGAAAGCCTACAAATTCACCTACACCCTACATGTGTATTCTGGATGAATATGGTTATTATGCCGTTCAAGGTTTTGCGGTAGTGCCTGCACAGGCCAGGTCTTTAGGATTCTCTGCTATTTTTGCTGGTCAGGATTTACCAGCGTTCCAAAAAGCATCCAAGGAGGAAGCTGCGTCAATCGGTGCGAATACCAACATAAAAATCTGTATGAAGCTGGAAGACCCCATCGAAACCTGGGATTTCTTTACCAAAACTGCAGGTGAAGCCTATGTAACCAAGGTCGATTCTTTCCAGACGAAAGATAGCAGTATGACTAACAGTTACCTTGATACTAAAAGTTCTTCCTTTGAAAAAAGAGCCCGGATTGACCTGCTGGATTTAAAGGAACAAACAGAAGGCGAGGCGCACATTTTCTTCAAGTCAAAAATTGTCCGTGCGCGTATGTTTTACGCCAATCCCAAACCGGTTAAACAATTAAAGCTCAATCAGTTCCTGAAGGTTGAAGCTCCACCGGATGAGTATCTGGCAAAACTGCAAAAACAACTGTCGGGTTTCCAGAAGGTTCTCGAAAGCGGTGATCTGAGTATCGATAAAGTTCCTGAGAGCGAAGAAATAAGCCTCATTACCAAGGTATTGCGTGAATCAACAGTGGTTGAGCCTATCGAACGCGGCGTGGCTGCTTTGCTGGCTTACCACGGCCATAACGAGCCAGAACCGGTTGAAGAAATTATCGAAGAGGAAGAAGAGGGCGTTCTTACCATCTTCAGCAAACTGCGAACGTCTCATAATACCCTTCCCTTACTGGTTAAAGATACTGAGCAGTTTTCCATGCCTATTCTCGCAATTAACGAAACCAGAAATTACCTGGCTTCGATTGAAAGGAATAGTGGGGCAAAGGATAAATATTCAGGTTCTGTTGCTAATGAATTGATAAAAGACTTCCAGATGGCGACCACCTATCCGCCACAGGAGAGGGACGTCATTGAATCTTATGAGTTAACAGAAATTGTAAGAACCCTGACTGGAAGGATTGTCGAAGAGCGGCATAAGGCTAATGAGAAAGCTTCAGAAGAAACCTGATGTTTTTATTCTCTTACCTGCCTCGCCTTGTGTAAACCTATGTCCCTCGGCTCGCCCGAGGAATTAAGAAGACTCATAGAGAAACACTGGACTCTGCTCACAAGCCATAGGGGTGATGTGTGTCGCAGTGTGTAGGCCAACGTCAGTTCAAAATCTTCAAAAAGCAGCTATTTTATGGAAAACACAACGGTCTCGAAGGCTGCTCATTCTCCCATTGTAAAATTTTGGAAAATATTTTCTCAGCTCAACTTGTTTCCAGTGGTGATGATTTAAAATCTATTTTGCTTAATACTTAGTCATTCACTGTCTTTTATGAATTGAATTTTCATGAACTGCTTGTAACGTAATGATTTGTATGTTTTTATTTGATAATGAAATTACCGAAGGTCACGCCAGCGTTTATCATCGCGATAAGCTGTGAATAATTTTGACAAGAGGGTATAAGTGAGACGAACGTTTTTTGACCTGCTTAAATCAATAGTTCTGCCTGTCAGCTTGCTGGCAACCTCTGTTTTGCCTGGATGTAGCAGTAAGGGCGGTTCCTATCCTATTGATGAGGGGATTAAATTACCTGGAAAGGTCCAAAACAGCTCTGATTCAGCAGTGATGTCCATGCAGAGCAAATTCAAAAATATGGGTGTCAAAGTAATCACCATCGGGTCAGATTATCTGATAAGTATTCCATCTGCTGCACTATTTGCTGATCAGTCCCCTCGACTGACCTGGCAATCCTACGCGATATTAAATGATGTAGCGCAATTTATGAAAATGTTTAGAAAAGTGTCGGTAACTGTTACTGCGTATAGCAATAAATATTTGTCTTGCAAGCGCGAGCAGGCCCTTACATTAACTCGTGCACGCTCCGTTGCAGATTATTTATGGTCCCAGTGTATAGATAGCCGTTTTATATTTGTAGAGGGCGCAGGAAGTGATAAGCCTATTGTAGGAATAATGCAGGGTGGTGATCAGTCACCTAATTCCAGAATTGAAATAACATTTAGAGACGCTATTGTATAGCAGAGGTTAAAATGAGTCGGGTGGCTTGGAATTTAATTAAAGAATCCAAATCATTTTATGTTTCAACCTATCGCAGGATTGGGACTTGGATATTAATCATGCTTGGCATCAATGTATTGCTGTTTATTGCAATTGCATATAGCCGGTTTCATCAGCCACAGCCGGATTTTTATGCAACCAATGGAATTACGCCGCCAGTCGTATTAACTCCAATGGATACACCTAACTATTCAAACGAAGCTTTATTGCCACCGGATCCGGTAAATGATGACAATGAGAAACCCATTCCAGAATAAAAGAGGAAAAAATGGTTGATGATGCTTTAGCAGTGGTAACACTCCGTAATGAGTTTTACCGCGATGGACAAAGAAAATTAATGGTTGCATTGATCCTGTCATTCATTGTTAATTTTATGATGGCAGGATTGCTCGTATATGTTCTAACCCATCCACCGGCACCTAAATATTTCGCAACCAGTATTAGCGGGCGAATAACGCCATTGTTTCCTTTAAACGAGCCTAACCAATCCGACTCATCGGTGTTGCAATGGGCGAATCAGGCTGCAATTGCTGCGTTTACCTATAACTTCGTAAACTATCGAGATGAGTTGCAGGCATCATCCGGATTCTTTACTGCCGAAGGCTGGCAGCAGTTTCTCACGGCTTTACAACAATCCAATAACCTGGATGCTGTGAAGGCCAAGAAGTTAATTGTTTCCGCTGTGGCAACACGCGCTCCGATTATTTTGCAGAAAGGATTACTGAACGGTCGATATTCCTGGCGAATCCAAATGCCGATTCTGGTTACTTATCAGAGTGCCAGTGAGTTTTCACAGCAAAATAACATTGTTACAATGTTGATTACTCGGGTGTCTACTTTGAATTCGCCTCGAGGAATAGGAATTTCCCAATTTGTCGTGGGACCAGCTAGTGGTGGAGTAACCTGATGCAAAAAACCGGATCGCATAAATTATTAAAATATGGTTTGACTGCTGTCTTCGCATTTAACTCGGTCATTACTGCTTCCTATGCAGCCGAGCAATCCGACTCGGCGCAGCAGGCTTTACAGCAGTTACGTATGCTGCAGCAAAAATTGTCTGCTCAGCAGGGGGGGAATTCCAGCCCCAGTCCGCAGTTGAATCTTCCGCTGGGAAATACTGCAGGAACTACGGCTCAGAGCACTACACAAACACAGCAAACGACTACGGTAGTGAATGCAACAACCGGGCAGCAAATTTCAGGTCCGCCTAAAACTCCCGGCGCTCCTGATCAACAGGTCTTGACTGCAAATGATAATGATGTCATCGACAAACAGGCATTTGATGGCGTCTTAAAGCAAAAGTTTCCTTTAACTCCTGAACAAATCATACGCCTGAGGCATGCTTACCAGGCTAATGACTTTGCTGAAACCTCCACAGCGGGAACACCACCCAAACCGACAGCGACCTCTCAGTTTGTAAATTTGTCGCCTGGATCTACGCCGCCTGTTATCCGTTTATCACAAGGCTTTGTTTCTTCACTTGTATTCCTGGATTCAACCGGAGCACCCTGGCCTATAAGCGCCTACGATCTGGGTGATCCTGCCTCGTTCAACATACAGTGGGATAAAACCAGTAATACACTAATGATCCAGGCCTTAAGACTTTATAATTACGGCAACCTGGCTGTGAGATTAAGAGGTTTGAATACGCCGGTGATGCTGACGTTGATTCCCGGACAAAAAGCAGTCGACTATCGAGTCGATTTAAGAATTCAGGGTTATGGTCCAAACGCTAAAAGTATGCCAATGGAAGAAGGTATTCCTCCGGCAGTCAGTGATATTTTATTGCATGTTCTGGATGGGGTTCCGCCGGATGGCAGCACGAGATTAGTAGTAAGTGGCGGCGATGCAAGAGCATGGTTACTCAACGATAAAATGTACGTTCGGACCAATCTGACCATTCTGTCGCCTGGATGGATTGGCAGTATGACCAGCGCGGATGGTATGCATGCATATGAAATGCAGAGATCGCCTGTTTTATTGGTTTCCTGGCATGGTAAAGTCATGCAGCTCAAGGTAGAAGGGTTATAAGCAAATGGCAGGCAGAAAAGAAAACCTTAAGGCACTTTTTACAAATACTCGCTCGCGGGTCATTATTGTTTTCACAACGATACTGCTGGGCATTGCCGTAGTGATTGGTGTTATCAAGTTTATGGGTGCGGGTTCTGGTGGTCCAGGAGCTTCTGCAGATGTTCCAGGAACACCGGCGATACAATCCATCCCCGGGGCGTTAAATCCTACTGCCCAATATGCAAAGCTGCAGGAATCTCAGAATGTCACTCAGGCCCAGAATGCTTTAAAGACTGGTGGAAGTGCTATTCCAACCTTGATACGCTCACAGCAAATTGGCAGTGGTGTAGGGGGAGTGGGTCTGGCTGGTAATGGGCAAGGCGGCGTTGGATTTTCAACTCTGGCGATGGAAGATGAAGCCGGAGCTCAGCGCGACTTATGGCTTGATGAGCTAAAGAAAGGAAACTGTAATAAGTCCATAGTACAGAAAGTTGTCAGTGAAGGGGCCAATATTTCTGTACTCAAGCAGGCATGCTCCTGTATTCAGTTAAAGGCGGATGGATACCAGTTAGCTGATTTACAACAATCTTGCTCCTGTAAGGAATTGAAAGCGGCAGGGTTTAATGCCCGCCAGTTAAAAGATAGCGGCTATACCGCAGGCCAGCTGCGCATTTGTGGCTTTGATGCCTGCGAATTGCGCAATGCAGGTTTTACTGCCCAGCAAATGAAAGATGGCGGGTTTACAGATGGTGAGCTAAAAGGCGCTGGTTTTTCTGATGCCGACATTAATAAAGCCAGCGGTTTGCCAGACGGTGTGACGGAGTCGGATATACGCAAAGCGGGTTGTGATGTGAATGCTCTGGAGCGTCTGAGGGCAGCAGGAGTCTCGGCATCGGCTATTCGTCGAACTAATGGTTGTAGTGCCTCACAATTAAAAGCGGCTGGATTCACCGCCCAGGATTTGAGAAATGCAGGTTTTTCTGCCGCTGATTTGAGAAATGCCGGCTTTACCCCCCAGCAGTTAAGACAAGCAGGCTACAGCGCCCGCGATCTCTTAAATGCAGGATATACTCCTGATCAATTGCTTAAAGCAGGATATACCCCGGCTGAAATCGTAGCGGCTGAATCAGAACTTCCTCCAGGAATTACTCCAGAAGATATCAAGACTGCAGGCTGTAATAGTTCTGCCTTGACGAAGGAGCGTTTGGCTGGTGTGAGTGCCAAATTAATCAGGCAATATGCCAACTGCAGTGCGCAGGCTCTGAAAGCTGCAGGCTTTACCAATGATGATTTGGCGAATGCAGGATTTACACCGGATCAGATTCGGGCAGCTGGTGCTTTATCAGATGATGCAATCAAAGCGGCAGGATGTGATCCTGATAAGTTAAAGTCTCTCTATGCTGCGGGAGTTTCAGCTCGTAAAATAAAAGAACTCAACGGCTGTTCCGCCTCCGCTCTAAAAGCGGCTGGTTATGGCGCACAGGCCTTATTGGACGCAGGTTATACTCCACAAGAGCTCACTGCCGCCGGATTTTCACCCGATGAAATCCGGGCTGCACAACAAGCATCTGATGCAGCAATTAAAGCTGCAGGGTGTGATCCTGAAAAATTGAAAGCACTTTATGCAGCAGGCGTTTCAGCCAAACGTATTCATGACTTGAATGGATGCTCTGCGGCAGCGCTCAAAGCGGCAGGTTATGATGCCAAATCACTTCTCGAAGCAGGATTCACTCCACAGGACTTGCTTGCCGCTGGATTCACTCCGGAAGAAATAAGACAAGCCCAATTAGCAACTGATGCTGCAATCAGAGCGGCTGGCTGTGATATTAATAAGTTGAGTGAGCTTCGCCAGGCAGGTGTTACAGCGAAACGTATTCACGATCTGAATGGCTGTAGTGCGGCGGTTTTAAAAGATGCAGGATTTGATGCCCGATCACTTTTAGATGCTGGATTTACACCTCAGGATTTGAAAAATGCCGGATTCACAGCAAAACAATTACTGGATGCAGGTCTGACACCACAGCAGTTATTACAAGCAGGCTTTACACCGGATCAATTAAGACAAGCGGGCGTGAGTGCAGCCGATATTATTGCTGCAGGACGAGTGGCCGATTGCAGTCTTGCATCCCTGCAGGCAGCCCATGCCTCAGGTGTTTCGGCGACTGTAATTAAACAGACGCTTGGATGCAGTGCATCCGCTTTAAAGGCTGCCGGTTACAGCGCGGCTGACCTTCGGGCAGCAGGTTTTACTGCTGCTGAGCTCAAAAATGCAGGGTTTAGTGCTGCAGAGTTGAAAGCCGCCGGTTTTACCGCAAAAGAACTTCGAGATGCGGGTTTCTCAGCTGAGGAATTAAAGGCTGCCGGATTTACTGCGGGTCAACTGAAAGAGGCTGGCTACTCAGCTGCCGAGCTAAAGGCCGCTGGCTTTACAGCGAAACAATTGAAAGACGCTGGGTATAGTGCCAAACAATTGAAAGATGCTGGTTTCAGCGCTTCTGAACTTAAGGCCGCTGGATTTAGTGCCAAAGAGTTAAAAGATGCAGGGTTTAGTGCCAGTGCATTACGAGCAGCAGGCTTCTCTGCCAAAGATCTGAAAGACGCTGGTTTCACTGCCGAAGAACTTAGAAATGCTGGTTATTCCGCTGCTGCACTTAAAGATGCCGGTTTCTCGGCGGATGATTTAAGAAAAGCAGGATTTAGCGACGCTGAACTTCAGGTAGCCGGAATACAACCTGGGTCTGCGGTTGCAGGTCTTGGCGATAATCAAATTCCTGGGGCTACTTCGGGCGTGCCTGGAGTGCCGGGATTGACCGGTAGTACCAATGCTGCCACAGCAGAAGCAGCAAACTCCAAACAGTTACAGGAAATATTGAATCGACAAAACCAGCAAATGGCAGATCAACGTTATCAGCAACGTATACAGCAAAGAACGTCTGATATGATGAGTGCTGCTACAACCTCCATTCAGAGTTGGTCAAGAGTGTCGGTACAGGCTTATACAGCCAGCAGCATTCCTGAAGAAGAACCTAAACCGGGTACGGCTCTTATACCTGGCACTCAGACAATTGCCGTAAGCAGTTCCGAGACAACAACTACAGTAGTCCAGACAGCACAAAGACCTGTAATCAAAACAGGAGATATTATATTTGCTGTATTAGACACTGCGGTTAATAGCGATGAGCCTGGTCCAATTCTGGCAACGGTTGTATCTGGAAAACTGAAAGGATCCAAGCTGATTGGAAGTTTTACCCTGCCCAGCAATTCCGATAAAATGGTAATTAGCTTCAATACCTTATCAATGCCAGGGGTGTCACATACTATTTCAATCAATGCCTTTGCGATTGATCCGAATACTGCACGTACGGCTCTTTCAAGCCGAACTAACCATCATTATCTGCAACGATATGGTTCGCTGTTTGCCTCATCTTTCCTTGAAGGCTTTGGTAATGCGTTCCAGTCAGCAAATACAACTGTAACAGTGGGCGGTACCGGTGGTGGCGATAATATTACTGTACAGAATGGTATTGGACGATCAGCACTGGAGAATGCGGTGATTGGTCTGGCAACAGTAGGAAAATCCTGGGGGCAGGTTGCCCAGCAGCAGTTTAATCGTCCGACAACCGTTGAGGTATGTTCAGGCACTGCAGTGGGTATACTCTTTACTCAAGATGTCACTTTAACAAGCTAAGCAGGGTAGGAAATGGCCGATAATTATCAAGGTAATGATGAGTATGAATTCACTGATCTGGATGCTCTGGAGCCAGAGACTATTGACAGTGATGAATCACAGCAATCGTCAACTGCAACGAAGAAGAAACCTTCTGATATCGGGCAGGCCAATGTGAAGCGAAATGCGCTGATTGCTATTGCCGTGATTGTCGTTGCTATGCTGGGCTATAAATTTTTGGGTTCTTTTTTTACCAGTAAGCCCAAAGCTGTAGACAGTGGCGAACCTCAGGTAAGCACGGCACCAGCCGTAAATACGAATACTACGCCCGTGCAACAGCAGCCAGTGGTGGTTGATCAGGAGCCATCAATTCCAACAACTACGACGACAACACCGGATACGACGACAACCACTACGACCAGCACGACAGAGGTGACCCCCGCCTCCAGTGACACCTCTTCTGCGACTGATCCGCAGGTCAATCAGAAGCTTTCTGCTCTTGAATTAAGCCAGCAGAATCTTCGCAGCGAAGTGAATTCTTTAAGTGAGCAGTTAGGTGGTGTTAATACCAGTATTACTGAATTAACGAATAAAATTAACTCCTTAAATCAGATGATCACCTCAATGGCTCAGAAAGTTGAAGATCAATCGAATCAAATTACAGTATTAACCGTGCGTACTCAACCAAAGAAGGTTGTTAAGCAGGTTGTAAGGCAAGTCGTTCCAAGAAATATTTATTATATACAGGCTGTAATTCCTGGACGAGCTTGGTTAATTGGTACAAATGGGTCTACACTTACCGTTAGAGAAGGGACAAATATCGCAGGATATGGGGTTGTCAGGTTAATCGACCCGCATCAGGGACGCATCGTTACAAGTTCAGGTCAGGTTATAAGGTTTAGTCCCCAAGACAGTTGAGGCAGATATGGGTGATGATGGCAGTGGTGGTTTAGTCTCTTGGATAACAAGTAACGCAAGTATTTTAAATAATCTCGCAGCAAATCTGCTCCCGGTTGAGCGGTTGGTGACTGGGGCGGCCTATCTTATAGGCATCGCCTTTGCGTTTAAAGCAATTTACAGTTTAAAGATTTATGGCGAAGCAAGAACGATGATGTCTAGCAATACGAGTATCAAGGAACCAGCTGTTTATATAATGGTTGCTGCCATTTTGATCTATTTTCCAACTGGTTTGGACATAATGCTCAATACGACATTTGGTTCATCCAATATTTTGCAATATGCCCCTATGGATAGTCAGAACCAGGCGTTGGATTCATTATTTGGTACAGGTAGTGCCGTAGGACAATCACTTTCCCTGCTGATTCAGGTGATTGGGGTTATTGCATTTGTCAGAGGCTGGGTGTTGATTGCCCGATCTGCCTCGCAGGGGCAACCTCCAGGAGGAACGGGAAAGGGATTAATGCATGTTTTTGGTGGAATCTTAGCCATGAACATTGTAGCAACGCTGGAAATGATTAATAATACATTATATGGTACGAGTTAAACTTAATTGAAATTAAAGGAGAATCACTGTGAAAACGCTGGCTGAAAAAAATACTCTAAATAAGCGGCTATTCGTTTGGTTTGCTTGTTTAGGGTTAATGGTTATGGCGGGGGAAGCCTTTGCATCATCCTCTCTTACTTTAGGGGGAATGGCTTCAAGTATCACAGGCTCCTTTGCCAGCCTGACACGTTTAATAACTGCAGGATCGTATCTTGCGGGTTTGGGATTTTCTATTGGCGCTATCATGAAGTTCAAGCAGCACAAAGATAATCCAACCCAAATCCCTATTGGTACACCGATTGCGCTAGTTCTGATTGCGGCTGCTTTGCTATTCCTGCCAACAATATTGGGAATTGCCGGAGCGACTATGTTTGGCGGCAGCGGTGGACAGACTGCAGGCCCAGGTGGATCTGTGTTCACCAGTGGTTCAGGCTCATAAGAAGACGAAGGGTATTATTTTCAGCGGTTAATCACTGAAAGTAATACCCGCTGTTCATAGTAATTGAAGGTAATAAAAACTTTATGGCTGCCAATCAGGAACGCAATAAATTAAGGCTTGTAGCGAGCCCTGGTGCATGGCGTTTATATTCTGCCAGAAAGGCGGATGAACGCTTTAAAGCGTATGAACAAAAAGTGCTTCTTCGCGATCGCTATACCTGCCAGTTCTGCGGATTTCAGGCCAAACTTTTTCAAGAAGTCATCAATATTGATGGCAATTATACGAACAACAAAATTTCCAACATGGTCACTGCCTGCTGTTTTTGTGCTCAGTGCTTTTTCATTGAGTCAGTGGGTGTCGGCGGCTATGGTGGTGGTACGCTTATTTATCTTCCAGAACTTCAGCAATCCGAGTTAAATAGTTTGTGTCATGTCCTTTTTTGCGCGATTACCAACGATACTGGCTATAAAGGCAGCGCACAGAACATATATAGAAGTTTCAAATTCAGATCCCAGGCCGTTGAGGAAAAATTTGGCGAGGGAACCAGTGACCCCTCCATTTTGGGGCAACTGATTATTGATTCTGGTGCCACTTCTCCAGAAATCTCAAACAAGTTATTTAATAACATACGATTACTTCCATCAAGGGCTAAATTTAGAAGGCAAATAGAACAATGGGCAGCCAGCGCCTTGGAGGAAATGGCTGAAAATACTTAGCCAGTCTTGATTTATCACATCAGCATAAGCATTATTTAACAGGCAGGTTACTAGGAAAAGCTATGGCGAATTGGGCAGATTCATTTTTTGAAGGGGTTGATACTTTTTTTGCTTGGCTAAGCACTTCCCTTAAACAGACTACCGAATCGTATCTGGAATTAGAAACCGCAGATAGTCCTACGGTTTTGGTTAATCATGACGGTACGCTGTTATCGATTTTAAAGATCGAGGGCGTTACCGCTTTGGCTGGCGCAGAAGAGTTTGAGCACCTGGTAGAAGGTTTGAGTAATGCGTTTCAGGGTGCTATGGGACGCCCAGGACATGCCCTTCAGGTTTTGTTTAGCCATGATAAGCAAAATATTCGTAAGGTTATCAAAGATATTTATGGTCCTGCAGAGGGAACAGCTCAACGCTTAAAATTAAATCTCGATGATTTATTTAAAGAAAGAATTGATTACCTGTCGCTTTATTGCGCAGAGGAACGCGTCTATTTCGTGTTGCTCACCCGACCATTCAATCTTCCTTCAGATCAATTGAAAACGGCAAATAAAACCAAACTGAAAATGCTTAGGGATTCCAAAGCGCCGCCTTTCAAGAATTCTCAAACAGTTTATGCCGCTATTCCGGAGTTACGTGATACACATGACGCTTACGTGCGTTCGGTCATGAATGATCTGGACAGCTTACACGTTTTTGCCACATTGCTTAAAGCGCATGATGCGGTGCATGCTATCCGCATGACAGGTGATCCTGATTTTACCAGCGATGACTGGCGTGCAACCCTGCCAGGCGATAAGATTTTTCCTAAGGAAATCAATGATTTCGAGGGCGACGCTTCGGATTTGCTATGGCCGCCATTGTCCAAGCAGGTTCTACCCCGAGATGCGGAAATTCTGGATTTACGTACTGTACAAGTTGGCGATAAAATTTATTCTTCTGTGTTTATTGATCTGTTCCCCAAAGAAATTCGGCCATTTATTACTTTATTTGCCCGAATATTACCTGCTCATATTCCCTGGCGAATCTCTTTTTTAATCGAAAGTGAGGGCCTGGATACTATAAAATTAAAGGGTTTGCTGGCATCGATCCTAAGCTTTTCATCTGCACAGAACCGATTGATCAGTGACTCGGTAAACCTGTTGAAATATTTGCAGTTGAACACCGATGATGCCATCGTCAGATTAAGGGTAGTTGCAACGACCTGGGCAAAAGAAAACGAGATGGCTCTTCTTAGACGCCGGAGTTCTGAATTGGTCAAAGCGATTCAGGGTTGGGGTTCTACAGAGGTTTCGGAGGTTTGCGGCGATGCTTTTGCTGGTTTTGTTTCCAGTATGCTGGCAGCGACCACGCGAAGCACCGCCGTTCCTTCAGTGGCGCCATTGACTGATGTCATTAGCATGCTGCCGATAACTCGGCCTGCATCACCCTGGAGCACCGGGGCATTATTGTTTCGTTCACCTGATGGCAAGCCTTGGCCATTTCAACCGGGTTCAACCCAGCAAACGACCTGGATTGACCTCGTCTATGCACGTCCTGGTTCAGGTAAGTCAGTTTTATCGAATGCGCTAAACCTTGCCCTTTGTCTTTCAGGTGGATTAACCCGTCTGCCACGAATTGCGATTATTGATATTGGGCCATCCAGCAGCGGTCTGATTTCTCTTTTGAGAGAGGCACTGCCTGCCTCGCAGAGACATTTGGTAGCTTATCATCGCCTTCGTATGACTCCTGAGTATTCGATTAATCCCTTTGATACTCAATTAGGCTGTCGTTATCCCACAGCTCTGGAGCGCTCGTTCCTGGTTAACTTTTTAACCTTATTGACTACTCCTTTGGGAGCAACTAAACCTTATGATGCCATGCCAGATTTGGCGGGTATGGTTGTTGACGAGCTTTATAAAAGCTTTGCAGATGAGTTCAATCCAACTCCTTATGCGCCTGGAGTTGAAGAATTTATTGATTCCATTTTAGAGGAAATCGGCTTTGTCCGGGATTCCAAATCAACCTGGTGGGAGGTCACGGATGCCCTGTATTCGGCAGGCTTCGTCCATGAAGCGATGCTGGCGCAGCGGTACGCGATGCCCCTCCTTGCTGATGCCGCTTCAATTTGTCGCACTCCCTCAATTGAAGATTTGTATGAGCGGGTTGTCGCACCTACCGGGGAATCATTAATTAGTGCATTTTCCCGTATGATCTCAGCCTCTGTACGTGAATATTCTATTCTGTCGCGAGTTACCAGTTTCGATATCGGTGATGCCCGCGTGGTTTCCCTCGACCTCGATGAAGTGGCGAAAAGCGGGGGAGATGCTGCCGATCGACAAACATCGGTTATGTATATGCTGGCTCGTTATGTGTTGGCCCGGCACTATTATCTGACAGAAGAAAGCATGGGAACAGTGCCTGATCAATACAAGGAATATCATAAAGAGCGTGTATTGGAAATTCGCGAAGATCCCAAGCGTATTGTATATGACGAGTTCCATCGTACCGCGAAATCTTCTGCCGTACGTGATCAGGTGATTGTCGATATGCGGGAAGGAAGAAAATGGAAGGTTCAGATTTCGTTACTTTCTCAATCCGTTGATGACTTTGACCCAGTGATGATTGATTTCGCTACTGCAATTTATATTATGGATGCAGGACCATCGCAAGCTGTTGAAAAAACCAGCCAGATTTTCGGTTTAACTAATACGGCCAAAATTGCCTTGCGTACCCGAGTTCATGGACCCAGACAGGGTGGGGCTACTTTTCTGGTGCAATATGCGACTAAAACCGGGGTGAACGTTCAATTGTTAACACTGACTCTCGGTCCGATAGAGCTTTGGGCATTTAGTACTACTGCCGAAGATGCGGCAGTCCGTAATCAATTGTATCGCCATATAGGCCCTTCGGAAGCCAGGCGTTTTCTTGCTGCCTTGTTCCCTAATGGCTCTGTTGCAAAAGAAGTAGAAAATCGCCTGATCCTGATGAAATCTGAGGTAGGTCTCATTGAAGAAGATGCGAAAGAGAGTGTCATCGAGCAGTTGGTTAATGATTTGCTGAACGCCTATGCTAAAGATCCGAATATGAAGAGTCTTCCAGGGAAAATCGCATAAACGGTAATTTTGTCATTCCCCGAATGCGGGAATCCATTCCGCAGTTGGCATTATAGCCGGCTCAAAGATGAATTCCCGCCTTTAAAGCAGTTCTCGCAATATTTATCCCTTTGCAATATCCTTTTTCAGACTAAATCCAGTTAAAATCCCTGGGCTGAAGGGGTTTATCTGATTTTGAGTTTTTAACAGGTAACGCCCTGAATTGCCATTGACTTCAAAAAGAATCTGCAGGCTGCTGCTGTCATTACTGTCAACGAGCACATTCACCTTTTGCAACATTTTAAAAAAGGCCCAGGTGCCAGATTCTTCCAATTCGTAATGATTCCCTTCAATAGAGTTCAAGCTAAGCTTGGCGCCGCGTTGAGGCCAGGTAAACTCGGTATCTGATTCACTGTTCTGGTTGTCAGATAAAGAGGTTTCACCAATGGTTAGCTGGAAATTGGATACTACGGGATCAAGATTTATTTTTTGCAGGGAAAAATCAATTCGACTGGTTTCTGAATCGTCCGGAAAGAACATGTTGCTAATAACGTTTGCCCTGATTAATTCATTAATCAGATCCGTTGAAACAGGCATCATATAACCATTTAATTCTTTGGGTTGCCATTGGGCATGGCTGGTATCAAGAAATGGCTTCAAATAATGGGTGACGAAACTATTTAAAGTGCCATGCGGTGAAAAGAAGTGGTCAAAATCTTCCAGCCCAATTTCTTCCTTCTCAGCTGGATCCAGGGGATAGCGTTTGGCAATAGAGTTTTTATAGACGTTATAAACTCGCTTGTTCCATTGTTTGTTCAGGAAGTCTCGACTTTCGTTAATAAAAATGAACCAGGTATCGTCTGCAATTTGTTTAGCCCAGCTGGCAATCGGTTCTGGCAGCTGACGTGAACGGTTATACAGCGAACTGAGCGGATCAGTCAGTGTATCTCCCCGAAAACGAGCTTGGGTGAGATCGAAAACGGTTTGTCCCTGATCATTGACTAATGACAGCGTGGTCAGAAATTTTTCCAGTTCGCTGACATTTACGGTTAATTCTTGCGCTGCAGAGCTGGTCATCAGGTTTAAGCCAGTAAATTGGCTTGCGATCTTCTGATTGAAGAGGCTGGAATTTTCCGCAGCTTCCGGACTGGTTTGTTGCTGAATTAATTGAACCAGACGTCGAATGGAATCAGACTGTTGCAGGGTCTGCGTCAATTGTCTGGCTTGCTGATAGCCTTGATAATGCTGTGGACGAGTACGCCTTGTAAAGTTTAGCCACCAATTGCTGTAGTCAAAGCAGTAAGCCTGTTCAAGCTGAGCTTGCAGATTATCCAGATCCTGACGTGCAAGTACCCAGTTTTCTTTTTGCAGGGTCGCAGTAATCTGCGGCAGCAAATTGCTTACTTCGCCAAACCCGGTTTTGGTGAAGTAATCGGGTACTTCTTTGGCCGCCAAATCAAAGCCTTCCACGTTAATTGATGTTTTTCCCTGTGGAAACTGGGCCTTGGCTAAAGAGTAATAAAGATAGGCCGCGGGCAGGGCGTTGAGATAATTGCGCGCATCGCTGACAATCTGCTGATTGATTGCAAGAGCCTGTCTGGGCTGTTTTAATGCATTATGCAGCAAGAGAAGCTGCTTATCATTATAAAAAGCGGCATTGGTAGCTTTCCAATAATTACTAAACCAGTCTGTTACTTCGGCTTCGGAGAAATGCTCCGGCTCACCCAGCATTAAATAAATTTTCAAGGCCTGATAACGTGCCAGTTGCGTTTGAGATGGATTGGATATCACATCTTCCAGAGCGGCTAGCACATCGGGTAAAAAGTTGTTATGCAGCTTGCTAAGTGTACTGCTATGCAATTGAACTTTAAGCTGCTCGAGAACAGGATGAGAAACAAAGCTTGAGGGAATCAGGTTCAGTTTGGTTTCCGCTTGCGATAAATGATATAAGGCTGTAGCCAGATCTTTATTTTGACTGCTTAGTGTTTCATAGGCCAGAAGCTCTTTACTGGCATCATCAAGCAGCTGGGATGTTTGGCTGTATTGATACCATAGACCTGTCAGGAATACGGTTACCAGTGCAGTAGTTCCAAGGGCTGCAATTTTATGACTTCTGGTTAAGCTTGGGTTCAGCTTTTTCGTTTGATCCTGGAATGCCCTGATTGGACCTTCAATAAAGTAAGCTCGATAATTGGTGGATTGCGGATATTTATCAGGAATAGTCAGGGCATATTCATGCTGAATTCGCTGGTTTAAGCGATCGACAGACAGGCCTCCTTGTTCAGCACTGGTAAAATAGACGGCCTGGACTCGAAATTCTTTTGCTATCAATTGCTGAATCAAGGTTTGCACTGGAATACGCAAACTGGCTAACTGCAAGGGAAATTCGCGGATTAAAGTTCGTTTGACACTTGAGCGGGCAGGATGCAGTTTGTTAATGGTTTCCTGACTTAAAACCTCAATCATGCGATCGAACTGAAGGCGGTATTGTTCAATAAGCTTTTTCGACTGCATGCTGTGATCGAGAGAAAAGCCCAGGGGTTTATTTAAATCCTGAACGTGTTCTGATTGGAAGAACTCACAAAAACCGGCTAGTGTATCTAATTTGGTAAAAATGACGGCCAGTTCAGTCTGATAGCCCAATGCTTTGCTAAAGCGTTCAAGAAGATCGGCATGCGATTTACATTGATTGGCAATTTGAACCGGTTCAGCCATCAGCAAATCACGGCTATCTACACACAATAGAATGCCGCTGATACGGAGGCCGCGATGGCAGCGGTTGAGTTGTTTTAAGTTGTGGTGGAGAAGATTGTCTGTCTCATGAAGCCAGGTTTCACCCAACTCTAAAATAATGCCGTTATTATTGTAGAAAAAATTGGCACCGTTTAACTCATCCACAGGGTAATGATTTAGTTGAGCCTGCTTGAGCAAGGTGGTTTTACCCTGATGGCTTTTTCCAATAACCAGTAAAAAGGATAGAGGAGTGGATTGAGGTTTTAAGAGGTTAATAATTTTTTTAAGTGCGTCACATAACGCTTGCAAAGATCTGTCCATTAGTTTTCCAGTTTCGCCGTAGCGGTATGACCAAATTGAACCATTTTGGCTTTATTTTCGACTAGTAGATAACTGAGTCCATAACCAGCTACTAAAATACATAAGGAGATAATGGCAACGACTATAAATGGTTTATTATTATTTACGCTGCGTTCCGGCTTTTTATGTTCTTTAAACAAACGGTAAGGCTTATTGACCCGGTATTGTTTAATGAGTTGGAATAATTCCTCAATCAGATTATCCAGGACTTGCCGACCATCGGTACGGCAGTGTTGTTTTCCTTCAAATCCGGTTATCAGGCAGTAATAGGCCAGTTCAATCAGATCCAGGTATTGATTGGGCCTTTCCTTAATATGATTAACAATGTCGAAAAAGCGCTCCTCTGGCCCAATTCCGTTATGAGAAAGCGGAGTGAACGCCTGAAACTCAGCAGGAACTCCATATAATCTGAGATAACTTTTTCCCAGGATTTCATCGATGGTTGCACAAAGTAAATAATGAGCAATGGCATTTAATTCATCAGAGTAGGCTTTCCCATGCAGACGGCTATCAAAAGCAAGCAGTTCATGCTCAACATTTTCACGAAGATCAGCAATAGGAGGAAGTGATGGGCTTATACATAATCGCTCTAATAAAGACAATACTGGTCCTGCCGCAGCCACTAAAGGGTTAGTAGTGAAGGGGGCAATAAATAATTTGGAGCGATAATAGCCATGAGCAGGTAAAGGTTTGCCCATAATCGATAAATTGCTGACAAGTGAGGCCGAAATTGACTCAGCTGTCATATTCTGACTCCAACTTACTTCTCAAGTTAATGAGGATAAAATTAATCAAGCAGCGTGATATACCTGAGCTATCTGCTTAATACAGAAAGTGTATCGATAATACGTGATCTCGGGTACCTTGTCGATAATACATAAAAGATTAATTTTCTTCTGTAAACAGATGATGAAAATATCTGTCAATCCAGTCTTCACCGAGAAATTCAATAGCATCTTCAAGAAAATCAGCCAGCTCGTCTGCTGTAAGCTGGTGCGCTTCATGAGGAGTCTCCATGTCATGATGAAAATATTCCCCCCAATAGCGTTCACAAAATTCGCAATAATCTCGCGTATTCAGGATAAAAAAATGCCAGAGATCGTCCAATGGTAATAATGGGCCAAAGAGATAAGTCGGTTTACCCTGGCCTTTGCGATACTGGGTAAGCCACATCCAGCCGAGTAAATCCTTCCATAATTGCTGACATTGCTGGAATGATAAGCTGGGATTGTTTGAAGCATAATGCCTGAGAATGCGCTCATTGCAAGCGCCAAGCACTGTGCGTAACGGTAAAAGGGAACTCATCGAAAACGACAGCAGCTTTTTCGCCAATCCTTATTGTTAGTGATCGCGGTGACAATCCGGCAGATTTTTTCTTGTTTTGTCATCATTTATCTCCTATCTCTTAATGAGGTGGCTTTAGATAAAACTCGTGTCAGATAATTTGAACATCAAATTAGCCATAAATCAACCAGTCTAATCGATTGATTTTATCTATCGAAGCAATAAAAACGTTTTATTTTACTAATCGATTGAACTCAACTACATTTAGGATAGACAACAGAAGGAGAGAAAAATGATTACTGTAGGCAACCGATTTCCCCCATTCCAGTTAAAAGCGACTGTCAGTAATGAAATTAAAGAGGCGTTTACCACCATTAATAATGAAAGTTTTGGCGGTAAATGGCTGGTAGTTTTCTTTTGGCCTAAAGATTTTACCTTTGTATGCCCCACGGAAATTTCCGCATTTGGAAAACTGCAAGCTGAATTTGCAGATCGCGATGCGCAAATTCTGGGTGTAAGTATTGACAGTGAATTTGTTCATCTGGCCTGGAGAAAACAGCACCCGGATTTACATGACTTGCCTTTTCCAATGCTTGCAGATATCAAACGCGAATTAAGCGGCAGCCTCGGCATACTTGACGAGCAGGAAGGTGTTGCGCAGCGAGCCACTTTCATTGTGGACCCACAGGGGATAACCCGCTTTGTAATGGTTACTGATTTAAATGTTGGACGTAATCCTCAGGAAGTATTACGTGTTCTTGATGCCTTGCAGACAGATGAACTTTGTCCTTGTAACTGGAAGAAAGGCGAAGAAACTATCCATATTCAGGAGTGATATCATGCTGACAGCTATAACTGAACGTTTACCGGAAGTTGCAAAAGATGTCAGACTCAATTTGGGTAAGGTATTGGATTTGGATCAAACCGATGGCTTGACCGCGCCGCAGGTGGCTGGTTGTGCATTGGCTGTTGCCTATCACTTAGGCGATCAGTTACTGATTGAAGAGTTTGAAACATTAAACAATGAACCCGCATTGGTCAATGCGGCAAAGCTCGCTGCCAGCCTAATGGCGATAAGTAATATTTATTATCGTTTTACTCATTTAAGTGAACAGCCGGAATTAACACAGATTCCTGCCGGTTTACGAATGCAGGGCATGGCCAATCCTGGAGTGGACAAGCTAAGTTTTGAAATGATGTGTCTTGCCGTTTCAATATTAAATGGCTGCGGCGCTTGTATGAGTGCGCATAGCCGTCAGTTAGTACAGCATGGAGTGTCGGCAACGGTTCTGGCAAGAATAGGGCGTATTGCCGCAGTCACTCATGCTGCTCATGTAAGTCTTAGACTATAGCTGTCAGCGGCTATTTAATAACGCCGCATCCCAGGCGTGAACCGCCTCCACCCAGAGGCGGATTATCGCTGTAGTTATCACCGCCGGCATGAATCATCAAAGCGAGATTTTTAAGATCGCTGGTTTTTAAACGGGGAGCTAATAAAGGAGTACTTGCCTTTCCATCTTCCAACACAAATAAGACTGGTAGATCACCCAGATGCCCATTTCCATAAGGCCCTTTATGCTGGTTGGTCTTCTGCGGATCAAAATGGCCGCCCGCTGCCATGCCCGCCTCACTGCAGTCGGCGTTTTGATGTAAATGAAAACCGTGTGCTCCAGCGGGAAGGTTGTTTAACTGGGGAATAATCAGTAAACCATATTCAGTATCTTTAAAGCTAACCTGACCTAATGGTTTATTTTGATCCGTGGTATACACGGTGGTAGTAATTTCCTGAGCCCACAGAGCCGGGTTTATAAAAAAGCAGAGAGAGAGGGAAGCTAATGCTTTCTTCATTCATGTTCTCCAGTGCAGTAATCAATCTAGTTATTGTTTAACCAGTTCAACTGTAAATAATGGTGTATCTACGACCATATAGCAATTGTTATACTCATCACATTTCAAATGGACCGTTTTATCTTCCTGATTTTTAAAATGAAATTCGTTTGCAGCACAAATGAAGGAAAACGACTGGACGGTGATGTTGTTTCCATCATTACTGAAATAAAGCGTTGCGGTATAATCATCCTTGCTTGTTTGTTGAAAGGTGACCAGGTCAAAATGCTCGCAGCCATTGAAGGGATCACAGCTGCTGTGATCTTTGATATGTGTTGCTGCATGCCATTTGCCAGGTAATTTATTGCAATAATCATAGGGAGCCTGACTCGCCTGACCGGCGAAGCTTGTGAAGGCAAGTAGTGAAAAGGTTGCTAGAAGTGTCTTCATATTATCTCCTTATACATGGAAAAATCCGGTTAGCGGCCGATTCTAAACTAATGAAGAAAAAATAGCGAGGCGGGGGGGATGCCCGCTTATTAATTCAAGCGTTGAAAAAGCAATGGTCTTGATAAATGTTGAACAACGGTCCCTCGTATCATACCTGTATTAAACCATAGGCTTTGCTAACCTAAGCAGAGTGACTTTAATTCAATCGAATTGTCTCAACGTCATCCTGAACGGAGTGAAGGATCTCATGAGCCTGGCTCAGCTCTAAGCAGTTGGATCCTTCGCTATGCTCAGGATGACGTACCTGGGAAGTTACAAAATATTGCACTTTTCCTATTTCGTTTCAACGTCATCCTGAACGGAGTGAAGGATCTCCTGAGTCTGGCTCAGCTCTATGTCAGTTGGAGATCCTTTGCTACGCTCAGGATGACATGCCCGGTGAGTTACAAAAATAGTTTTCATTGGAAAGATCATAAGCCAATTTTCACTGGTCTGATAAATATTTTAATCAGTGTCGTATACTTATATAAAACACTAATAATGGATTGTGTAATTGACCCAGCCATCACTTCGCACATTACTGGCGCGTCAGGGAATTTATGATAAAACCAGTTCTGTGTTTGCTTACGAACTGCTATATCGTAATAGTGAGATACAGAATCAGACGTTTGCATTGAGTGCCGCCCCGGGTGAATTGGCGACTTATTCCGTTTTATTGGATTTATTTACCAATCTCAATGTGGAGGCCATTGTCGGCAGTAAACGGGCATTTATTAACTTTACTCATTTACATCTTGTTCAACAAATTCCTGCTCTGCTCCCTAAAAATAAAATAGTCATTGAAGTGCTTGAAACAGTAGCTATTAATCAGGAGTTAATATTAAGTTTAATCAGCTTAAAAAAGCAGGGATATCAAATCGCTCTGGATGATTTTATCTTCAGGGAGGAGCTTATTCCTCTGATTCAAATCGCCGACATTATTAAAATTGACGTTCTTAATCTCAATCGCGAGCAAATAGTAGCCCAGCTTTCCTGTCTTCATTCATTTAATGGCCAATTACTTGCGGAGAAAATTGAAACAAAGAATCAATTTGATATTTGCCTTAGTCTCGGGTTTGAGCTTTTCCAAGGTTTTTTTCTCGATAAACCTCAATCCCTAAAAGGGCAGGCGATCAGCGAAAATAAAATGCAGATTCTGCGATTATTAGCTGAAATAAATGATGAGGATGTAGCAGTTGAAAGGGTTGAAGAAATTATTCTGCAAATTCCAAAATTAAGTTATCGGATTCTTCGTTTAGCGAACTCGGCGTCGATTTATAGCAGCCGGAAAATCGAGTCGCTAATGGATGCTATCACTAAACTGGGTTTAAAACAGATTAGTCACTGGCTTAGTTTGTTATTACTGGCAAGTCATGACGAAATGGCGACAGATTTATTGGAAAGAACCTTAATTCGCGCCAAAATGTGTGAATTATTATCGCGGGCAATGAATTATCAAAATCCCCATCAAGCCTATACAGTGGGACTGCTCTCAACCCTGGATGGAATATTAAATGAACCGATGACTTCGCTTCTTGAAAAAATGGGACTAAGTGAATCCCTAAATGAAGCGTTGTTAAATTATGAAGGAATGTTGGGGAAAATTCTTAAATTTACAATGGATTATGAGCAAGCTCATTTTGAGGAACTGGAAAGCATCCCTGTCGCGAATGACGTCCTTGTCAAGTCCTATATGGATGGGATAGAGTATGCGAATTATATAATGTCCATAATTTATCATCCTGAACGATAGCGCTAGCGAGGATGGATAAAGGGGTTTGGCTGAAATGAAGCGGCTGCAGTTCGCATATACTCCTTTACAGTTTCACCTAAAACACTATCTTTTGCTGCTTCAATCTCTGGTTTGCTCATCCCGGTAAATATATCCCGGCCATTGTCAATATTCTCTAAAATTTTCTCGACACTGGCTTTTTTGACCGATGGGAGAATGCCGAATCTGAAGAAGAAAAGCGTACTGTGTTTTTTGTCGCCGGAAGCGGTGCGATCACTATAAATATCATGCAGTTTTTTTAATTTTTCATAGGCGATTGAATGCTCAAAATCGGCTACCTGCAAGTGATTTCTTAGAGAAGTTTGGTTAATGGGCTGGTTGTTTCTAATGATGTCACCCAGTATGGGGATCGTGCTAACTACATGAAACCCGCAATCAGTGGAGTTAAGGAATGCCTGTTTTTCGGTGTGAATTCGCGAAACTTCTGCATGAGATCTTCCGCTGGGCGAGCTTTTGCTATCGATAATACAGGTCTTGGAAACCTTGTCATGGCAGGTGTATTCAATAACGATATGGTCTTCACGTAAACCGCTCTCAACTCGAGGGGAAATCATATGAACTGGTTTGTTGGGATGCAAGGATTTAATGTGGTTAAGAATTTCGTCCAATTCTTCTTTTTTAAAATTAGTGACGTAAGTTCCTTTTTTAGCTACAGAATGATGAACAGAGACTGCGGTGGTTATAATAATATGGTTGTTATTTTCTTCTACCCAGTATTTTTTTGGATCAAAACCACTGCCGTTAGGTTTGTAAATATAGCCCTTAATATTTTCTCTCGAAAAAAACTCAAAATCGATTTCATCAGAGGCTTTAATAAATTCTGAAGGAGACCTTGAACCGAAAAGATGGTGCAGGCGCTTCTCTACATCCGATGCGCCCAGTTGCAAATTTGTGCTGCTCATAGAACTGTCTTTTTAATCAGTGTATATATAAATTATAACGCTGTTCCATTAACAAAATATTAAACCTGTTTTCAGTGATTTTGCAGGGACTGCTGGATCCTCGAACAAAAATAAGTCATCTATATAAGTTTCAGTCTTGATGCGCTTCGTTTATAGGATACACTGTCAAAATGGAATAAAAGTTTTATAATCATAATTTTACTATCTAGGTGAGTATTCATGGAACTGAAAATTACTAACGCCCCTTTTGCGGCATTGTTTCAGCCGCTCGATTTAGGGTTCACTCAATTAAAAAACCGGCTGCTGATGGGTTCCATGCATACAGGCCTCGAGGAAGATAAAGAGGGATTGCAGCGTCTTGCCGCTTTTTATCGTGAGAGAGCATTGGGAGGGGCAGGGCTTATCGTCACAGGGGGGATTGCACCGAACCGCTCAGGCCGTCTGGCCCCTTTTGCCGCAAAGCTTAGCAATAATAAGGAGGTTCAGCGGCATGAACTGATTACTCAAACTGTGCACGAAGCGGGTGGAAAAATCGCATTGCAGATTTTACATGCCGGACGCTATGGCTACCATCCTTTCAATGTCGCTCCTAGCGGCATCAAATCACCGATTAGCCCGTTTAAACCCTGGGAAATGAGCAAGGGCAGAATTCTTAAAACGATTAAGCACTTTGCCCGCTGTGCAAAATTGGCCCAAGAGGCTGGTTATGATGGCGTTGAAATAATGGGTAGCGAAGGATATCTTATTAACCAGTTTATCGTGACCCATACCAACCAGCGTCAGGATGAATGGGGCGGCTCTTTCAATAACCGTATTCGTTTTCCAGTTGAAATCGTTAAGAGCGTTCGCGAGGCCGTTGGTGAACGGTTCATCATTATTTATCGCTTGTCGATGCTGGATTTAATTGCAGATGGAAGCAGCTGGGAGGAGGTTGTTTTATTGGCGAAAGCCATTGAGGCAGCAGGGGCAAGTCTTATCAATACAGGAATCGGCTGGCATGAAGCACGTATTCCCACAATTGCTACAATGGTTCCCCCCGCAGTGTTTACCCGTGTCACACAGCGCCTGAAGCCTGAAATCAGTATTCCGGTGATTACTTCAAACCGTATTAATACCCCTGAGAAAGCGAATCAGCTCCTGGAAGCCGGGGTTGCTGACATGATCTCAATGGCGCGTCCTTTTCTTGCAGATCCTCTTTTTGCTGAAAAAGCCCGTTTGGGTGAAAGTGAGGCAATTAATGTTTGTATCGCCTGTAATCAGGCTTGCCTGGATCGGGTATTTGTTAATAAAACAGCTTCCTGCCTGGTGAATCCAAGAGCCTGTAATGAAACAGAATTAGTCTATCAGGCTACATCCAATCCTAAAAAAATTGCGGTGGTTGGAGCGGGTCCCGCTGGGTTGGCATTTGCGGCTACAGCGGCTGAACGGGGTCATCATGTGACACTCTTTGAAAAGGGGAATGAACTTGGGGGGCAGTTTAATCTGGCAAAACGAGTTCCTGGTAAAGAGGAGTTTCAACATACGATTGATTATTTCACCCAGCAGCTTGAAAAATACAAGGTAAACATCAAACTGAATACCGCAGGACATCCCGGGCTTTTGGAATCTTTCGAGGAGATTGTTATTGCAACAGGAATTAAGCCCCGTGTTCCCGATATTCCAGGTATCGATCATCCGAAAGTGATGAGTTACATCGATGTGATCAGAGAGAGGAAAATTCCAGGTGAACGAGTGGCGATTATTGGCGCTGGTGGTATTGGTTTTGATGTCGCGGAATTTTTAACCCATGAACATCATGGCCCTGATGCTGATAGTTTCCTCAATGAATGGGGTATCGACCTTGAAGGAGAGCATCGGGGGGGGATCAAACCAGCCTCTGTAAGTAGAAGCCCGCGAAAGGTTTATCTCCTGCAGCGCAAAAAAGAAAAGCTTGGTAAAAATCTTGGCAAAACGACGGGATGGATTCATCGCCTTAGTCTGAAACATAAACAGGTCAAGATGTTATCCGGGGTCCAATATCAGCGAATTGATGATCAGGGACTGCATATTCTTATCGATGATAAACCTGAATGCCTCGAGGTTGATTCAGTGGTGATTTGTGCAGGGCAGACTGAATTAAAGGATTTATACGAGCCATTAAAGGAAGGGGGGCGATCTGTCCATTTAATCGGCGGTGCGTTCAAAGCATTAGAGCTGGATGCTCGTCATGCCATTGATCAGGCCTGTCGTCTCGCTGCTTTATTATAATCAGGATACGGAGAGTTAAATGGATTTTAGTCTGTTGGAGCAACGACTGCTGCTGATTGAAAAAAGACTGGGGCAAATAGAGACTCTTCTCCATCTGCCCGCTTCCGAAGAGGTTTCTGGCGAAACGGTTACCAGTGAGCAGAGAACAAATGAGCCTTCCAAGCCGCCTAAGCAAGGAAATTGGCTTGGATTAGTGGCAACACTCTGTTTTGTCCTCGCTGCAGGCTTTATCATCAAACTCTCCATTGAATCTGGCTGGTTAACGCCAGAGCGCCAAATCGGCCTGGCTTTTTTATTCGGCGCACTTCTGATTGGCTCTGGTTTTGTGTTTATTGCTATTGATAAATACTATGCCAGTCTGCTTCCGGCGGCGGGAATTATTGTTTTATATCTAAGCAATTTTGCCGCGCATCGTCTTTATTTTCTAATTTCATTTGAAACTGCGATTGTATTAACCAGTTTAATCTCCATTCTTTGTATTACGCTTTATTTAAGATTCAGACATGATATCTACTCTATTATTGCTGCAATAGGCTCCTATTTAGCGCCGGTTGTTTTAAACATTAATGCTAACACTCTGTTTTCATTATATTATTTCTTAATTTGTTCACTGACTTATGCGACTATATCCATTTGGGTGGAGTCCCGAATTCTGATAGTAATTGCAGCCTATTTATCCATTTTGGTCACTGGGCTAACTGGTCTTGGCTTGGAAATGGATAGTACTATCGCCATCTTCCTGGCTCTGCATTTTCTGGTTTTCGCGATTGGAACGTATCTTTACTCCAAATACGGCGCCGAACCGTTGACAGAACTAGAGTCCTGGGCATTTTTTCCTGTTCTGCTGATATTTTATTCCATGGAGTATTTTTATATCGACAGAGCTTATCCGGGCCTGGCTCCCTGGGTTTCTATAGGATTTTCTGCGATTCTCTGCAGTCTTTATCTTTCTGCCAGGCAGTGGTTTCCAGATAGGGCTATCAGTTCAAGAGCTTTAGTTTTAGCATTTTCCACCATCGTTTTTTTCCATTCATTTTATCTTGAACTGTTGCCCGATGCGTTCAAACCCTGGCTTTTCGTGGCGATTATAGTAGGAATCGCCTTTCTTCCGGTCAGGCTATTGGGCCAACAGCGGGATGGGGCTTTTTATCTTCCATCACTTGCCATTTTTTTAATTTTGGTTATTGAATATTGCAGTATGCTGATGCATCTGTTAAATAACAGCACTTACTCATGGGTGCTGGTTTCCTTTGCGTCATTTGCAAGTTTATGGTTATTAATCACCCGACATCGCAGCAGTTTGATTCATAAAAAAGAATATGGGCTTAGCTTGTTAGTTGCTGCGCATCTACTTGGAGTCAGCGCCTTATACCAGTTCTTCCACGAGGTCAGCTCATTGGCCGTATCGGCTTCCTGGCTATTATATGCTGTGTGCGTTATTGCTTATGCCTATTTTCGTCAGGATAAAACAATGGCTAAATCGGCTTTGTTAATTTTAAGTGTTGCCGCTGGAAAAGCACTCTTATACGACACGGCATCGACGCCCACAGTAGTTCGCATTTTATGCCTTATTTTAACAGGGGCTGTTTTGTACGGTTGCGGTCTTTTAATGAAACGCATTGCAAGCTGGCAGGATAATTGACAGAAATCCCTCTCCCAAGTTGGGGGAGGGCGAGGGTCATTAAGTTAAGCCCAGTTGTATATAAACTGTCCTCCCCGCGAACTGAGGGTTTCCCCCATTTTTTATATAGTCAGCGGATGACTTAACAATTGCTCAAACAGGTCTATTATCGTGTCGTTCCCGCGAAGGCGGGGATCCATCTCTAAGCTCGCTATAATGCCAATTGAGGAATGGATTCCCGCCTTCGCGGGAAAAACAAAATTTCCTTAACTTAATGGCAGTGAGGGCTAGGGTGAGGGTTGATTTAAACCCCCTCTCTCTAACTCTCTCCCCTGAGGGGCGAGAGGATTCACAGGGGACTACAGATATTGCCTGGCATAGCGCTCATAAATTTTTTTAGACAGGAATACTTCCATCAAATCCGCGTCAATTTTCCCTTCAATTTTCATTTGGTTGAGAATTTCCAAGGCTTTTTCCAAGGGGATTGCTTTTTTATAAGGCCTGTCACTTGCTGTGAGCGCTTCAAAAATATCTGCGAGAGCAATAATACGCGCTTGTATAGGAAGCTGTTCTTTGGTTAATCCGCGAGGATAGCCGGTGCCATCGAGTTTTTCGTGATGTCCGCCTGCATAGAGTGGAACATTCTGCAGATTTTTAGGGTAGGGTAAAGACTCCAGCATTTTAATAGTGACTTTGACATGATTGTTGATAATCTCTCTTTCTTGCGAAGACAGAGTGCCGCGGCGGATTGACAGCATCTGCTTTTCAGTTTCGGAAAGGAGATCCTCTTTCTGTCCGTGTGAGGAAGTCCATTGATGCTGAGCTATTTTCTTCATGGCCTCGATGTCTTCATCCGGGGTGAACTCTTGTCCCTGATTCATTTTTTTAATTAAATTGCGCTCCTGATGTAAGATACTCAGTTGTTCCTGCAATTGATTATCCTGAGATAAATCAAATTCTGTTCCGGTTAATTTCTTAATTTTGGCTTGCAAGGAAGCGATGATGGCATCACGCTGCAATACTTCAAATTTTGTGTTAATCAATTTAATCCCATCGATGATCGTTTCAAGTTTGGTTGCTTTATCAACCACTGCTTCAGGGATTGAAATTTTACCGCAATCATGAAGCCAGGCAGCGACCTCCAGCTCGTACATTTCCTCTTCTGTCATGCTGAAGTGTTTCAATGGACCATAATCCATTTCACAGGCGGCTTCAGCAATCATGCGGGTAATGACAGGCACACGCCGGCAATGACCTCCTGTATAAGGTGACTTTTCGTCAATTGCTTTGGCAATCAGCTGTATTAATGAATCAAAAAGCTCTTTTTGTGCCTGAATCAACCTTTGGTTGGTAATGGTAATAGCGGCTTGTGAGGCCAGAGATTCAACCATTTGCTGATTTAACTTTGAAAAGGCGCTGATTTTTTTTGTTTCAGGATTAATGGCGTTAATTAATTGAAGCACCCCAATGACCTCATTAAGATGATTGGTCATTGGAACTACAAAAAATGATTGGGAATGATAATTCATTTGCTGGTCGAATTGCTTGGTTCCTGATAGCTTAAACTGCGTATTTTTGTATGCGTCTTCAATATGAATAGTTTTTTTACTAATGGCAGCCCAGGGAGCCAGCATATTATTATTGGCTTCGCCTTGCTCATTGTATAAAGGCAGATCGTCAAGTTTATTCTGGTTTTGACTGGTTCCACCCAGATGAAGTTTAAGTGATTTATTAATCAGGATCTCAAATCTGAGTTTTTGATCATCGGTGCATGTGTACAAAGTTCCGCCATCGGCATTGGTGATTTCCTGGGCTTTCATCAGAATCGATTCCAGCAGCAGAATATGATTTTTTTCAGCAGAAAGAGCAGTTCCAATATCAGTCAGCACTTTCAGTAAATGAGAAAAATCAGAAGCAGTGACGTGCATAAATATTACACAGTTGTGATTTGATCAGATTATAGTCTAAACAATGACTGTCATTGTCTGCAGAGCTTATTCTGGTCGAGCTTGGCAATAATTTTCTCAACGGCTTGTTCAGCGGTTTGTGTTGCAGTATCAATGGTTAGCTGTTTGTTTTCCCAGTGTTCATAATCTCTGTCGAGAACTTCCCGCCAGGTGGGTGGTGTTAAGCCCTGAATGTCCGTTTTTCTTGTTTCAACGCGTTCTTTGTGGATGGTTTCATTCGAGCAGATAATTTCAATTTCAAGATAGGGCTTATTCATTTCTCTTGCAATTTGACGGTAGGCCGCCCTTGTAATTTCAATAGGATTCACAGAGTCGCAAACCACCGTTAAGCCAATTTCCAGATTATCTTTCGCTATGGCGTAAGCAGTCATATAGCCTTCAGCGATGACATTTATCCCGCCCTGGCTACCGAACTGAGATGCATTTTTTATTGCCTGCTCAATACTGTCGATGCGTAAATAAACAGCTCTTATTGTTTTGGCCAATTGTCTGGCAATGGTACTTTTACCTGTACCTGGTAAACCACCCAGTATTATTAACATGATGCAGCCTTATATTGTGCCCAGATTACTTCTCAACCCCAAACACACTTCTGCCGCCATATAAAGACGACACCCTTTTTTCATGTGCAATAATCTCTTCGAAATCCGGGCCGCTGATGATGTGATGTTCCAGTTTTCGAGCCTGTTCATCGAGGCGTTTAATCGCATCCAGTTTTTCACTTTCTCCAAGACTTGCCTTTTGTACTGCCGTTTTCAAAACCCGGATTGTTTCATCGTAGACCTTGACAGGAACAGGAAAGGGATGCCGGTCTTTACCCCCATGAGCCAGTGAAAAACGGGCCGGATCGGAAAATCGGCAGGGGGCACCGTGAATCACCTCAGCGACCATTGCAAGCGCTAATACGGTTCTGGCGCCTACGCCAGGAGTTAAGAGCAGCTCTGAAAAATCTTCGGGGCCACGTTCAATAGCTGCGGCTATATTGCCATGCAAACGCTTCATAGAAATATTTTCAGCTCTGACGTCATGATGATGCGGCATATCCAGATGAGGTAATAAAAGTTGATTGCTATGGCTGGGAACTATTTGCGAACTAATTTGTATAGAATTTTCAGCTTCTGTCAGAATACGTTCGGGTGAAAGTGTCTTTAAAAGATCCAGTTGTGTGCTTCTGGAAAATTCAGCGCGTTCATCGGTCAGATTAATAATATTGCCTTGATGACGCCCTTCAATCGCTGCATGAGGCGCATTGATAAAATTTTCCAGACCCTCAGATAACCAATGGTATCGACGCGCCTGTTTTTTATTGGTATTCATGCCCTGCTGAATAACAGCCCATTTCCCATCGTCCGTTACAATAAAACCATGTAAGTAAAGATCAAAGCCATCCTGAATGGCAGCGCTATCCACCTTAGCCACCAGACGGCTGGATTGCGCCAGTTGCTGGCCATTAAAACCAACTTCATGTCCAATGGTTATAAGTTCCTGCGGCGTTTGTCGCGAATATTTCCCACGGCCTCCGCACACATGAATCCCCAGTTCTCGTGACAAGGGATTTAATCCTCTTTTAAGCGCCCCGAGGACACTGGTTGTAATACCTGAGGAATGCCAATCCATTCCCATCACGGCACCAAAGGATTGAAACCAGAATGGATTCGCCAAGCGCCGCAAAAACTCATCGCGCCCATAATGGTGAATAATGGCCTGACTCATGATGGCCCCCAATTTGGCCATACGTTCGGCTAACCATTGAGGTACTCTGCCATAATGCAAAGGTAAATTAGCACTGCCTGTTTTTTGAGCCATGATGTTTTAAGACATTAAATAATGCCATTATAGCGGAATTAGCCTGCTTTGTTCTCAAAAAAAACAGCAGTATAATGATATAATCGGTAAAGTTATCCAGTCATTCATAAAAACAGTAGACACCAGAAGCCTATATGGCTAAATTATATCAATTAGTTAAAATAAAAAACGTTTTGCCATAGTTCAAAGCGATAAATTTGCTGTAGGGTTGTAGAAATGCGCTTTTTGTCAACTGTTATCAAAAATAATACAATCTGGTCGGGGCAGCGGTTTTTTTCAACACTGCCGGAAGGTTTGCGTTCCGATTTTAAAACCTTTGGCGCACGGCCTGATCCATTGAAAGTGATTGAGTTAGTGGAGCATCATAAAAAAACGGCTGATAAAATGCGCGAAAACTTCCCTCGTGTTATGGAGGGCAGTTTTTTACCGGGAAGAATTGTTTATCGCTTATGCACTACTTCCCCCGCCGAGATGATAGAGAACGGCGGTTTTCGCACGAATGATGAACTCTTTGTGGCCGCGAATTCTGAAACCGGTCTGAACAAAGGCTCAATATGCTTCTCATTACTCCCGGAGGTCGCTGCAGTGTTTTATGATCAGCTTCCTTCTAACCAAAAAAAATATCTCTATGGCTGCTTGCTAAAAGGGGGTTATTTTGCTCCTGGCGGTAAATGGCGGCAAGTGATAGTACCCGGCGCATTCCCGCTGCCGTCAGTGTGGATGGCAAGAGAGGTCATGGGACTTACTAAAGCCCGTAGTTTGCATTTGGGACCCCTGTCTGGGCAATACGATTGCCGAGAAAATGTAATATGGGGGGATAAGATCCATGATTTTTCCCGGGATGATTTGCAAATGCCTGAAATTATTGATTATGGCAATGAAGATCAGGCAATGGAATTTCACATTGAGGATAGTGAGGATTCTCGAAAATTCCAGGAACAAGTGGATGCTTTTTACAAAAGGAACTGCTTAGGCTGGCCGATTTCGTTAAATTTAACTTAAGTTGTTGTCAAAAAATATGATCAATAAAGTGGATGTGATAGTCGTGGGCGCTGGCGCTGCAGGAATGATGTGCGCTATTGAAGCAGCAGCCCGCGGTCGCCGCGTGCTGATTCTCGATAAAAGTAATAAGCCCGGTAAAAAAATCCTGATGTCAGGAGGGGGCCGTTGTAATTTTACCAATTTATATGCCAGCCCAGAGCAGTATATCTCCCATAACCCGCATTTTTGTAAATCAGCACTCAAGCGTTACACGCAATGGGATTTTATTGAGCTGGTCAAACGTCATAAAATTGCCTTTTATGAGAAAACGGCGGGTCAGCTTTTCTGTGAAGAAAAGTCTCATTTAATTGTGGATATGCTTTTGGCAGAATGCCGCAAAAATAATGTCGATATCAGATTGAATCATTCGATTACTTCTATTGTGAAAAAAGACCAACATTTTATGGTCGTGTCCGGGCAGGGAACTTATCATTGTGACTCGCTGGTTATCGCCAGCGGGGGGTTGTCGATTCCCACCCTGGGAGCCAGCCCATTTGGCTATCAGATAGCCGCTCAGTTCGACTTGAATGTTTATCCGACCAGAGCTGGGCTTGTACCGTTCACACTGCATGAAAAGGATAAGGAGCGCCTGGCTGAATTGACTGGAATTTCAGTGGAAGGTTCCGTGAGTTGTAACAGGATTTCTTTTCAGGAAAATGTCTTGTTTACTCATCGGGGATTAAGTGGTCCTGCCATATTACAAATTTCTTCCTACTGGCTTCCTGGACAAGAAGTAAATATTCAGTTTTTACCCCAGACTAACTTGTATGAAGAACTATTACAGGCCCGTCATAGTTCGCCGGATATTTTCTTAAAAACCGTATTATCCCGATTCACGGCCAAGCGCGTGCTGGATGTTTTTTATGAGCCTGAAGTATTGGAAAAGCCGCTTAAACAATTCAATCATAAACAATTACAGCAGGTTGCCGAAAGACTGCAGGCATGGTCGATCAAGCCCAATGCCACAGAAGGCTATCGAACGGCGGAGGTGACATTGGGCGGAGTTGATTGCAATGAAATTTCTTCCCAGACCTTCGAGGCTAAAAAAGTACCAGGGCTCTTTTTTATTGGTGAAGTGCTCGATGTCAGCGGTTGGCTGGGCGGGTATAACTTTCAGTGGGCCTGGTCATCGGGTTGGGCTGCAGGTCAGGTAGTTTAGATGTTAAACGTCCTGCAAATGGATTGTAGTCTTGGCAGACTGCCTGTTATCATGCGATGATACTTCCCTTATAAAAATGACATGCCAGGGAGGCATATTCATGCGATTACCATCCGTCTTACTGGGTTCAATCCTATCGTTTTCCAGTTTTGCTCAAAATGATTCTTTGAAGTTAATCATTAAATATAAAGAGCCAGTTTCCTCCAGCTCGCTTTTACAGCATTTGCAGTCTTCCAAAGACTGGACAATTGACTCCTTAAAGCCGATAGCTGGCGGGGCGTATTCCTTAAGCTTGCACAGTGCGCATTCCAAAGCCGGTCTTTCAGAGGAAAAAGAATTGCAAAACGCTATTGAGGCCTTGAAAAAAGATCCCCGCATTCTGTATGTAGTCAAAGATAGAGTAGGGCATTTTAAACCATTGCCTTTGCCTGATGGTCTGGCAGACATCGAACTTAATCATAGCTTGCAGTGGGATGAGTTTACCGCACCTGGCGGTATTATGCTTGAGAGCGGTCCAGACAAACGAGATGGCGCATGGATGTATACGAGTGGAGAAAGCTCTCCCCCGATTGTGGTGGCGGTATTGGATACCGGGGTAGAGGCACATCCAGCTCTTTTAAATAACTTGTTGAAAGATGGAAAGGGTAATATCTGGGGTTGGAATTTTGCGGGTAACAATCGAAATCTGGCTGATGAAACCGGTTCCTATCACGGAACCCATGTCGCCGGCACCATAGCGGCTGTCAGCGACACCATGCTAGGAGTGGGCGAGCAGCTTAAAATTCTGGCTTTAAAAATACCAGATGATTCCGGGATGTTTTATGAAAGCCAGGTCATCAACGCAATCTATTGGGCTGTGGGTGGCGATGTACCCGGTGTTCCTCATAATCCCTGGCCAGCGAAAGTTCTGAATATGAGTTTTGGTGTGGACGAGCGCCCTGGAAAAGAAGTCGATCACTGCGATGAAGCCTTACAGGAGGCAATGTTTTTTGCCAGACATCAGGGTGCTGTGGTGACTGTTGCCGCAGGAAATGACAATGAGTGGGAGCACTATAATGCCCCGGGTGTTTGTAATGGAGCAATCAGAGTCGCTTCCACTGGACCTGAAGGTTTGCGGGCCTATTATTCCAACTATGGCCCGGGGGTGAGTTTTGCAGCACCTGGTGGCGATGCACGTTATGGAAGATCCGGAGCCATTTTATCCACGGTAAAACCCGGCGGCGGCTATCAGCATAGCGGCTATGATTTTTATCAGGGCACCAGTATGGCCGCCCCTCATGCCGCGGGTGTCGCCGGGCTTGTGTATGCAATTAGCGAGGGTCAGATTACACCTGAAAAAGTTGAGCAGATTTTGTATGCCACAACTCATCCATTTGGCAAAACATCAGACAGCAATAAGTCATGCACAGGTTCCAAGCCTTGTGGGCATGGGATTCTGGATGCAGACAATGCGGTGAAGACTGCTGCTGCCAATTTTGATGCTATCATTAGTCCGCCCAGTTTCCAGGAGCTGAATCTCAAGGTTTGCCGAAACCACCAACTTACTTCCCAGCCCTTGAAGAATAGTGACTGGAAGCTGATTAAAAAACAGTGTCAGGCCGAAGAAGCCTACTTTACACCTGAGGTTCATTTGCAAGCTAAACAAATTGTCCTGAATTATCAGGGAGCATCGTATGTGCGGGATATTAGCGCCTACAGCCATTGCCTGTTCATTGGTAAAGACAGTTTCGGTTGTTACTATTAACCCTTAGCAATTATTTTGGGAGTAGCCTGGAAATATCGGGAGCGTTCATTAAACTATGTCATGCCATGTCAGATTTAGGAGATCTCTCACTGCGTTCGAGATGACGGCGTGCCGGTGAGTAATGATACAGTTTAATGAACGCTCCCGAAATTTCCAGGCTAAAACGTGATACATGACAAAACTGTATACTTTGTTAAGTTTGATAAAAGCTAAGCGAGATTTAAGGCTTAAGCCCTTTTCAGACGATATCATCATCGAAAACTACCCCGTATTTAATCAATCACTGGTCATTGCAGCCATCAAGCAGGGCGTATTTAAGTACTGTTTTAATAAAAAAAACTGCTATGAAAGTGAGATGGAGTTGTTGTGCAATTCAGATCAGCTAAGTTGCATAGAGCCCGATGAGCAGGGAGAAATTGAGTTTTTAATGATAGGAGAAATAGCCTGTCTGAATTCTGATAAAGAGATTTTTATGAAAATATACAGCCTCAGACCCTATAGCCAGGAGTTTTGTTCCCTGGATGAGAAGAAATCGCCAATTAAATTCAACGACTTTTTTCTGAAGCAGGTGAGGGCTGGCGAACAGGATTGGGTCATCGTTATCTCTCAGTCTGAAATCAGACGTCTCAATGCAATCCTGGGGGATGATCAAGAGCAGAACGATGCAGTGATGCGCTATTCAGGTCCTGTTCATTTCAAACCAGCATCGACTGATGAGCAGCAATCCTCGTTTATCTCTTCTATTAAATTAATTCTGTAAATGCTGCCTGTAGTTCTTTGATACCGCGTTTAATCTATACTAATTAGAAATAACTCAGGGAAGAAATCCTATGCCAACGGTTAGGGACGCTACATTTGATCTTCTGCGCAAACTGGATCTGCGCAATTTTGTTTCCAATCCAGGCTCTACTGAAGAAACCTTTTTAGCCAATTTTCCAGATGACTTCAATTTTATTCTGGCTTTGCAGGAGTCCAGCGTTGTAGGTATTGCCGACGGTCTGGCGCAAGGTCTTGGCAAGCCCGTGCTCGTGAATGTGCATACAGGTGCAGGCATGGGGAATGCTATGGGCTGTATCCTGACAGCCTATCTGAATAAAACACCGCTGATTATAACGGCTGGCCAACAAACCCGTGAAATGCTGTTAATGGAACCGTTTCTCACCAATGTGGAGTCGACGATTTTGCCTAAACCCTGGGTCAAATGGAGTTATGAGGTGATGCGGCCTGAGGATGTTCCTGCGGCCTTTATGCGGGCTTATGCAACGGCAATACAGGCGCCGCAAGGGCCAGTGTTTCTGTCAATTCCTCTTGATTTGTGGGATGAGGAAATTGATGAAGTGGATGTTTTTCGTTCAACATCTCGAATAGTAGGGCCAGATCCGGAGCGATTGTCTGAATTTGCCCGGAAAATTAATGAAAGCCAAAACCCTGTTTTGATCTATGGCGCCGATGTTGCTCGCAGTAATGCCTGGAAAGAGGCGGTTTTACTTGCTGAAAAATTGGGCTGTCCAGTATGGAAAGGACCTTTTTCCGAATTAGTGTCTTTTCCAGAAGATCATCTTTTGTATCAGGGCGAATTGCCGTCGGCAAAAGGCTTGCTCAGCCAAATGCTTAAAGGCCATGATTTAATTATTGTTATAGGAGCTCCTGTTTTCCGCTACTATCCCTGGATAGCCGGTGACTATTTACCCGAGGAGGCTAGACTGATCCAGGTGACTGATGATCCTTATGAGGCTGCCAAGGCACCAGTGGGAGATTGTCTGGTGAGTGATAGCCTGCTTGCTTTAAAAGGATTATCAGATGAGGTAAAAGAGCGTGGTAACGACCAGAATTTTTCCACTAATCGTAAACAGGAACGAAGTCAGCTCACGGTTCAACCGGCTTACCCGCTGACTGCAAAGCAGGTGTTCGATATCCTGTCAGGTATTGCCCCTGAAGAGTATGTTCTCGTACAGGAATCGCCTTCAAATACTCATGATCTGCAGGAATCAGGTTTGGGCACTGTCGTTAAACCTCATTCTTTTTATACTATGAGCTCGGGAGGATTGGGCTGGGATATGCCTGCAGCAGTGGGGCTGGCTATTGCTGAGCAAAAAAGCGGTCGTAATCGGCCGGTGATTCTGATTATTGGAGACGGCTCATTTCAATATTCACTCCAGGCAATCTGGACGGGCGTGCAGCATCAGACTCATCTCATCATTCTGGCATTAAGAAACGAAGAATATGCCATACTGAAGTCCTTCGCATTACTTGAGAATACACCCAATGTTCCAGGTCTTGATCTTCCTGGTCTTGATCTGGTTTCTCTGGCAAAAGGCTATGGCGCAGAGGCCTCTTTTGCCGCCAATATCGATGAGATTAAAACCGCCTTTCAGCAGGCGCTTGCTTTTAAAGGGGTGACAGTGATTGAAATTCCAATAGAGAAAAAAATACATAAGCTGCTGGGTTATATTTCATCCAGGGATTAAGCGATTGATTACAAAAGAATGCTGCACAATTACTATACTTTATATATCCTGGAAGGCACTGTAAAAGCATGGACAATAATAATTATGATTTTCGTATCATTGTCATTGATGATAATGTTGAAATCCATAAAGACTTTTTAAAAATCCTAACAAAAAACGCCAAAAATGATTTGGATGATCTTGGCGCTCAATTATTTGATATGGAAAATGTCAATGCCAATGAGTTGATTTTGCCGCGTTTTAAAATCGATACTGCCACTCAGGGCCAGGACGGCGCTGCGCTGATTGAAAAAGCCCTGAACGAAGGTAAACCCTTTGCTCTTGCTTTTGTTGACATTCGCATGCCGCCAGGATGGGACGGGATTGAAACTGTAAAAAATATTTGGGCAATTGATCCCGACATTCATGTCGTTATTTGTACTGCATTTTCGGATTATAGCTGGGAAGAGACAATTCAGGAGTTAGGCCATAGTGATAAGTTCCTGATTCTGAAAAAACCTTTCGATCACATCGCCGTCAGACAATTAGCTTATGCGCTGACTCGAAAATGGAAGTTAATTGGCGAATCCAAAGCATACACACAATCGCTGGAACAGGCTGTAGAAGAGCGCACTGAGGAATTAAAATATCAGGCAACGCATGATATGCTGACAGGATTGGCTAACCGGGCACTTTTGCATGACAGAGTTCAACAGGCCATTGCTGCCTACAAACGCCATAAGATAAGTTTTGCCATTCTTTTTTTTGATCTGGATCGTTTCAAGCTCATCAATGATAGCCTGGGACATTCCGCCGGCGATGAGTTATTAATCCATATTGCGAAGCGTTTACTCCCCACAATTCGTGCTTTTGACACAGTATCTCGTCTGGGTGGAGATGAATTCGTCATTGTTGTTACCGAGCTCAAACAGATTGATTACATTCATACCGTGGCACAAAAAATATTACAGATTATCAAGGAACCAATGACTATTGCCAATCGCAGTTTAAGTATCTCCAGCAGTATGGGTATTGCCACTTATCCAGGGGATGGAGAAGAGGCAGATGAACTACTGCGAAATGCGGATGCGGCAATGTATCACGCAAAAAAACTGGGTGGCGGCCAATATCAATTTTATTCAAAAGAGATGAATGATAAAGTATTTGAGCAATTGGAACTGGAATCGGATCTTTATCAGGCCGTTAATAATAAGGAGTTTACAGTCTGGTATCAGCCGCAATTCCATATTGAAAATCATAAACTGGAGGCAGTGGAGGCATTAATTCGCTGGGTTCATCCACAGAAAGGCATGCTGCTGCCTATTGATTTTATTCCTCTGGCTGAGCGAACCGGGTTGATGATTCCTATCGGTGACTGGGTGATAAGAGAGGCATGCCTGCAGAACAAGCGCTGGCAGGCAATGGGTTTGCCGCCGATCCGAATGGCAGTTAACCTTACTTCACAGCAAATAAGCCAGCTCGATTTTGTACAAAAAATAGGAACCATTTTGCAGGAAACTCAACTGGCCCCTAAGTATTTTGAGCTTGAACTCAGTGAAAGCTCGATAATCAATGAAATGATCATTCTCAAAATGAATGAATTAAAAGAGATGGGGATTGAGATTGCATTGGATGATTTCGGAACAGGCTATGCCAATTTGCATCATTTAAGAAATCTCTCACTAAACAGGCTTAAAATAGATCGCTCATTTATTAATAATATCCAGTTAAATCGTAATGATGAAGTCATTATCCACGCAATCATTGCGATGGCGCGCAGTCTGGATCTTGAAGTGCTTGCCGAGGGAGTCGAAACACAAAAGCAGCTCGTGTTTTTAAAAAAGCATCACTGTAACCAGATTCAGGGCTTTTATTTTAGCAAACCCTTACCGGCAGAGGAACTTACCTACTTACTGGAGCATCCAGAAGCTATTGAGAAAATATTGAACCAGGAAAATAACATTAAGGAGTAATATGAAAAAAATTGGACTGATTATTACTCTCTTGCTTGTTACTGTGTTAGCTATTGTTTATTTTTATCGTGCTAACCAGTCGACATTGCTGCCCACTTATTTTGAATATACCGATAAAGAACTCGCTTCTATAAAATCCCTTCAATCTACTCAATCGATGACAGAAGCTTCACTAAATAAATGGGATAAGCTGATGTTTGGCCTGATTAAGTCGAACAAACTGGGGGATGCCCCGGCATCAAAAATTTATGCCTATATGTATACTGCCCAACGCGATGCCGCGTTTCTATCCTATAACGCAAAGCAAGAGTTTATGGGGAGTCTTGATGTGGTTTCAGCCCGGGTTCTTTGCCAGTTTTTCAAAGAAGACTGCTCAACGATTCAATTTCTGATTAAGACAGATCCCTACTCAGAAAGAATTGCAGAACTGGTTGTAAATAAAATAATCAAACGCATGGATCTCGACAGTAAAATGGAGAAATTGTCAGCGGAAAAAAGAGGTCCCCTTTTTTGGAAAGGAACTACCCCTTATTTTGGTCAGGAAACAGGATCCTGGAAAACCTGGGTAATCAGCTCTCCCAGTCAGTATGTTTCCAAATCTCCCCCAAAGCCTGATTCAACGGAATGGCAGAGCCAGTTAAAACAGACCGAAATGGCTTTAAAGAATATAAGCCCTGAGCAAACGAAAGCTGTCGTTTTTTGGGCAGGAAATCCCTCCACTATCACGCCGCCTGGAATTTGGTTAAAGTTTGCCAATGAGTACATGGAAAGCGAGCACGTTTCATTCTCCAAAATGCTGCTGGTTCGCTCAGTATTGGCAATGGGTATTGCTGACCAAGTAATCACTTTATTTTACACCAAATATACTTATTGGATAAGACGGCCATTTATGCTTGATCCATCCATCAATACAGTAATGCCCACTCCAAATCATCCCAGTTATCCGGCGGGACACTCTGGTATTTCAGCCACAGCGGCAGTGATTCTGTCTTATTATTTTCCTGGGAATAAACAGCAGTGGTGGAAAAAAGCGAATGAGGCCAGTTCCAGTCGTGTCTGGGGAGGGATCCATTTTCCAATTGATGCCCAGCAAGGTTTTCTAATGGGTCAGCAGGTGGGGGAGGCTGTTATTAAGTCTCAATCCAAATCACTGAGAATAAAATGAGTATTCGTCACAAAATTCTCTTAAGTATGCTGCTGGTCGCCTTTTTATTTATACCGGTCAATCTGTTTCTATTAGCGCGTTATCTGGATGTTAAAGAAAATTTTCTAGTAATAACCGAACGAACTGTTCCTCGTTTGGAGGCCTTGCTAACTATGAAAAATTTAATTATGAAGATTCATTTTTTTATGAGTTATGACGAAAAATTTTCTCAAAGTTTAAGCAAAAGAGATAGAGAGCATTTGTCGATGACCAAAGATGAATTTCTATCTATTTTGGGGGAGCTTGAAGATCAGCAAAAAATATATCAGAAATATGAACCCGCTTCGGCAGATCAAAATGGTAAAAAACTTAATCAACTGCGGGATACGCTAGTATTGGCAGCACTGGATCTATTTTTAGCAGGTGAAAGAAAGAGACCCGTAACAGAGATTACTGTAAAGAAAGGATTTCTTGAAATAAAAGAAAAGAGCTTGAATGAATTTATTGACATGGTATTGGTTCAGGAAAGCACCCTTCTGGAGGAGGAAAGGGAGAAAACCATTGCTGCTTCCACTGCCTTATTCAATTTGTTATTGATATTGAATGCGGTCATTATCCTGATTACGCTTGGATTGAGTATATTTTTGGCAAATATTATTTCAAAACCCATTATTAAATTAAGTGATTTTGCAGGAAAAATTGATTATGACCATTTAGCTCCAATGCTGCCTATTCTGACTCGGGATGAAATCGGTGAATTGCAGAGCCATTTAAATGAAATGGTTATGAAGCTGGATCGCGCCAAAACACGTTTGATTGAAACCTCGCGCTCGGCAGGAGTCGCGGAAATAGCCACCAGTATTCTGCATAATGTAGGGAATGTGCTGAATAGTGTTAATACTTCTGTAGCTATGTTATCGGAGGCCGCTCAGCAGAGCTATGTAGTCCAGCTGCCCAAGCTTTTGTCCATACTGGAGGAAAATCAGGAGCATCTCGATGTGTATTTGAAGGACGATGAGCGCGGCAAGCTGTTTATACCTTATTTTAAAAAACTGATAGAGCAATTGGAAAATGAAAAGGTGAAGATGAGTGAGGAATTAAATCAGCTTAATAATAATCTCACGCATGTAAATCAGGTGATTGACATGCAGCAATCTTCCGGTCAGGCAAGCTCCCAGATCAGGGAAACGATAGACCTTGAGGAACTGATCGAGGATATTCTCCTCTTATATGCTAATCGATTGCGAAAAGCGAGTATCAATGTAGAACGTCAATATAGCAATATTTCCCCAATTATTTCGGTAAGGACCAAAATTCAGCAAATCATGATTAATCTAATCAAAAACGCAATCGATGCCCTGACACTTGGTGAGAAGCATGAAAAACGTCTGATTATCAAAGTTGAAACAACTTCTCCATCTCTTGTCTGCATTACAATACGTGACAATGGTATAGGCATTCAGAAGGATGATTTAACTCGAATCTTTTCTTTTGGATTTACGACTAAAAAAGAAGGACATGGCTATGGACTGCATAATTGTGCTCTATTAGCACGTGAACTTGGCGGTGAACTGCGAGTACAATCCAAAGGCAGCGGGCAAGGAAGTTCTTTTACACTTGAAATTCCATATTGATCAGTAACATGCAGGCAGGATTCATTCATTGTAGCAAGAGAGTGAATCCCGCTTGAGCAGAGGATTAGCCTGATAAACAAGCATTAAAATGGGGAAGGGGAGTTGTGATTATCGGAATAGGAAGTCCTCCCCTGAATGCATTTATTCTGGATTGACGCGGTTCCTACTCTATAAATTTCAGAGCCCAGACTCTCTCTAAGTTCGAGCAAGCCCTTAACGCCCATTTTTATAATCTCTTTGAATTCTAACCCATTACTATTCAAAGCAAGAACCTGTTTTGCCTGACAGGCAAAACCTATTTGTTCCTGCTCGTCCAGAGACAGAAACTCATCTACTGAAATTCCTTTGGAAAATAAATAGCAGACTTTTTCCAAAAAAGGATTAGAGAAACTCGATTGCTCAGACCCTTGGTGTGTTTGAATGCGCTGCTCTCTGATTAATTTGAAAAAGTTTTTTTGCGGCGCTTCTTCAACTTTCAGAATCTGGGATAGATAAGGTGACAGTTCTTCCTGCTCCTTATCTGTTAGGCTTCTCCTATTGCCGATGTGGGAACCACTGCTTACTCTGGAAGCTTCATTCAAAAAGCTATTCATGCTCTGGGCAAGATAGGCTGCGCTAGATTTTAGTTTGCTGCTAATCTGATTTGTGAAGAGTTTTTGCAAAGCAGAAATGTAGATTTGAGTCGCTTCATTTCCCGATGTAACAGCTAACAATATGCCGCGATAATAGAGAAACGAATCACTATCCTTAGATACTACATAGAGCTGAGTATCAGAGGTTTCAAAATATAGCTTATCTCGCTGAGGATCGCTTTTAATCTGTTTGCAAGTGATTAGCTTCATTTGCAATAAAGCATTTTGCAAGGGCCTTGAATCGCTGCCCGGGTTTATTGTGAATTGCGTTTTATTTGATGTCGTCATATATCCTATCTCCTCCTGAAAAATCTGTTCAATTGTAAATCAAATGGAATTGACTTGTAAATAAAATGATCTAAGTGGATTTAATTTAATCTTAATATTTAAATATAATCATCAGGT
The DNA here is from genome assembly GCF_900640215.1 of Legionella genomosp. 1. Classification (NCBI taxonomy): domain Bacteria; kingdom Pseudomonadati; phylum Pseudomonadota; class Gammaproteobacteria; order Legionellales; family Legionellaceae; genus Legionella; species Legionella genomosp. 1. Next base: position 227,133 of record NZ_CAAAJH010000001.1, read on the forward strand.
TAAATTTGGGTTAAAATGAAATAATTTGCTATTTAAAGAGAATTCGAGTGAGTAAAGACATTCCAATGACGGATCATCAACCCTTGGACTTATTAAAAAAATGGCTGGACGAAGAAGCATCTGCCGGAGCGCAATATGCTCGGCATGCCGTTTTATCCACTCAGGGTTTAAATGGCGCCGGTCATGGCCGTGTGGTTGCTATTCGCGAAATTTGCGGGGAAGAGCTGCTTTTCTTTACGCAGAAAATCACAAGAAAAGTGCAGGAAATACAAAACAATGCTCGTGTTTCCCTCACATTCTGGTTTGAACGCCACGCACGAGAAGTGATCGTCGAAGGCGAGGCGCGTTTTTTATCAGGAGAAGACAATGCCAGTTACTGGAATGCCTATCCAAAATGGGCGCAAATTCGTTTTTGCAGTTATGCCCCAACATCCGGTCTGCCCATAAAGAATAAGGAGATACTGGAAAACAAGCGAAAACAGATTGAAGAGACCGCAGGACAGAACCCGCTCCCTCTTTCTCCTGACTATTATGGAATTGCAATTAAACCGCAACGCTTTCTATTTTACAGCTATCGCCTTGATGAACTGTCGGATGTATGGGAATATCACTCAGAACCTCAGGGATTCACCGTCAAACGGCTATCCCCTTGAATGCAAAGAAGTGTAAATAAAATGGCTTTTACATTTTCTTTTGCTGATAAAATTGAGCTTTGTTGAAAGGATGCATCAGGAGAGAATACATGAATAGACCGGTTGTTATCGTTGACCCTTTATCGTCGGGAATCGATTTGGCTCCGGCTTTTAAATCCAGAGGCATACCCGCCATTGCAATTACCTACGAAACTCTGGAAGAGATAGGATTTGGTCTCGAAGTACAGACCCCAGATTTTATTGAAATTATTCCTGATCAGCCTAATCTTGCAGAGATTCTCAAAAAATTCAATCCGCTTGCTATTATCCCAGGAGATGAACGCGGCGTGCCCCTTGCGGAAAAACTGACTGAAGCATTAACTCCCCATCTCGCAAATGATCCCGGAAAATCACTTCATCGAACGCATAAGGCCTTCATGCAGCAAGCATTGCAAGAGGCAGGGATTCCTTTTCTTAAGACAGTTAACACTGCATCAAAAAAAGAAGTGGCCTTCTGGATTAAGAACAATGGACTGAGTAATTCTCCTTTAATAGTCAAACCGCCTGTATCCGCGGGCAGCGATAATGTTTTTCATATTAATGCAAATCAGGATTGGAAAAAGGCTTTTGATAAAGTGCTGCATGAGCCATCTAAAACAACGGGTAAAAACAGTGAGACGGTGGTTGTACAGGAACAGGCTTTGGGTACAGAGTTTGCCGTAGGAACAGTGAGCGCTAATGGAAAGCATTATCTGGCCCATTTAATTCAATACAATAAAACATCATTTCATGGCCGTAAAACGGTTTTTGATTATGTTGAATTCCTGCCTTATTGTGATATGCGCCATCGAGAGTTATTTTCCTATACTCAAAGGGTTTTGGATGCTTTAGGCGTCCGCTGGGGGGCCGCGCACACTGAAATCATGCTCACCTCAAATGGTCCGCGACTTATAGAGTCTGGCGCCAGAATATGTGGCGGGCCCACTGTTCGATTTGCCCGTGAAGCCACAGGCAGCAGTCAGGCTGACAAACTAGTTGAAATCTATGTTGATGGGGATGTGCTAAACAAGGAATATCGATTTAAAAAATCAGTAGTACCCGTTTTTTTAAAATCACCTGCAGCAGGGATAATTTCCAATGTCGAGGCGATGGCTGGAATTTATCAATTACCCACATTACTGGATGAATACATTTGGTTCAAAAATGGCGACCGAGTTCCTCATACAGTGGATTACTTAAGCAGTATTGGCATTGTTGCTTTAGCCGGAGACCGGCAACTGATTTTTTCAGATTATAAAAAAATCCGGAGCATGGAAGCAGAGTTAGTGGTTTCCCCTCTTGTCCTTCATTGCTAACAATCTATACCTTTCCAAAGTAAAAAGCGAAACATAACTATTTGAACTCGGTACGTGACTTGGAAAGCCGAGCCATGTAGTGGGTGGAATGAATTACCCTATAATGTAATATACCAAGAGATGGTTATGCTCCTGATTTTGCAGCTAATGTGTACACCTCAATAAGCTAATCATCAAAGTTACCCCTCATTTTCAGAACATCATTTTCTACCGTTATACCGTATTTTTACGGATACTCAAGACCGATCTGATGATTTTATAATCAATGTTGTCGAAATCGCTGCTACTAGAAAATAAATGAGCCAAATTCCAAAAGAAACAAAAGGACCATTTAGCAATCATTTTTTTACTCAGCATGAAGCGTAACCACTTTATCAGCAAAAGCAAACCTACGGCTGATAATCTACTTTAAACGGAGCACAACTATGATTAATTCTTATAAATTTAACTTGGATGATGATGCCCTTATTAAGCTCATTGCTTTATATAATCAAAAAATCGAGATTAAACGAATTAAAGAAGATGATGTTCTTTGTGAAGATTATATAGATGGCACGAAAACTGGTGCTGATTTAGTATCCATAGTAGAGGAAGCGAAAAAGAGGGGGGTAAAAACAATTAAAATTAGCTATCGTCATACCGCTTCTGAAACTTTGTATGGGGTTTTTCCTAAATTTTCTCAGATAGGCGCTGGCAACTCCCCGGATCGAGAGGATCTGTTAAGTCACTTTGGGGACATCTACGATCGTACAACAGGTCAGGAAGGCAATCGAATCAGTGAATTACCTGACCTGAAGCCTCTGACAGAGGATGAGGCGATTAACTTTATTTGCTCCCGAGAATCAGCTGAGATATCGGGTATTCTGCACTTGGCGGCTCATAACGCCTTATTATTTGAAATGAATCGTTATTGCTGTAGCTTGATTTATGGGGACGAACCTGAACTAACGATTATAAAAAAACTTTCACTGGATGTTCAAGATGGATTTAGTTTTGCTTTTCATGAATGTTTTTATAATTTTTTGGGGGATTTACAAGACTATTTTGATGCCTGGCAAAAGAGAAATTATCAAGGTCCTCTGTTTCCTGATTCTCTTGGCGTCTCACCGATAAACAGAGATGCAAGCATATGTGAAATGAGCATTGAAACTGACTCACCCCAATCTTCGCCAAATAAAACTGGTTTTTTGATCAGTGATTTTCCCTCAATGCTTGCTTCAATAGTGCAGCCCGATCCATTGGCTTCGAAACCCACACGAACATTTGAACTTAAAAGGCCCCAAATACCACTTTCAGAAGAGCAATTACTATCACTTATAAAAAAAGGTTCAATAACTGAAATTAAAGAAAGCGCTGAGGATGGGATTAGAGCGATGCTGGGATTACCGCTTTTATTTAATAGCGATACTACACCTCGTTTTAAAGTAGATGAGTCTGTCATTAAAGAGTTATTGCTTCAAAGCAAATTGAATCCAGAAGAAAAAACCTGTTTTGATAAATACTGCAGACGATCCAGACATTTTTCAAATCAATTTTCCAAGGAAATCCATGTTTCATTAACTGGATTTTATATAAAGAAATCACGAGACTACCTAATCACTGAAGTTGGTCTTTATTTTGAATCAAATCATCTACAAACTTTAGATAAAAATTTAAAAAATCATGATGTGCTCAGTTTAATTCAAAAAATTAATAACGTGGATCAAGTAGTTACTGCACCTATTTTTACAACCCGCTGGAGTGAGGGAAAAGATAATTATGAATATTTATACAACGACATGAAACCATTAAATCTATGGCTACACAAGTATTTTAATCATCAAAATGTGGACTATGAAATGCAATGCTACAAAATGCTTTTATCGCAGAGACGAGTATAAACAGCTTTGTAAATAAAAATGAATTGAAGAAAGCAATTGATTGTGTTTTTTCAACAACTTTAAAACCAGAGCATCAAAGTACAACTTCGAGCCAGGCTACTTCTTCCAATGTTACCAAAATCAGTCCTGTTTATAGTACGGGTAATTATGAAAAAGACTTGGAAACGGCATTAGCGAATAGTTTGAAAGATAATAATGCCAGTTTAGCGTCTACAATAGGAATATTTGCAGCAGCCACTAAACCCCAGGGAACTCAAAAAACGATCCCCAAATCCTTTGAATGTCCCATTACACAAGACGTCATGGAAGAACCCACCATATTTATTGTGGATTGGCAAACCTATGAATTGTCAGCAATTAAGGATGCTTTAAAACGAGATGGTATCTCACCAATAAGTCGAAAACCGATACCTGAGGGCAAAACCATTGAAGAATTATTGATACCCAATCTTGCGCTTAAACATTCGATTGAAGAATTTAAAAAAGAAAATCCTGAGTTATTTGATGCGCAAGGATTGGCAATTATTTTTTAATAGAGCAGCCTGGCGACTTTGCTAACTATAATGAACCATGTAATCTTGATGCGGCGCTGCATCAAGGTTACGCTAGATAGAATCTGGCCATTTCATTGAGCCATGTAATACTCTTAGTATTTCAATTTGCCCGGAGTTAATTCTGTAAGGAACAATAAATGGAGTTCCATTAATTATTAATTCGCGTGTATCGAAAATCCGACCTGTTCTACCCATAGTGGGGTTCTCGGAAAGCATTCCAACCGTTTTAATGATTTTTATTACGATATCAACTGCTGCTTTGGGGTTATTCTGTGCGATATAGTCTTCGATTTGGTTTAAATTGCTTTGCGCACCTTTAGTCCATTTGATTCTCACTTCTTCTTGTTCTCCCAGAAATCAAGGATGCTTTCATGATCTATAAGTTGGCCTTCATCTGCCTCTGCAATACCTTTTTTTATTTCAACAAGCTGCCATTCATGAGCCTTTAGATATTCATTTATTGCTTCGGAAGCTAAGAAAGATTTGCTGCGATGAGTAAATTCAGCCAACTTATCTAAACGATCCTTCATTTCGGGTTCCAGTCGAATAGTCATTGTTGTTGAGGCCATCAGATTCTCTAATTTGTATTTACATGTACACATTGTAGCACAACTATATTAGTTTCCCGTAACTCTCTCTATACCGTTGACGGAGTAAAAAGCTATTGTGAAGTCCCTTATTCTATAAGCCAAACAAAGGCAGTTGGACGTTTCCCTTGGGTTTTTCCTGCTTGAGTTTAACGCCTATCCCTAATAAGCGCACAGGCTTATATTTTCTGGCAAATCCTTCCTCCATCAATTGATGCAATATGTCAACATCAACTCTTTGACCAAGACGTTCAACAGTAGTTTGCTGAAAATCACTGAATTTTAATTTTACGAACAGCCCGTGAATGTTGGATTGTTCTCCACTGCGTTGTATTCTGGCTTCAAGGCGCACAATGAGTGCAGGTAACTCATTAAGACAGGCGCTGATATCCGCTAAATCCCTGGAATAGGTTTCCTCGACACTGATGGATTTTCTAATGCGCTCGGGATTGACCGGGCGATTATCAATGCCTCTGCACAAGTCATAAAGCCTTTGGCCCATTACGCCAAATTTCATTGCCAGATATTCTGAAGAATATTGCTGTAAATCAGCACAAGTATTGATGTTGAGGGCTTTTAGCCGTTCCTCCATTTTAGGACCTACTCCAAAGAGCCTGCGCACTGGCAGACTAAGTACAAAAGAGGAAACATCCTCTGGCCGAATCACCATTTGGCCATCCGGTTTATTCCAGTCACTGGCTATTTTTGCCAGACTTTTGTTTGGGGCAATGCCGGCACTGGCAGTCAGTTGTCTTGTCTCATAAATTCGTGCCCGGATTTCCCGAGCGATCCAGGTAGCACTTCCCTGGCATTGAGTGGATTCAGTGACATCCAGATAGGCTTCGTCCAGCGATAAAGGTTCAATAAGTTTGGTGTAGTCCGCAAATATGGCGCGAATATACTGGCTTTCCTGGTGATAAATTTCCATACGCACCGGTTGAAGAACCAATTGAGGGCATAGCTTAAGCGCCTGGGCTGTTGGCATCGCCGAACGCACGCCAAACTTGCGGGCAATGTAATTACAAGTTGATATTACTCCCCGATGTCTGGCGTCTCCTCCGACTGCAAGCGGTTTATTGGCCAGTTCCGGGAAGTCACGCATTTCAATGGCCGCATAAAAACAGTCCATATCAATATGAATAATCTTTCTTGTCATTTAATTCTTTAACAGGAATATTGATTCGATAAAATGTCAGCTGGAAAGGTATATGAGTAGCAGATAACTGGCAATACCTAAAGTGCAATATATGAGCTAATTGGGTTGTAAAATGCAGGGCGTTAATTATAAACCCTGCAACTTAGCGTGTTAACCTTCAGAAATAGTAATTTCTCCGGGAGCATCTACATCTATTGTAAAACCATTGCCTTCCAAATGTACGGGTGTAATTACTCCAGTGATAATATCAATATAGAGAGTACCGACTACGATGGGTTTGGATTTATCAATAGCCATTTTAAACACTGCAGGACAAGCTTCTGTTTTATGCTTCCGACAACCTCCCTGGACGATGAACCATGAGACCTTACTTGTAGAATGCGGTAGAGTGGGTCTTGGACCAGGCATTTCATCCACAAATGCATTGGATATCAGATTGGTTGTGTTATGAATAATCATGGAATCGGGGGAAGCTAAAGCTGAAGGACTTGATAATCCAAGGGCCAATAAAGCGGGCATGAACGAACGAAGCATAAAACAAACTCCTTTTTTACTATTAATGCATTTAACAACCGAAACATATTAACCTTAAATAAGTTATCTTTAAAAGCTGATTATCATAACTCACCGGCACGCCGTCATCTCGAACGCAGTGAGAGATCTCCCTAATCCTGGTTTGTGCCAGCAGTCGGAGCTCTCTCACTGCGTTCGAGATGACAAGATATGACACAGTTTGATGAAGACTCTCTGATTCTTAAAGGTTACCCGAAGACTATAATTAAAAATAGATTTGTATTTGGGGGTAACCAATGGAAATAATCGAAACAATTCAACAAAAAATTGCAACACAAATCGTTCAGGCTCAGTTAGTGGAGCGCAGTGGGGCAACACTATTATCACAATTGAAGAATCTTCCTCAAGTGAATAGCGAAAATGTGGAGGAAGTTTTGAGTGAAGCGATTGAAGGACGAAGTTATTATAATTGGCATGGTAATGAGATGCCTACCCGTGTAAATATTGAAGAAAAAATAGGAATTGTAATTATAGAATTTCTGCATACTGTAAACGGTTCAAGATTAAGTGAAGAAGAAAAGATTAAAGTCGTTTCTGAAATATTAAAAGAGGCACAAAGCCACTTAAATATCGCTTCAAAATTAAATCCCGCCAGTTTGAGCCAATGCTTAACCGATTGTGAAAAGCTGGTTAAAAATGATGCTCAATTTACCGAGATTACTCAAGAAGCTAAAGACTATTTTAAAGACCAGTTAAAGCAAAGAATCGATGCGCTTCATCAGAATCAACGAAATGAAGAGTCAAAGCTGAGAGACCAAAAGAAATTTCCTAATAAAAAAGCGGATACCTCAGCACAAATTTCCCCTGTTGAGTTGAAAATAGATAGAGAAAACAGACTCCTTCATAAAGAGCTTTTATTAAAAGTTTTAAATAGTGAATTAACTAAAAATCCGGCAGGGAAAAAATCGGATTTAATTAAAGATATTATTGAAATAGTCAAAGAAATTGATCCTGAAGGAGATCCTGTACAAGTATCAAGAACGTTTGTAGGCATTAAACATCTCATCGAGCATTGGGATATCCTGGAAGGGGTTAAGACACCCAAGCAATTGGTTCTCCAGCAATTGGCATGGTTTCTCAGTGATCTTGCTGTGGCTGATTGGCAGAGAGAACTAGCAGGAACTAGTTCTTTCATCATGGAGGATAGATTCACCAGGGATACTATTCGAGATGCACTGGCGGGAAGGCCCTTACGTGATTTTACTGCTTATTTTAAGAGTCTTACCGAGGAGCAAAAAGCGGAGGGAGAAGAAGCTATTAATCTCATCCAAACAATAAACAGCGCATCGCCGGAGTCTATCGAATCGATTTTAAAGGACGCTTTGAAAAGCAAGGGTATATTCTCTGCTTATTCCTCTACGCCCAGATTAGCCCGGTATTTAAAGAAAGCTCTGGACCTTAACAAACTGGAAAAGCCAGAAAACAGGAATAATCAGGATACATTGAAAATTATAGGAATATTCCGTAATCCACCTTATAATCTGGCTACATCCTTCATTTTCCTAAATTACCTTGATGCACTTTCCAAGGTGCCGGAAGTGAATCAATTTCTTGCTCCTATAACAAATAATGTGCCTAAAAAGCCATCCATGTTAAAGGTTCCAGAAACCCACTCGGCAGCATCAATGAAGGATGAGCTGAAAGTTATTAGAATCGATCCGGAAAAGCGTAAAGAAAACAGGGATATCGCTTTGCGTATTATTGAGGAACTCAGGAAGTATCCTAAAGAGGCGGGCGGCAATGAATGGATGCTTGAAAATATCGAAAAAATCATTAAGGCAATAGACCTGGAAAATCCAACTGATGTCACCCAATCATTCGCAAAAATTAAACTCCTGGTTCTGAACTGGGAAATGCAAAGTGGCAGCAAGAACCCACTCTATTTGGCTGAGAAACCCCTTTCCTGGTTTCTGAGTCGTCTCGGTAGTAAGGACGAAAATCTTTTACAGCGCATGATGAAATACTCAAAAATCGAGGATGAGGATAAGCTTGGTAGCGGAATACTTTATCAGTATGATGTATTATATGATTTTGAAGGAGAAAAAGATTATCAAACAGATAATGCCGATATCATTAAAGCCAGACAATTAATCCACGCTATTGATGATATTGCAAAAGATACGGCATTATCTTTCCATGATAGGCAACAGAAAATTATTAGTCTGCTCAAAGAAAATTTAGATACAAGTCTTTGGGATAAGTTAAATCCTGATCCTGTAAGTCTTAATAAATATATAGAGAAATCCATCGAAATTGCCAGCTTGCCTGAGGATACCGAGTTGTTCTCAAAAAGGCTTCTAAATTTTGTTTTTGCATTTAATCGCGCGACTAATTTTAAGGACTTACTCGAAGCGGTATCGGATGATTTCCACGAAATTATTGTGGCTGAGATGAATCAGAAAGATGGATACCAAATGTAGAAGAATTCAAATTCGGGCGCTCATTATCTGAATGAAACTGGATGATGAAACTTGACTTTAATTTCAGAATCTTTAATAGCATCCAAGTGTTTCATTCGATCGATGATGTCAGTCACCAAGGCTTTTTTAACTTTGACCAGATTTATGTGTATTTCATCATAGCCCGGGATTTGGCCAGGCTGAACAATAAACTGGCTAATGTGGGTATCAATTCCTTCGTCGAGTGTTTTTAACAGTGTTTCGTAATTGATTGAAGACTGTGTGGCATAGAAAGTTAAACTGCAGCTTGTTTTCTTGCTTTTAAATTTCTCTTCCAGAGGCTTAATGACCAATAGAATAACAAGGATAATGAAGGTGGCAACAAGTGCAGCATGGTAAAGCCCGCCTCCTACCGCAAGACCAATTCCCGCAACCGTCCAAATACTGGCGGCGGTAGTCAATCCGCGAACCACATTGCCTTGCAATAAAATTGCGCCAGCACCCAGAAATCCAATACCGGAAACCACCTGCGCTGCAATACGAGAGGGATCAAGAATCACATTAGGAGTGCCCAGGATATCATAAAAGCTGAAAGCGGAAACAATCATAATCAGGCAGGAACTCACACATACCAGCATATGAGTACGCAAACCAGCAGCCCAAAGAACGCGTTCGCGTTCCATACCAATAACGCTACCCAAGACCCCAGCCAGACAAAGACGCAGGGCAATTTCTAAATGAGATAACATCATAGGGTTAGCTTTCTGATTAATAAGAGAAATAGTATACCATCAGCGAAATTCAACAAGCCAATAAAATCAGTGTTGAAAAGCCCGCTCCTGGAAACTCGTATTGATACCGGCCCATTCTGCTGCAATAATCTTATTGGATCTTATCGGGTTTAATTTAATGATTTCAGTATTGGCAATTAACAATTATCGTTCAATTTTAGATTTGAAAGTACCCTTGAGCCAACTCAATGTGATTACTGGTGCCAATGGAAGTGGTAAATCGAATATCTATCGAGCGCTTCGCCTTCTTTCACAAACAGTAACTGGCGGGGTCGTTAAAGCCCTGGCTCAGGAAGGGGGCTTAAATTCCACTTTTTGGGCGGGCCCTGAAACATTGTCTAAAGCAATGCAAAAAGCTGAGGCAGTGATTGAAGGCAGTGTACGTAAAAAAGCGGTGCGCATGCGGCTTGGTTTTTCAACACCGGAATTAGGCTATGCTATTTCACTGGGCTTACCTGCACCATCAAGCTCTGTATTTTCATTAGATCCAGAAATCAAGAGGGAGTGTATCTGGGCAGGCCCTTGCCTAAGACCCGCAAGTCTGCTTGTGGACAGAGTGGGGCCAATCGTAAAAGTTCGCTCATCACGAACCTGGGAAGTCGTTGATCAACATCTCAATGTGTTTGAAAGTCTGTTTTCTCAGATTGGTAATATAAAAGAGACACCAGAAATTATCTATGTGCGTGAGTTTATACGCAACTGGCGGTTTTATGATCATTTTCGTAGTGACAGAGAATCACCCGCTCGAAAAACGCAAATTGCGACCCGTACCCCCATTTTGAGTAATGAGGGGGATGATTTGGCTGCTGCACTACAGACAATTAAAGAAATTGGTGATAGTGAGGCGCTGGATAAAGCGATTAGTAATGCTTTTCCAGGAACAAAACTGGTTATAACCAGACACGAAGGCGGCTATCTTTCTGTAGGACTTTCTCAACAAGGTTTATTGCGACCACTGACCTGTGCAGAATTATCCGATGGAACATTACGTTATTTATTATTGGTTGCGGCATTACTAACCCCCAGGCCCCCAAAGCTACTGATTCTAAACGAACCTGAAACCAGTTTGCATCCTGACCTGTTGCCAGCTTTAGCGAAACTTATATTACATGTATCCGAAAAAACACAGGTTTGGGTTGTTTCTCATGCTGATTTACTGATTAATAGTTTAAAACAATATCCGGAATGTCATCTTATAGCGCTTGAAAAACAAACCGGACAAACCACCATTCCTGGGCAATCACTCCTGGATATTCCTCCCTGGTATTGGCCTGATTAGCTGTCTGGGTTTCGAGAAAAATTCTCTATTCTTGCTGATTTCCCGGTATATCGCATTTAATGCAGAAGAAACGCTGGCCTATATCACACATCCAGCAAATTATATCGTGTCCAAATGCGAAGTGGCTCCTAATGGCAATTTAACCAATTGCACTTTAACCGGCACAAATATGAATGGCGCTACCGGGATAAAACTGGTCACGCTTTAAAGAGAGTAATATGAACCCGGTTGTCGCGATGCGCCAACCAGGCTACATGGAATTAAAATAAACCCGTAGCCTGGTTGGCGCCTTGCGCGACAACCGGGTTTTCTTATTGTTGGATCAGATTAAAAAAGAAAGTTAGGGTTTAAAAGCGTCTTCATTGATGTCATTTGACTCTTGCTGCTCATCCCCTGAATCTTTCATTTCGCGTAGGCTATCTTTCAGTACCCTCATCTGGGTTGCTGTATATTCTTCAACTATCTTGCCTGGCGATTCCTCTCTCAATGTAAGGGTATACTCAGCATCCTGTCCTGCTATAAGAATTTCACCCTCACCCTGGTAATATGAAATACCACTAATATCTTTACCCATGGCATTGGGATAGGTAATAATTATTTCCCTGTCTTCATTTAAATAATGACAACCAACCTGTGTTCCTTTTGTCGTGCTAAGGATTCGTTGTTGCGTTAACAAAAATGGATCGTCTGATTTCTCTCTATTGGCATCTGCCTGTTTTGCAAATTTTGCACTTTTTTCACCTCGTATGGTCCTGTATGTTTTTGCCTCTTCTCCAGGTTCTAATGGTTCTAATGGCTTATTAAGAGCTGACAGCGAAATCATACTGGTAAGAAAAATTTCTTTTAAAAAATTATCCGAACATTTGTCTAATCGTTCAATTGATCCCGATAAAAGATTATTAATATCGCGGTACATTGCGTCTTGAGTATATTGGTTTAGCGCTTTAAGCTCACCATTCTGCAGATTTAACAAATCTTTTCCGATGTGATTGTTTTTTTTCATCTCAGCGAGTTTGTCATCAGTCAATGCTTCGACATTACCATATTCTAAAATTGATGGAGGACAAGAGGGAGTATTTTCATTCAAAAAATCATTAAATTTTTGTATGGTAGCATCATCAATTGTAATATGTTCCAAATTTGCCAATGACAATAATTTTTTTAAAGGATAAGTCTTGGAATTGTTGGCGGCTATAGTCACTTCCAATAGGTGATTATTGTTATCAAATTCTCTTCTGATTTGATAATTCTGTGCATCTGATAATAATAAGGCGGTTGCCTCTTCAAGAAGCCTTGTTGCGTTATTTTTATTGAGAGGACCGTAATAATATGCATTATCCCCCATAACACCAACCAAGAATCTCAGGATATATATATATTGAGTATAGACATGTTCTAAAAAAATTCATATTTGCTTGGTTGCGTAGCCTGGTTGGCGCCTTGGCGACAACCGGGTTCTCATGCTGTGCCTTGGCCAGCATTCTTCAATACATCAGGAAGGGCCTTCCTGGAAAATGGGGATTTGGCAGCCAACGTTGAAAAACCTGGTTGTCGCAACGCGCCAACCAGGCTACGAGGATTTAATTATAGGCAGCCCTGGGGGTTTCTTGAAGGTTATATTTTTCTAAATTATATTACAAACCACCAACCCGCTAATAAAGGAATACAAGTGGTACAATATCGGCGTGATTTTTCTCCCGGAGCAATCTATTTTTTTACTCTTACTTTAAAAAATCGAAATTCCTGTGCCCTGACTCTGCATAGTAATCTCCTAACACGATCTTTCCGATGGGTACGGCACCAATACCCGTTTAAAACGCATGCAATGGTAGTATTACCCGATCATCTTCATGTGGTTTGGGAATTACCTGCCACTGATTTTAATTATTCCTTACGTTGGCGGTTGATAAAGACCTATTTTTCCAAGGCAATGATTAAATCAGGCGTGATTTTGTCAAAAAATGATCGGAATGAATATTCTTTATGGCAAAGACGTTTTTGGGAGCATCGAATCCGAAATGAAGACGATTTGAAAACCCATATTGATTATATTCACTATAATCCGGTTAAGCATCAGCTGGTCAAAAGACCTTGTGATTGGCAATATTCCAGCATTCACCAATACATCCGGAAGAGAAGTCTACCTGGAAATTGGGGGGTAGGCTGAAAACCCGGTTGTCGCAATAAACCGCGTAGCCTGGTTGGCGCCTTGGCGACAACCGGGTTTACATGCTCATAAAAAATGGAAATTTCCTGTGTCTTGTCGAGCATTCATCAATACACAGGAGGGGAAGTCTTCCTGGAAATGGGGGGCAGGCCAGCGTCAGGAAAAGCTAGACGCAACTGAGCCATTAATGGGTCATCCTTGGCTATCCAATACCATGGTTTAAATCGTTTATATTCGTCAAATGGATGAAGCGTGGCTTGTATATCCTGGTAGTTGGGCATAAAGGAGCTCAGATAGTCAAAACTGAGTGGGTATAATACCAATATCGATTTCTAATTGCATTTTCCATGGTGGGCGGAGGCTTATTTATCCCGAAAAATCCAGGGGTGCTAACCCGAGATATCCATTAAATTAATCCGAGAAATCCAATATGCTATTCCGAAATTTCCATACAAATATATTAAAATACAAGCAAGGTAGCCCGGTTGTAGCAATGCGCGACAACCAGGTAAGTTATATTTTTCTCCTGGGGCAATCTATTTTTTACTCTCGATTTTTAAAAATCGAGTTCCTGAGGCTTTTTCCAGCATTGATCAATGCATCAGGAAGGGAAGTCCTCCTGTAAATTGGGAGATTAGGCTGCCAAAGTTGAAAAACCCGGTTGTCGCAATGCGCCAACCAGGCTACTTGAATAATAAGCCGCGTAGCCTGGTTGGCGCCTTGCGCGACAACCGGGTTTCCTCTTAGGCGGCCATAGTATATTTAACAATCAATGCAGTATCTTCTTTACCGCAATCTAGCAAGGCCTGGTAATAGGAAAAAATTATTTGCTCAGACGTTGCCGCAGGGAGAGATTTGGGCAGGGTAAAAGTCATAAATACATTTTGCTCGCCAAATTGTTTCTCAAGATTAGAATAAATGATGGCTAATTTTTTCTTGGCGAGTGTGTCATCAATAGGAGTCTTTGATGTATTTTCTGAGAGAATTACTTCTTCTTCTATTTTCTGTATTTTCTCCGTTAAATGGGGATACAACTCTTCTAAATGGACTACCGAATCATCTATTTGATTCAGTTCAATTTTTACAATGTCTTCGGGATGTTCTTTAAGTAAAATTTGATAAATATCGCGCTGGGCAGTTATTAACCTGAAAATTGCTTCATCGGAAGCTGTATTAAGATGTTTGCTAAAAACACGCCTGATTAAAGAGACAGTGTAAGCATCTATGGTTGTTGACGGTTCATGATTATATTCAGCCTGTTTAGAGATATTGATGAACTCTTTAAATTCCTCTGGATGTTTTTTTGAAATAGTATTTAAAAGTGGATTTTCTTTATACTTTTCCTCAAGCTTTGACACTTTGACTGTATTCGAAATATATGGGCTAAGCAAGTAGAGCGTGACTGGCAGGGCGATTAAAGCAAGTATTGAAATGGTTGTTGATTTTTGTTTGGAAATAAAATATCTAACAGCTGAACATGCGACACCAATAGTTCCGCAAATTAGTACATTGGTCCAATTCATTCGTATTCCTTTATTAATTATCCATTGCTGAGGTTTTGCGTAAGTGCTCTATAAACTTTTCCATTTTCGTTTATAAAGCATTTATTAATGGTGGCCAGAGGCAGAATCGAACTGCCGACACGAGGATTTTCAGTCCTAAATAAAGCACTTTTAACGTCTTCTCTTAATTTTTAAAATCCTTTAATATCCCTTTAAAATCAAGTATATTAAGCCGTATTCAGATTTTTCTATTTTTATTTGGTTTTAAATAATCTGTCTACATGGTGTCTACATGGTGTCTACATGAGATTTTTATTAAGGTGGTCTATGGATAATAGCAAGTCAGTCAAACTCACCAAATCATTCATTGATAAAGTCAAACTATTGGAAGGGAAGGATCAGGTCTTTTATCGCGATGAACAAATAAAAGGGTTTGCACTTCGAGTCACATCGACTGGTGTTAAAAGTTTTGTAGTAGAAACTCGCATTGCAGGAAAAGTAAAAAGGGTAACTCTTGGCAAATATGGACAACTTACTGCTGAGGAGGCGCGCAAGCAGGCTAAACATCTATTAGGCAAAATAGCGAGAGGCGATAACCCTATTGCAGAAAAGAAAGCAAATAAGGTGAGAAACCTGACTTTAAAAGAAGTATTCAATGATTATCTGAAAGCTCGTAAGGATCTGAAAGCGCTCACCATTAAGGATTATCAAGGGGTTCTGAGTCAGGTAATGCCTGATTGGCTTGATAAAGCTTTAATTAATATTACAAGAGAGATGATTGCCAAACGTCATATGCAATATGGCCAAACCAACAGTAAGGCACGCGCTAACTATGCCATGCGCGTATTAAGGGCTGTTTTTAATTTTGCAGTTCACGAATATCAGCTGGAAGATGGCCAACCCATTATTGCTGTTAATCCAGTAGAGTATTTATCTCACACCAGAAGCTGGTATCGGGTTGATCGCAAAAATACTATGATAAAAAATCATCAACTGGCAGCCTGGCATCAGGGTTTAATGCGATTAGGTGAACAGGAAGATTATCCTCAGGCAATGATGTGGAAAGATTACTTTCTGCTAATTTTATTTACAGGTTTAAGACGAATGGAAGCTGCTTCATTACGTTGGTCAGATATTGATTTCAAAGCTGGAACGTTTACTGTGCAAGATACCAAGAATAGAGAAGTCCATACTTTACCAATGACTGATTTTCTTGATGAATTATTCCAAAGGAGAAGACAATTTAAAGTAAGCGAATTTGTTTTCCCGGCACCAAGTAAAACAGGTCATTTGATGGAGCCTAGAAAGGCTATGCTTAAAGTGGCTGAATTATCCGGTGTATCATTTACAGTTCATGATTTAAGACGTACCTTTGCCACAACAGCAGAGAGCTTGGACTTGCCTGCTTATGCTTTAAAAAGATTATTAAATCATAAAATGAATAATGATGTGACGGCGGGGTATATTATCCGAGATGCAGAGCAATTACGAAAGCCAATGCAACGTATTACGAATTTTCTGACTAAGCAAATGGCAGTGAATATAGAAATTGAAGGTCCACTTACTGATTTGGTATTTGACGAAGATAATGATTATTAGTACAATAATATTACTACTTCCCCTAGGACTCTGCTCCTAGGGCACAGAGCCTCTTCGGAGGCTCTTGTTTTTTCTGGTGTAAAAATGAATAACAAACGCACTAGTATCTATATTGATGGGTTCAATCTTTATTACGGCTGTTTAAAAAAATCTCCATATAAATGGCTTGATTTGAAACAGCTATTTGAAAATTTGTTAGATTCATCCCATAAAATAAATAAAATTAAATATTACACCGCCCATATTTCAAGCCGCAATGATAATGAAGCGTCTCGCTCAAGACAGCGGTACTATTTAAATGCTTTAGAAAAATATATTCCTGAAATAGAAATTTATTACGGACATTATTTAACCCATAAAATCAATGCAAAGGTAGTAAATCCTCCACCCGAATTTATTCAAATCTACAAAACTGAAGAAAAAGGTTCTGATGTAAATTTGGCTCTTCATGTTCTTAATGATGCATGGCTAAACCTTTATGACTGTGCTGTAATTGTTTCAAATGATAGTGATTTGGCAGAATCACTCAGACTAGTAAAAAGCCAAACAAGTAAATTAATAGGTGTAGTATTCCCAAATACCGATCACAAGAGAAAACCCTCGAGGGAGTTGGTTAAGTATGCGGATTTTATCAAACCTATTAGGCAAAGCCTTTTAAGTAACTGTCAGTTACCGAATAATATCCCAGGAACAGAAATATATAAGCCAGCCGAATGGTAGTAACACCAGGTGCTAGGTACCAATAGCAGGAGTTAATTACCGGGGAAGTTACCGGGGAAGTTGGCGTGTTATAGAGGTGAGCTCCTATGTTTAAGAAGTTTATTGGGACAGCAGGGACAATTGGGGCATCAGTATGGCAGTGGGTTTCAGATGCCCCAATTCCATACGTTCACTTGGGACAAATGGGACACATCTCTCGAGAAAAAAATTTTAATATCAAAGAATAACAATTAATAACAATCAAATCAGGCGCTTTGAAAGCGCTTGACACTCCTTTAAATTGCCAGCAATACTTCTCCTGAGCTGTACGCTTTTAGGGGATCCACGGTTCCTTAAAAGCATAGGAAAATGAAATATCATGACTTTTCTCTATTAAGGGAACCGGCCGGATAGTCAACTGGTATTCATTGAGCAGGACGCATTACCGTCGGCATTAGGCTGAATGAATAATCATTTGATGAGGTTTCCATATGAATAAACAATTATCTCGCTTACAACTGTTAAATGAATTTGAATCCGCACCCAGTTCTGCATTATTTAATCAACAAACTTTAGCAGCTGTTTTAGACTGCTCCACTCAACTTCTGGAACGCAATCGCTGGGAAGGAAAAGGCGTTCCCTATCTTAAAATTGGCCGTAAGGTTTTATATCGCAAAACGGATGTATTGGCTTTTATTCAACAGCAGAAAGTCTATCGCTCTACCTGTGATCAAGGGCAGCTGCTGTCACTGATCAATGAGTAAATTCGATAGAGGACAATTGGTTCAGGAAGGATAGATTTCTTATCTTTCGTGAACTCTGTTGGAGTAAGAGTCATGCTGCAAAATCAAATTATTAACTTAAAAAGTAAAAGCGAACAATATCCTATTCTTTGTGAATACGCTGGTGGTTGTTTTAGATTAAATAACAAGGATTGTCCTTTCTTGGGAAAGACAAAGATGATAACACAATGCCACCTCGCTGGATTTGCTCTACTTTGCATGTGGTAGCTAAAACGCGAGATGCTAAAAGCGGTGAGTGGGGCGACTACTCGAATGGAAGGATGATGACGGAGTGATTCATCAATGGGCAATGCCTCTGGCTTTGTTACAAGGGGATGCCTCCGAGGTCAGGAGAGAACTGGCGAGACTTGGTTTAAGTATCTCTCCCCACAAAACAGCCAGGGATTTACTGGCTACCTATTTACAGGTTTTTCATGTAGAAAACCGTGCCCGCTGTGTCGATAAACTAGGCTGGCATGAAGACCTCTTTGTTACTGCTTCACAAACGATTGGTAACTCCGCTGAGAAAATTGTTTTTCAAAACAGTCATACGATTGATTCAGCTGTCTCTGTTTCTGGGACAGTGGATAATTGGCGCGAGTCAATAGGGCAGCTTGCTATCGGCAATTCGCGATTAGTTTTTGCTATTTCTGCCGCTTTTGCTCCTGCCCTGGCAAAAATTGCAGGTGAAGATTCAGGCGGTTTTCATTTTAGAGGTGCTTCCTCAAGCGGTAAAAGTACAGCTTTAAAAGTAGCTGCTTCAGTTTGGGGTAATCCACAGGCCTATTGTCGCTTATGGCGCAGTACAAACAATGGGCTTGAAGGATTAGCGGCATTACACAATGATGGCTTATTAATATTGGATGAATTAAGCCAGATGGATCCTAGAGAAGCCGGCGAGGCTGCTTATTTGTTGGCTAATGGCCAAGGCAAGACACGGGCCTCACGTCATGGCACAGTCAAAAGCTCGTCCCGATGGTCGTTATTTTTTCTCTCCGCTGGGGAAGAATCCTTAATGTCTCTGATGGCCAGAGCAGGGCAGAAAACCAATGCAGGACAAGAAATACGTTTAGCAGATGTTGAAGCCGACGCTGGATTAAACATGGGAATATTTGAAACCATTCATAATCAGCTTAGCCCAGCTACAATGGCTCTTTCTTTGAAGGAATATTCGAGTAAATATTATGGCGCAGCGGGCATGGCCTGGCTGCAAAAAGTGGTTTCCAATCAGCAAAGCATTGCAATAAGCATAGCTGATACGATGCAAGAGTTTGTTGATAGCGCTGTTTTGTCAGATTCAACGGGTCAGATTATCCGTGTTGCCAGACGTTTTGCATTGGTAGCTGCTGCTGGAGAGTTAGCAAGCCAGTACGGGTTAACAGGCTGGGAAGAGGGAGAATCTATTAATGCAACCTATAAGTGCTTCAAAGCATGGCTTGAGCATTTCGGCATCGATGGAAATCGCGAAGATAGGGCAATATTCGCTCAAGTCAGAGCATTCTTTGAATCCCACGGGGCTAGCCGGTTTGACAATATAAAAATGCCCAATAACGAACGGATTCACAATCGCGCCGGATTTTATTATACGGATGAAGCCGGCTTTCGCAGGTATATGGTTTTAACCGAAGTATTCAGAAAAGAATTATGTCAGGGATTTGAGCCAAGGACGGTGACTCGGGTGTTAATGAATGAAGGCTGGCTAAAACCAGCAGCAGACGGATCACCCACTCAGAAACCAAGAATAAAGGGGGTCGGAACACCCCGATTATATGTTTTCACTGAAAAAATCTGGGGCGGTGAATAAAATTTAGCAGGTATATGTCCCATTATTTTTAAGCAATGGGACATTAGGGACCACCCTAAGCCAATATCCACCGGTTGTCCCACCTGTCCCAATTGTCCCAATTATTATTCTTCAATCCTTAAGATATAGCCATAAGGTATTCCGTGATTTGATTCCCATTTCATCACGAATTAACAGACTGGTTTTATAATTCCCATATTCAGGCAGGAGGAGGGGATGCATTTGTTTTGCATACCAATAACGCCAGCTTTGAGTACTTGATAAATGGTGCTTTGCTAATGCACTCCGCCAGAGAATACGGATTTCCTCATAGGATTTGAATTGTGCCAAACTCTCATATTGTTTAACCAGCCAATTAAAAAGATTCAGAACCACTTTCTGATTGTCAGTTCTGATCGGTATGGTACGGTCGCAGGAATTAAAAGCAATCTCCCTGGTTATCCAGAGAGAACATTTGCGGAGGTGGATGCCTGGTTTAATACTGATTGCTTCTTTGGATGTCAATCCAAATTCGGTTTGCAGCGCCATAATTACTCTGACTATAGGGTCGCTTAGCGATTTCCAGATGTCCGGGTAAATTGTTTTGGTATTCTTTTTCTTTGTTTTGGGCCGTGAAAGCTCAAGTGATTGATTATCGATATTAGCAACAATGCAATTACTAATTCGTAAAAACCGGCAAATAATCGTCATATAACGCATAATGGTAACCGGATTAATATTCTGTTTTTTCCAGTAGAGCACCAGCTGCCGAATCTGCTCGGATTGCAAGGCTTGCCAGGAAGGTGGAATCTGTCTAATAGCAAATAGATCATCAATCATTTTATGAATGACATAAGCACGGTGTTTGCAGCAAAGATGTTTACCTTGTTTGTCGAATTGAATTTGTCGATTCGCGAACTGTCTTAGAGATTGTGTACGCATCTTCCCATCCGCAAAAAGTGTTTAAAGATTGCCCTGCATACCGTTTAGTGTTGGTCGAGCGGCTCAATGTTTTATTGAAACCCGGCAAAGCCGTAAAGCTCGAATAGGGGCAAAACAATCGTTATAAGGCAAACGAACTCGCCGATACTACTAGGTTTTTTCTGGTTATTTTTCTCCTAAATAGAATGAATAAAAAGTGATAAAGCGAAGGGCTTTATCACCAATCCATGTTCAATTAACAATTGATTTAGAGCTCCGAAGAACCCACTTCACCGAACGGCAAAGATCCTGAGAGGTTTCCCGACTACACGTCCAGCCACAAGGTTAGGGAATAAAAGTGGCTTAGCATAAGAGGCCCAAGCGTTTCATCGGGTTCTCACCGATTCATCAGTCATGCTTCAGTAAAAAATAGCAAAGTGGGGATCTGCGGGCAATACCAATGCAGGGAATATTTTGTCCTATCTTATTTGATGCGTCAGTACAAAGGATTATTTATGGATTGATATAGAAGGGTTGAATAGGGTGCGGATTTCTGCGTCACTGCAAATTAAATGCAGTGACGCATTTACGAAGAAGAAATAGATAGTCCATAGGTTAGATGGACAGTATAATTGAGTACCTTCTCTTCTGCCCCACTCTGGCTATTATGTTACAGCATCATGCTTAGAGGACTTAGTGGATTGTTTATAGCCCCATCAGCCTCTATTGCTCGATTTAAGGCTGTTGTAAATCGGGCCTCCGTACACGGAGGATTCGTTGTCGAATAACCTCTTTCTTTTAAGATATCGGCTAATTGACAAATATCCTCGTAGGTTTTCACAAATTTAAAACCTGCATCAGATTTTAAAAAATTAACTAATATGTCGTTATCAGGCGGCTTCTTGAATATACGATAAGCATTTGGAAAACTGTTATTCCATTTCTCAAATTTATAGGCAGCGTATTGCAGTATATCACCTTCCAGTGGTTTTGGAGCATTGCCGTGAAACGAGCTTGGGTTTGCTTTATCAATGGCCCACATGTAGTCCATGGGATTGCAAGGCGGATTTGTGGTTGCATAATCATAATCGTCTGCGAGAATAGCAGCTAATTCCCCCAACTCGGCATATGTCTTCACATACGCAAAGCCGACGTCATAAGTCAGAAACTCCATTAAAGCTTCATTATCGTCGGCAAAACTGCGCGCATATTTCTGCCGCCAGAGTACATAATCTTTCATCCACATATCGAATTTATCAGCAGCTTCCTTCAAGTTCGGCATCATACCCCCTAAACACAGAGATGTTTATATTGATAAGTCGTGCTCATTATAAATAAGTGGTTAAATATTGTCAATAGTGTGCAATAGACAATCAGTTGGGCCCTCGCATTGCTAGTAATTAGCAGCGTAGCCTGGTTGGCGCCTTGCGACAACCGGGTTTTCTACAAGTGGCGCGATATCGACGTGATTTTTCTCCCCGAAGCAATTTATTTTTTTACTCCTTATTTAGAAAGTCGAAATTTCTGCGCCTTCTGGCGTTCATCAATCCATCAGGAAGGGGAGTCTTCCAGGAAATGGGGATTAGCTATCAGGATTGAAAACCTGGTTGTCGCAATGCGCCAACGAGGCTACGGATCTGATAACATTATGCAGTTATCTATAAATTGACTCGTATACCCCATTCCGGGTAATCGGATAAGAACAATGAATAGATCCTCATTTCATGAGGGTTCTAAAAGTAAGGGCTCTTATCAACAAGGAAATCAATGTCTGTACTATAATTAATCAAATTTATGATTCAGGATGAACATTATGGAAAAGGACGATTGGTATATTCATAGGCTTAAAAAGAGGGAAGAAAAAGAGAATGATCATAGATCCCCATTTGAAACAGATAGGTGCAAAGTAATTCACTCGTATGCATTTAGGCGCCTTCAGGGGAAAATTCAAGTTGTAAGCGGGTTAGAATCTGATTTCCATAGAAATCGATTGACTCATTCTATTGAAGTAGCATCAATCGCCAAAAGCATATACTGCAATATCAGGGAAAGGCGTAGAAACAATTCTAATGATGAGCCTTTGAGACTGTTTTTTGAACAGCAGGATAAAAATGATATAGAAAACCTGCTTTTTACAATTGGGTTACTTCATGATATAGGCCATCCCCCTTTAGGGCATGGCGGGGAATATGCACTTAATTATAAGATGCATAAGTTTGGCGGTTTTGAAGGCAATGCACAGACGCTAAGATTGATAACTACAATATCCCCACTAAATTTAACATTTAGAACCCTGCTAGGAACGCTTAAGTATCCAATAAATTACGCAAAATTGATAGGAGCCAACGCATATCCCATTGAGCATGATAGAAGAATGTCAGATTCGTGCCAAATCTCAAAATATCTAATTAATAGAAACGACTGGGCACCACCGAAATGTTATTACGATATCGATGAGCACATTGTTTCCGAGATACTTCAGTTTTTGAACACGTCGGACAAAGAGCGGTTTCAATCACCTTTGATTAGTGTCAACGGTAAACATAATCAGTCAAAATATAAAAGTTTTGACTGTAGTATCATGGATATTGCAGATGATATTTCCTACAGTATACATGATTTAGAAGATGCAATATTTTTTAATCAAGTGAATGAAGAAGACTTAGAAGAGTTTTTCACAAATCAAAAATTCATCTCAAACGATGATTGGAAAAAATATACTAAACAACTTCTGGCGAAAGACATTGACCAACGGAAAAAAATTATTAGTAAGTTGGTTCATGATGCAATAATAGGCACTGGTGTATTTATAAGAACTGATTTTCGTGAGCCGTTATTAAAGTACTATGTGGATTTTGAAAATGAGCTGCTAAAGGACTTTATTGAGCAGTTACAAAAAATTGTCCGAAAAAAACTGATAGAAACTCAGCATGTAAAATCCATCATTCACGGTGGTATGGTAGTAATCATGCAATTGTTCGATGCTTTCTTAGTTAACTCTGACTTACTTCCCACAATTGAATATGAAAAAATTAAAAAAGCTAGTTCTGAGACTGAAAGCAGAAGAGTGATTTCAGATTACATCAGCGGTATGACTGACCAATATTTATTTAAAATGCATCAGAGGATATTTGGTGCTAATAATCAGAATACATTCGACATTATTTAATTGTCTACATTGCGTCTACATGAAAATTTTGAGGTTTTTGGATTTTAACGTAACTCATTGATTTTAATGGTGGCCAGAGGCAGAATCGAACTGCCGACACGAGGATTTTCAGTCCTCTGCTCTACCGACTGAGCTATCTGGCCATCAAGAGGTTGCTATTAAACTCTGAGTTGGGTTTGAAGTCAATAGAATAATTGAGAAATTTATAAAATTAATTAAGCTGTTGAAAAAAAACTCATTAAATTGATTTAAATTAAGTCTACTTGGATTGATATTGGTTTGCTAGATGTTTAAATGTTTTAACTGTTGATAATAGCAAATGGCTATTTGTGCTCCCAGAGAGGCATTATTTTTGATGAGTTCGATATTCGCACGCAAACTTTCGCCAGCAGTCAATTCATTAATGCGTTTTAAAAGAAAGGGGGTGATTGATTTTCCTTGCAGGCCTTTTGCCTCCGCTCTTGCCTGTTGGATAACCGGATTAATCTGAGCTTCTGGAATTTCATCCCCTCTTGGAATGGGATTAGCAACTACAATTCCATTTCTCATTCCCAGCTGATGCTGGTAATACAGTAACTCGGCGATTTCCTGGGGCTTGTCCAGGCGATGAACCAGGGGCAAGCCGCTGGAATGGCTATAAAAAGCGGGAAATTCGTTGGTGCGATAACCGACAATAGGTACCCCGTAGCTCTCAAGTTTTTCGAGTGTTTTGGGTAAATCGAGTATTGATTTCGCCCCTGAGCACACGACAGTGACGGGTGTCGTAGATAATTCAATAAGATCCGCAGAAATATCAAAATTTTCAATGACCTGCTGATGGACGCCTCCAATACCCCCAGTAACAAATATCGGCAAGCCTGCCAGATGAGCGCAAAACATGGTTGCCGCCACTGTTGTGCTGGCAGTGAGCTTTCTGCTGAGCACATAGGCAATATCACTCCGGGATGCTTTTATTGTGTGGGGGGATTGGGCGAGTTCTTCCATTAGTGCATCACTGGTTCCAATATGGATTCGTCCACCGTGTAATGCAATGGTTGCGGGGATGGCTCCAATCGTTCGGATGGTATCCTCAATGATGCGGGCTGTTTCCAGATTCTCAGGATAAGGCATCCCATGTGAGATTAATGTTGATTCCAGTACAACAACTGGTTCGTTATTAATAATGGCATCTGCCACTTCCGGATCGATCTGTAACAGCTTGTGAAACATATTATTTATTCTCTTGGAGTATAGCCGGCAGGCCGTTCTGATCCTTCGCCGAATAAAAACTTTTCCATTTCCTGGGTTAAGAATTCCCGGGCTTTCGGATCAATAAGGCTTAAACGGTATTCATTAATTAACATCGTTTGATGGGAGAGCCACATGTTCCAGGCCTGTTTTGAAATATTATTCCGTATTTTTTCTCCTAAGGCGCCGGGAAATGGTTGTTTCTCAAGGCCTTCGGCCTCGTTTTTTAGTTTTAAACAAAATACCTGATAAGTCATAAGCAAATTCCAAATTACAAATTCTAATCATTGACAGCTATGATTGCTGGCAAGCAGTATTTGAAAAAACAAAAGAACTACGCGTCCTTTTGCATTATCTTTCTTGCCAACAAACCCTGTCAGTGTATCAAATATCAACCTCAATCAGCACGGCATTTTACTTGCGCCAGCATAATATGCTGTGAGAGAAGTTGTTCCTGCTCCGGTAAAAGCGCATCAAACTGCACTGCAGTGCGATACAAATCCTCACTTAAATACTGGCTGTAAACGCAGATGGCATCCACTACAATAGGAACCATTTTGGGTTTAGTATAGATCACCAGTTTGAGAAGTGTTTTTTCTTTAATACGTTCCTTAGTCTTAAAAGCCATACCGCCAAGACTGATATTCACTTTACGCAAGTGAATTTTATCGCCCATGAGTAAATGGCGGGCGAGATAGTCAATTTTAGCGTTTATGAGATTAAGATAATGGGTTAGCGCAGGCTCTTTTAAGGCCAATGCCTGAGTCAGTTCAGCTAACTCATAATCAATTGTCTGGAAATATTGAGTTGTCTCCAGAAAACGTTGGCCGCTTTGACCCAGTAACTCCTCGGTAAGAGACTTGTCAGAGCAAAGGCTTCCCGGTTGAAGGATTTTATAATCAAAATAGACTTGATCATCAATTCTAAAATGTTGTCTTCGTTCATGTACAGGCATAATCACTCCAAATCCATTTAGGTTAAGCACAGACATAATTAAACAGAAACATCAACTCTGGGATCTTCAGGTTTCTCATTTACTGTACCATCGGTTGGTGTTACGATCGTAGTTGGTGCTCTTGCATCACTCAAAAGCTCTCTTTGTACTTGTTGTTCGCCACTCCTTATTTCCACCAGACTAACCGGCATTACTTGTATTTCTTCCTCGTCGTCACTCACATCATCAATTACTAATGAAGGGGCTGGCTGATTTAGCTGTATCAAAACAGCAGCAGACTGATCACTTAATTCCTGGCTTCTTGCAACGGCTTCAAAGTGATTGGTAGCCGCAGCAGCGCGTTGAACGCAGTCAGTCAGGAAACTGGTAAACGCAGGTGAGGTTACTCGATTCTTGCTAATCGCCTCTTGCACCACTTTGTTAAACTCAGCGACTCTATCCAGTTTAACCGCTGCGTTGAAAGCAGCAGTCAGGTTGGCCGGCATTTCGAGTGGAGAAATCATTGCCTGCAATTTTTGCTGCATATCAAACTGCAGTT
Source organism: Legionella genomosp. 1 (assembly GCF_900640215.1). Lineage (NCBI taxonomy): Bacteria > Pseudomonadati > Pseudomonadota > Gammaproteobacteria > Legionellales > Legionellaceae > Legionella > Legionella genomosp. 1. The sequence continues at coordinate 253,681 of NZ_CAAAJH010000001.1, forward strand.
TTTTCATTACATGTGAGCCGAACCCTTTGTTTTCTGTGCCGTTGATAGCGTCCTGAATCTCCTTTTGGGTGGTTTGCATGGCCTTGATTTTTTGAGACGCCGGAATATGGCTGGCCATGATCCGATGATAACTCTCAACACTGGCCAATATCGTTTCTTTATTACCCGCTTCGTAGGCAGTGCTCATGGTTCGCAAGTCGCGAAGATCAAGGTAGTGCTTATCATGGGCATAGGCTGCTTGCGCCTCAGGATGAAGCATTTTTTCATTCAGGTTGGCCAGATCAGCTCGACTGATAATGAGTTGACGATTCCCTCGTAAATTCAAAGAGGCGCCTGCGCCCTGACGTTTTAGATAATCGATCATCTCTGGTGACACGTCTTTACCAAAAGTAAGCATAACTCGACCGCCGTCAATAGCATCCACCGATTTAACCGGATTGGCTTGTCGGTTGGTCCACGGATGTTTATAAGGTCTTCCCTGAGAGGTAAACAACACCGGGTTATGAAGCAGTTTTTCAAGCACAAGACTTTGTCTGAGCTCCACACGGCTGATTTCTGCCGCCTTGTGTTTGGGGAATACGCTGTCAATTTTTTTAATCCGCTCAATAATTACGGTTCGTAAATCAGTGGCGTCCTTCTTCAGCGTTTTTACTTCTTTTAATTCCTTCTCTGCAGCATTTCGTTGAGTAGTTGTTAAATCCCTACGCTGTAATAGCCGATTCAACTGCTGTTCCCGCTGCCCATGCTGATAGGATACACGATCCGCATACTGAGCAAGTAAAGTTCCCCGTCTGCGTAATTGCTCAAGGCTGTCAAATTTGGCATTAAAGGATGAATCTTCAATCAGCGTGCGATTTCTTCCCTGTCCATGACGAGTATGCTTGACGATAGTTTCAATTGGCTGCATGCTCAACCTGGAGTCCAGACCCAGCTTGTCTTTTCCCATAATCACCTGATCGAACACGAAGAGACTGCGGGCATCGCGCAATGCCTTATTCTGGTTATATCCACCCATCGCATCCGTATCGCTGCACAAATAAAACAGGCCAAGTGAAGAGCCAAAATCGTCAATATATTCATTCGAGTGAAGGCCCGCCCCCACTGGGTTCAATGTAGAGTAATGCTCGTAGGTTTTGCTTGAGGTAAGCGGTGTGAATGTTTTTCCTCGGGCAAAATCTTTCATTAGCCTTATATTATCGAAGGGAACAAACAGGGCAGGTTGGCCGTTATGAGTCATTGTTGTTGCCCGGGTAGTATCCAGTCCCAGCATTCTGGATACGTTCAAAGCCATTGCTTCGCGCTGCACTTCGACGATTTCACCATGCTTGGGAAGCTTGATAATTGCCTCGGTACCCAGTTTGAAATTTCCTCTGGCGGCGGTATAGGTGGCGCGATTGGTTGGATTTCCATCTCGCAGATTACCTAACTGTTGCCTGACTGTAGCAAGACTGACTAAAGACGCCTTTTCAGTAACTCCTCCGGCGCTTTCAGCGAGTTCGCAATAAGCGGTAGAACCGCCCATCTCGTCTGGTACTGCAATCAGCTTCAGATTATTAATCTTATCCAGATCATTCATCATATCTAAACGCTGTTTATATTTATCATAATCCTCAGTGCCTTTGGTCAGTGTTTTTAAATGCTTCTCCAATAGGCCAATAACTGATTTCACATTTGCGTCACTAGCTGCGCTGAACGGGTAGTCTCTGTGAAGGAACTGCTTAATAATGGGTTCCATTTTGGCGCGGGCAGCAGCTTTTAACTGGGTTAGTTCTACGCTGTCTGGGCTTGTGACCGTTCTGCGATTATAGTAATCATTCTGCGGCAGGGCGCTTAATTGATCGTCTCTGCGCCAGAACGCGATTCGGCTAAGAAGACCCGGGGCATCATAGCCTGTGGGTCTTGGAGGGCTTCCCTCAGCAAATTTGAGGTTTCTCATTAGAATATCTTTCAGTCGATTCCATTCTCCGGGGTTATTTTCAACCGTATGATAATCAATGACCCCAACACCATTGGCTTCAATTGATTCAAGTGCGGCATCGAGATCTCCGTATTGGGCCAAGTGCTCAGGTAGAATAACAACTCCCTTGTTGACACTGATCTCTTTCAAGAAGCGGGTCATTATGCGATTTTTTTGTGTAGCGTCCATATAACACGTATTCCCATAAGATTCTTTCTATAACTATAGTCGGTGAAATAAAAGACGTGTGCTATAAAGATAAAAAAGTTCTACACTGTATACAAATAGTTACAAATGCGAGCAGTCATGCCAATCGACAAAAAAAGGATTTTAAAGCAGTTAAATTTACCGGAAGTTCCTGTCAAAGAAATTATTTCAGAGTTATCTAATTGTACGTTTTATGAGCTTTCCCTTTTCTATGTGAATGACAGAACTCCCAGAGAGGTGCTTGATGGACGGGCCTTTGAAAGCCTTTGGCAGCTGCATCGCGAGAAATTGAGTTTATGGGATATTCCTGAATTCAAGCTACAAAAGCAGACCGATTTTTCAGATCGCGAATTGGTCCTCGGGCTGGGGTTGTACTATTCAGCGGTAAGTTTGAAGGCACAAAATCAGGAAAAAGCCTTTCTTAAATATTTAAATCTGGCTATGAGCTACGGTTCCTGTCAGGCATTTCAAACAGCTGTGAACGCTTTAGAGATTGAGGCTCATCAGGTGAGCAAATCTGAAGTGCAAAACATCTCAGTGAAATTAAGCGAAATATTAAAGACCTGGAGTGCAATGCTGATGAAACATCGAACCCCGGGGCTTTTGTTGCTGGCGAACACTAATCTATTTTTAGCCAGGGAACTGAAGGGAGCATGCAATAGCGACATGATCATAGCGGCTTATCAACTCACCTGGCAGTATCTACGACTGGCCGAATTATGCGAGGATGATTCTCAGGCGGCGATTAACAATGTGTATTTCGGGAAAGGCCTCACTTTATCCAATCCTTTTAATCTTGCCGATATCAGTACTATGAAAAATGAACTTGGAGTCGAGGTGAAAGCGCTTCTTACTCCAAGCCAGGTGACCTATGCCGAAAATGAGGCTTTAAATCTTTACAATAAGCAACTTAAGATTGTGCGATTAAAAGCGCCTCCATTCAGTTTGGGCGGCTCCAGTGACCATGCGAAAGCACTCAAGGAATCACTCCAGAACCAGATTTCCAGTCCAAGAAGAGGCTGAGTCTATCTTAGCAGGCAAATTTTCACTACAATGTTCTTTTAATAAAGAAAAAATGCCTATGTTCAAACCGCTCGCGCTTTTTATTGGTTTACGCTATACACGTGCCAGGAAAAAAAATCATTTCGTCTCATTTATATCTCTGAGTTCCATGTTGGGGATTGGCTTGGGCGTTATGGTTTTAATTACGGTACTTTCGGTGATGAATGGCTTTGATGTCGAAATCCACCGGCGTTTTTTTGGTATGGCCCCTGAAATTACTGTGACTGGCCGTGATGGAAAGATTAGTGACTGGCCTACTCTTGAAAAAAAATTAAGCAATGTTCCGGGTATTAAAGCCATTGTGCCTTTTGTGGGCGGTCAGGGATTGTTGACTAATGAGGGGCAGGTATTACCTATTATATTGACCGGGGTTGATCCAGAGCTTGAAGAAAAAGTGAGCCACATCAAGGAAAAGATGTTAATTGGCGATCTCCGTAATCTGAAAAATTTCGGCATTATTCTTGGACGAGGTCTGGCGGACAATCTGGGAGTGATGATTGGTGACAAAGTCACTATCATGATACCCCAGGCTACCGTTACTCCAGCAGGGATGATCCCGCGTTTTAAGCGATTTACAGTCGAGGGGGTATTTTCAGCTGGAAATGGCTTTAATTTTGATACGAAACTGGCCTTTATCAACCTGAATGATGCGCAAAAACTGATGCAGCTTGGCAATGATGTAACCGGACTTAAACTGAAGATCAGTAATATTTATAATGCGCCCAAACTATCCGAAACTATTGCGGCGAAACTGGGAGAGGAATATCAGGTAGGTAATTGGACGGATCAGTTTGGAGCTTTTTTTGACGCTGTCAAAATGGAAAAAACGATGATGTTCCTTATCCTTTTGCTAATCATTGGTGTGGCTGCATTCAATCTGGTCTCTTCGCTGGTTATGGTGGTCAATGACAAGCAATCAGAAATTGCCATATTGAGAACTATTGGCGCGACTCCTGGCGTTATCCTGTGGACATTTATTGTTCAGGGAATGCTGGTGGGGGTCATTGGAACCTTGATAGGCCTTGTGGGGGGGATTATTTTAGCCAGTAACGCCACAGCGATAGTCAATTGGCTGCAAGCCTTTTTTGATACAAGGATTCTATCTTCAAGCATTTACTTCGTTGATTATCTGCCTTCAAAAATTATGATTAGCGATTTAATTAAAATTTGTGCCGCAGCCCTGACAATGAGTTTTCTGGCTACGATCTATCCAGCCTGGCGGGCATCAAAAACCGTGATTGCGGAGGCGCTTCACTATGAGTAAGATTAATTTATCCTGCAGTAATCTAAGCAAATCCTATCATGATGGAACGGCCACAGTTGACGTATTGAAAGGGGTTAATCTGTCAGTAAATCAGGGTGAAAGTCTGGCGATTATTGGCCCCTCCGGCTCGGGAAAAAGCACCTTGCTGCATTTGCTGGGGGGATTGGACAAGCCCAGTGGTGGAGAGGTGTCAATTGACAACAAAAACTGGCAAAGCCTTTCGGAAAAGCAGCGTTGTCATTTGCGAAACCAGCATCTGGGATTTGTTTATCAGTTCCATCATCTTCTACCCGAATTCACTGCGCTTGAAAACGTCGCCATGACCTTACTGCTCGGTGATAAATCCGTGCAAGAGGCGGAATCTGAAGCTTTCACAATGCTCGAGAAAGTAGGTTTGAAAAATAGAGTCAGCCATAAGCCTTCTCAACTTTCGGGCGGAGAGCGGCAGCGTGTTGCGATAGCCAGGGCATTAGTGCACAAACCTCATTTTGTATTAGCGGATGAGCCTACAGGGAATCTGGATCAGGGAACCGCTCAGCGCGTGTTTGAACTTATGCTGGAACTGAATCAGTCACTAAATACGGCGCTGGTTATTGTCACCCATGATCAGCAGCTAGCTTCCAGAATGAGTAAGGTAAACACAATTCAGGATGGAGTTTTAGCTTAAAGTTTATCAATCGTATATTAATTGTCCTTCCCGCGCAGGTGAGAATCCATTCCTCAGTTGGCATTATAGCGAGCTCAAAGATTGGATCCCCGCCTTCGCGGGGAGGACAGTTTAATATAAATTAGAGAGGGGCTCTCATGCCTCCATTAGTAATTCGCATTACCTGGTGTACGCGGGAAGGGGATTACGTCTCTTACGTTGCCAACACCGGTCACGTAGCTTATTAACCGCTCGAATCCTAACCCATAACCGGCATGAGGTACGGTACCATAGCGGCGCAAGTCGCGATACCAGTTATAATCCTGTTTGCTGAGTTTGCACTCATCCATACGTTGATCCAGGACATCCAGGCGTTCTTCGCGCTGGCTACCGCCAATAATTTCGCCGATACCTGGTGCAAGAACGTCCATTGCGGCAACCGTGCGGCCATCCTCATTAAGGCGCATATAAAATCCTTTAATTTCTTTGGGATAATCAGTGATAATCACCGGTTTTTTACAAAGCTCTTCCGCAATATAACGCTCATGCTCTGATTGTAAATCCAATCCCCAGGAAACTGGGTAGTCAAAGGTTTTGTCAGCTTTCTGTAAGGCGCTGATGGCGTCGGTATAAGACATTACTTCAAATTCAGATTCAACGATATTTTCCAGGCGTTCAATGCAGCCAGGCGCTACAAATTGATTGAAGAATGCCATGTCATCTGAACGTTCATCGAGAACCACCTTACACAAATAGCGCAGCATTTCCTGGCTTAATCTGGCAATGTCGCTTAAATCGGCAAAGGCGAGTTCAGGCTCAACCATCCAGAACTCTGCCAGGTGTCGGCTGGTGTTTGAGTTTTCAGCTCGGAAAGTGGGCCCAAAGGTGTACACTTTGGACAACGCCAGGCAATAAGCTTCCACGTTGAGCTGTCCGGATACGGTCAGAAATGCTTCTCGTCCGAAAAAGTCTTTGGAAAAATCAATCTTGCCGTTTGCACTGTGCGGTAAATTCATCAAATCAAGCGTGCTGACCCTGAACATTTCCCCTGCACCTTCGCAATCACTGGCTGTGATTATTGGAGTATGAACCCAAAAATAGCCGCGCTCATGAAAAAATCGATGAATTGCCTGGGCAAGGCAATGCCGAATACGGGTTACTGCGCTGATAGTATTGGTACGGGGGCGAAGATGTGCAACATCGCGCAGAAATTCAAGGGTATGTCGTTTGGCCTGAATAGGATAACTTTCAGGATTTTCTACCCATCCAACCACTTCAAGGTCCTCAACCTGAATTTCAAACGATTGTCCCTTGCCTTGTGAGGTCACCAGTTTCCCTTTTGCTATAAGGGCGCAACCGGCAGTTAATTTCAGGACTTCACTTTGATAGTTAGGCAATTGCTCGGAAGCGACCAGCTGAATGGGTGCAAAACAGGAACCATCATGGAGGCTGACAAAAGAGACTCCAGCTTTTGAATCCCTTCGCGTTTTAACCCAGCCTCGAACGCAAACGGTTTCGTCCACACTAATTTCACCTTCAAGGCATTGTTTTATCGTATAAACCTCTGTCATGATGTACTCCAAAAACAAATGATAGCCATATATGAATTACAGTATCGTAATTGGTTTGTGGCAAAAACAGAATAATATACCAAATATAACAGATGGGGGAGTCCATGTTGCGCTTCGTAATGATGATTTTTATGCTCATTCATGTAATGAATGCCGCTGCAAAGGATACTGAACTTGAGTTTTATCATCCGTTTGAAGGCGTTGAAGGCTTACCGGTGACCTCCATTGCATCAAGTTACACAGGTGAATGTGTCCAGCAGTCGCAACGTATTAAGCGCGAGGATGCCTGGCGTTGTGTGGCAGGCGGCCAAACCTATGATCCCTGCTTTATTAAACCCTATGGCAAAAAAATGCAGGCATTCTGTCCGGAGAGTCCCTGGAGTACACAATCGGTTGAAATTAAATTAAGGCATGCCACAATGGATTTAGCGCAGGCAAGTCTTGATCTTTCGCGGACCTATCCTTGGGTGGTTGAGCTGTCGACTGGGGAAAAATGCAAAGCGGTCGATGAGGGAGAGATGTTCGATGGTTTGCCCATTCATTACCGCTGTGAGAATCAAAGTATTCTGATGGGGCATTTACAACGCTGTAAAGCGGAATGGAGCATGTTAAAGCGTGAGCCTAACGGACAGGTAGATACCGTTTTGATTAGTAAAGCCTGGTTTTAATTGCAGCCCTGACGGGCTAGGCTCAGCGAGGGGTTTCCTTCAATTTAACTTATTTTTCAACGGCTCGCTAATCTATACTACACTTAGTAATAATAGGCTAAGGGAGCTAACCATGATTACTGTACCATTTCACACTTTGCTAATTGAACAGATTTTAGGGCTTTATCTGGTAATTGTCTCACTAATTATGATTGCAAGGGGAGCGTATTATCAGGATTTGATCAAACGGGTTGGAACGAATAGCGGATGGATACTGGTTGGGGCATCATTTTCGCTGATTTTCGGATTAATAATGTTAGTAATTCATAATATCTGGGAGTGGGATTATGAAATCCTGGTTACCCTGATTGCATGGCTAATCGTTATTAAATCTATCCTTTGGTTGGCGTTTCCAGAGAATATGCTGGGCATTGCACAAAGAGTCTATTCCGGTAGTTCCTACTATTTGATTATGGTTCTGGTGGGCCTTTTAGGTGTCTTCATGCTTGCTCACGGGTTTCAGGCATTCAATGGTAATTTCCATGTGATGAACTGGTAACCCAGGAAAAAGTTCACAGAACCATCTTAATAGACCCTCTGCGAAAGCAGAGGGTTTTTTCATTAGCAGTCTGTCAGGGGGCTGCATTTTTAAATGCAGGCAAGCTAAGACAATAGGCTTCTATTTCGTTGATTAGCGGATACTCATCCATCGCAAAACCAAAGCGTCTGGCATTGAAAACCTGCGGTATGAGACAAATATCGGCAAGACTGACTTCATTGCCATAACAAAGCTGATGTTTATGAGGTATAGTCGATAAACGCCTTTCAAAGGCATCAAAACCTTCTCTCAGCCAATGATGGTACCACTGGCTAATCTCCTCATCAGAGGCTTTAAACTGGCTGCGAAGCTGATTTAATACACGCAGATTATTCAATGGGTGCATATCGCAGGCTACTAGCAAAGCCAGGCTTCTCACTTGAGCCCGGCCGAAAGGTGTGGCCGGCAGAAGGGGAGGACTGGGAGATATTTCATCCAGATATTCAATAATCGCTAATGACTGGGTTACAATATGACCGTGTTCATCCAAGGTAGGAACCAGACCCTGCGGATTAAGGTTCAAATAGTCCGGATGATGTTGTTCGCCTCCATTATTAACCAGGTGAACAGCTATTTTTTCATAGCTTATGTTCTTTATATTTAAAGCGATCCGCACTCGATAACTCGCTGTGGAGCGATAGTAATCATAAAGTTTCACTATTCACCTTTTCCAGTATACGGTTTGACAATCTGGTCAATCGCGCCAAAAATTGACTGTTTATTCTCATCAAGCATGTCAATATGAATACGATCTCCAAACTGCATAAATGGGGTCCTGGGTTTTCCCTGTTCCAGAATCTCAAGCATGCGCCGTTCTGCGATACAGGAAGAACCCTTTGTTCTATCGGTATTCGAGACAGTGCCCGACCCAATTATGGTTCCTGCAGTGAGATTTCTTGTTTTAGCGGCATGAGCAATGAGTTGTGGAAAAGAGAAGGTCATATCCTCGCCTGCATTGGGCTGCCCAAAAAGGGTTCCATTTAAGTGACTTATCAGCGGGAGATGCAGACGATTACCATCCCAGTGCTTGCCTAATTCATCAGGGGTTACTGCAAAAGGTGAAAAACTGCTGGCAGGTTTGGATTGAAAAAAGCCGAAACTTTTGGCGAGCTCATCAGGTATTAAATTTCTTAAAGAAACATCATTAACCAGCATAAGTAATTTAATGTGCCTTGCAGCCTCCTCCGGCGTAACACCCATCGGAACATCATCAGTAATTACGGCAACCTCAGCCTCAAAATCAATGCCATAGGCTTCGTCACGGACAAGAATAGGATCTCGAGGTCCAAGAAATGCATCCGATCCTCCCTGATACATTAATGGATCGGTCCAGAAATTAGCAGGAAGTTCAGCGCCGCGCGCTTTTCTAACCAGCTCTACGTGGTTGACATAAGCGCTGCCGTCAGCCCATTGAAAAGCACGGGGCAGGGGGGAGTTCATTTCCTGAGTATCGACAGGGAAGGCCTCGCTCAGCTTGTCTTCATTGAGAAGCTGATAAATTGTTCCAAGCGGTTTTTCTACTTCAGACCATCGCTCCAGGGCATTTTGCAATGTTTGTGCAATATTACTTACGCGGACAGCTTTGGTTCCTGATTGATTAACCATGCAGAGAACACCGTCTCTGGATTCTGATTTGAGGCTGGCTAACTTCATAAAGCGTTCCTTTTATCGAGTATTAAATGGGATTTGAGTGAAAGTCCTGTATTCTTGCTGGGTTTTTGGATCCCGCGACAAGTCGGCGTTGTTGCGTAAATAGAACCAAGCAATTAACCTCTCGTCATTGCGAACAAAGTGAAGCAATCCAGATCGAAACTTGAACAAAGCAAGGAACTGGATTGCTTCGCTAACGCTCGCAAAGACAGTTTTTGTGCACCTGTCTTCATCTACGCAACAACGCCGAACGAGTCGCGGGATGTAAAGACACGCGGGATTCCGGAAAATGAGCCATATGATTAAGAGGCTGACAAAGTTCCTCGGCGTATCTGATCGCGTTCAATCGCTTCAAATAAGGCCTGAAAGTTTCCTTCTCCGAAACCTTGATTGCCTTTACGCTGAATGATTTCGAAAAAGACAGGACCAAAAACATTCTCGGTAAATATCTGCAGCAACAGGCCGCCGCACTCTTCCCTTTCACCATCGATCAGAATTTTCTGTTCTTTTAATTTGGCAATTGGTTCCCGATGCCAGGGAATTCTTGAGTCAATCATTTCATAATAGGTGTCAGGAACATCTAAAAACTTGACTGTATTTTGTCGTAATGCCTGTACTGTGTGGCAAATGTCATTGGAGTTTAAAGCAATGTGCTGAATGCCTTCACCGCGATATTCATGCAAAAACTCTTCAATCTGTGATTGGTCATCTTTTGATTCATTCAGAGGAATTTTGATTTTTCCGCAAGGACTACCAAGCGCCCGGCTGATTAAACCAGTCATTTTACCTTTGATATTGAAAAAACGAATCTGCGAAAAATTGAAAATTTCCGCATAGAATTGCGCCCATTTATCCATATTACCGCGATACACATTATGAGTCAGGTGATCGATAAATGTCAGACCGGTGCCATCCACATTATCGACTTTATTGATATTCCAGTGATCAGTAAACGGCTTGTGGTTGTCGTCTACAAAATAAATGACGCTGCCACCAATAGCCTGAATGCCTAATAAGCCATGATCTGCATGTTTGCAGTCCTGGAAGGCAGTGGCTCCATGCTGCAGCGCATAAGCATAGGCTTGTTTGGCATCCTTGACCCGAAATCCCATAGCACATGCACCTGCGCCATGTGTTTTGGCATGCTCCTCTGCCTGGGTGTTTTTCGCGGCATTCACGATAAATTGAATCTGGCCCTGCTGATAAAGGACAATATCCTCGGTTTTATGAGTTGCAATTGCAGTGAATCCCATTTCTTCAAATTGCTTGTATAATAACTCGGGATTTTCTGCGGAAAACTCCAGGAACGCGAAACCATCCAAACCGCAGGGATTGTGATCTAAATGCTTGTGATGCATAGTAACTCCTTGTTAAATTGGCTGCGCAATACGATAAATCTACATTTTATGACTATTCCGGTTTGAGTTTAATCAGGAACAAGCCATCGGCAATGGCCAGCAAGCTGGTATCCACTCGCTCATCATTTTTTAGTAATTCATTAAGACGTCTTATTTCCCGGGTCTGACCACCGGTTTCAGACTGGTCAATGACTTTGCCATCCCAAAAGATATTGTCTATAGCAATAACACCATTTGGTTGTATAAGTTCTAAAGCAAGTTCGTAATAGTTGATATAATTCGTTTTATCAGCATCAATGAAAATAAAGTCAAATTGACGCTGGCCTTCACTGAGCAGCTCCTGCAATGTATCTACTGCAGGGCCCAGGCGTAATTCAATTTTATGAGCCTGACCAGATGCTTCCCAGAAGGGGTGTGCTTTTGAAGTCCACTCTTTGCTGATATCACAGGTGATTAACCGGCCATCGTCAGGAAGAGCCAAAGCCATCGCTAAAGCACTATAACCTGTGAAGGTACCGACTTCTAGTACCCTCCTTGCTCCGAGCATTTTCAGTAAAAACTGCATAAACTGCGCTTGCTCCGGTGCCACCTGCATGGCGGCCAGCATCATTGTCGACGTATCTTCCCGTAATGCTTTAAGCGCCGGATGTTCGCGCAGCGAAACTGACAACATGTAATCATACAATTCCGGCGTTAGTTGTAATTGTTTCATTAATTATCCCTGGCACAAACTCTGCAAAAAGGACATTATGCCAATTTTTCCTGAGCGATGGTATCGGCAATCACGCTGGTTGGCTGGTTTTCTCTTTGTGAGCGAGAGAAAATTTCCAGCAAGTGAGTGCGGATGCTGTCGATTTGCTGATTCACTAAATCTTCCGGTGTATGTAAGTATTTGCTCGCTGCAAAGATAAGCCCGCCGGCATTAATCACATAATCGGCTGCGTAAAGGATGCCTTTTTCATGCAGTAATTGACCATGATAACTATGCGCAAGCTGATTGTTGGCGGCACCGGCAATGATTGTCGTCTGGAGTTGCCCAATACTCATATCATTAATAATCGCACCAAGAGCACAGGGAGCAAAGACATCACAAGGAAGTTTATGAATGACATCAGTAGAAACGGCAGTGGCGCCAAATTCTTTTACCGCACGTTCGACCACTTCCGGATTGACATCAGAGACACTAAGTATTGCGCCTTGCTCATGTAAATGACGTGCAAGTATAAATCCAACATGCCCCAGGCCCTGGATAGCAACATGTAAGCCAGAAAGACTACTTTTGCCTAATTTGAATTCAACAGCGGCTTGGATCCCTCTTAGCACTCCTTTCGCAGTAGATGGAGAGGGATCGCCATTGTGGCTTGATAAACTCGCGACATAGGGTGTATGTTGAGCGATGATATCCATATCCCGTAATTCGGTTCCGCTATCGAGTGCAGTAATGTATCTGCCGCCCAAATCATTTACAAATTCGCCAAAGGCGTGAAGATAGGCCTCGCGATCATAATTTCCAGAGGGTTTAATAATAACCGCTTTACCGCCTCCGAGTGGTAAATTAACCGAGGCGGCTTTATAGCTCATGCCTCGAGCGAGACGCATGGCGTCATAGATAGCGCTTTGTGTGTTCGGATATTCGATAAACCGGCAGCCGCCTAAAGCAGGGCCTAATTTTGTATTGTGAATGGCAACCATTGCTTTCATGCCGGTTGCAGAGTCTACTTTGAAATGAACTTCTCCAAAGCCGTGTCCTAGAGCATATTCCAGAAAATCGTCATGAATAGGGGAGACAGCATCATTTTTTCTTATTGTTTCTACAGACATCATCAAAGGGCTCCAAGAAAATTCATGTGCACATGTTATAGACCCATTCGGGAACTAAATCAATGAAAACTATGAATCAGTTACTATGTTGCCCCTTAGTTGAACACATTTGGGGGACGGCTTAAGACCCGGAAACAAATTTCATTCACTTAATTAAGAGACTTGTTATACACTAGGACAATTTGCGCTGAACTGTTTAAATTGATTTTTCCATACACTGGAGAGAAATATGAAGAAAATTGTTGGGATGCTGGCTTTTTCATTATTGAGTCAGGGAGTTCTGGCCTGCGATTGCTCCAACCAGGCCCCGCTTGACAAAATCGTTTTCCAGGTTTCTGCCAGGCAATGGGTGACTACTCAGTCCGCATTATTGACTGCCAATGTGAATGCTACATTAAACAACGCCGATTTGGTCAAAGCTCGTGCCGATATTATGACTAATCTGGGCAAAATTGCATCTGGAGATTGGCATCTGACTCAGTTTGATCGCTCACAGGATAGCTCTGGACTTGAAAAGTTATTTGTATCAGCTCAGGTCAGAGTGCCTCAAGCCAGTCTGACAGATATCTACCAATTGGCCAAGGATGTCAGCAAGCCTGGCGCCACTTACACTATTAACGGGGTTGATTTCACACCCAGCCTTGACGAAGTTCAGACCGTAAAATCTCAATTAAGAGAAAAGCTTTATCAACTGGTTAATGAAGAGCTTGCGAGGATGAATAAAGTGTATACCTCGCAACAGTATAGCGTGAACAATCTTTATGTGATTGAAGGCGACAATCCCATGCCTGTACAACCCAGAGCGTATCAGGCCAAGGAATTGAATACGATGGTTATGGGAGCCACAGCGGCGCCAGCCTTAACCGTGAGTAATGAGCTGGTTATGAGTGCAATGGTTGAAGCTGGATCAAACAGAGCAGTAAAGGTGTGCAATGCCCCTGCAAATCCCTAATCGTGTCATAGGGCATCGGGGGGCGGCTGGATATGCCCCCGAAAATACTCTGGCCTCTTTTGACAGAGCATTAAGCTTAGGCTGTACTGCCGTTGAATTTGACATCATGCTTACAGCTGATGGTGAGCCTTTTGTTTTTCATGATGAAAATCTCAAAAGAACCACCAATGGGCGAGGGGAGTTAGGGCTGGTCAATGCTGATTATGTAAAAACACTGGATGCCGGAAGCTGGTTTTCAAAGCAGTTTAAATCAGAAAAAGTTCTGCATTTTCGCGATTTGATTAAATGGCTGGTATTCTCGAATGTCACCGCAAATATAGAAATTAAACCTTATCCTGGTACTGCAGAGCAGACGGCAATCACTGTACTGTCCTATATCAATCGTCATTGGCCTCAATCAAAAGAAATGCCCCTGGTATCCAGTTTTGATTTGAATGTGCTTTCCTTATGTCATAGCTTGTCTCCTGAGCTCCCATTAGGTTTGTTACTTCATCATTGGGATGATGAATGGTTGAAAAAGGCCAGGGAATTGCATTGTTATTCTATTCATGTGAATAAGAAAATATTAACTGCAGAACGGGTCAAAGAAATTAAGGACAATGGTTATCGATTGTTCGTTTATACCGTCAACTGGAAGCGGCAGGCAAAAAAACTTCTGGATTGGGGGGTCGATGCCGTTTTTAGTGATTACCCTGATTTGCTCTCATGAAAACGCTGCTGCTCCTGGCAATATTCTGTTTCACCGGCGGCAGTGCCTGGGCTGAACCGGTTGAAATTATTTTCTGGCATTCGATGGCCGGTCACTTGGGCGAAGAAGTTGAAAGTCTGGTGCAGGCTTTTAATCAGAGTCAGTCTCATTATCGAATCAAACCGGTTTATAAAGGAGAGTATACGGATTCTTTAACCAGTTTCGCTGCTGCCTTTCGTGCTCATAAGCCACCCGCGATTGTTCAGGTATTTGAAGTAGGTACTGCCACCATGCTATCGCCTGCGGGCATTCATAAACCGGTAGAGGAGCTCATGCGGGAACAGCAAATCGATTTTCCCCTGCAGGATTTTCTACCCTCCGTTCGGACCTTTTATAGTGAAAAGGGGGAGTTGCAGGCTATGCCGTTTAATACCTCAATTCCAGTTCTTTATTATAACAGTGATTTGCTGGCAACTATTGGGATTTCACAAGCGAATTTTCCAAAAACCTGGGAAGAACTTGAGAACATGTTAGAGCAGCTCAAACAGAAAGGACAAATTTGCGGTTATACCAGCGCATATCCTGCCTGGGTAAGTATTGAATCCTTTTCTGCACTGCATGGTCTGGCGTTAACTGATGGGACAAAAGGAAATGCAATCTATAATAACTCGGCAGTGCTTAACCATTTGAAACGCCTGCAACGCTGGCAAAGACTGAATTATTTTGAGTATGGAGGAAGAGCCAGCGACGCCACCGCCTTGTTTACCAGTGGTCGATGTGCTCTATTCAGCCAGTCATCCGGTGCTTATAATAGCTTAGCGAATATGCTTACATTCTCCCTGGGCGTAGCAAGGCTTCCGATTGATTCAAAAGTTTCCACGGAAAGGCACACGAATGTCGCCGGCGGAGCTGCCTTATGGGCGGTGGCTGGTCAATCTCCTGACGTATATCGGGGAACCGCTCTTTTTTTTGCATTTATTGCCAAACCGGAAAGACAGAAGCAATGGCATCTGAATACTGGGTATATTCCATTGGGGCTTAGTGGTGTTTACGCGGGTATTGCTCGAGAAAGCCATCACCCGATTCTTGCCCTTGCAGAAGAAGAACTTGCTAAACCTCATAGTGAGTATATGAAGCACTATCAGGGGCCGCAAAACCAGATCCGTACGGCCAATGATGAAGCCCTGGAGAGTATCTTCGCTGGTTTAAAAACTCCGGAAAAAGCACTGGGTGATGCGGTCAACAGAGCCAATTATTTATTGCTAAGGCATCAACGCAATGCAGGCTAAAGCAGTCTGGTCTTTAGGTGGGGGTGGCGGTATCTTTCATGTACAGGAACTTCTCAGGGTTGGACACAGGGAGTTAATCAAATGGCAAGCTCATCAAAAAGTATGTTATCGATGGTTGCAAAAATTCCTAACTATCTCTCTGCATTGATTAAAAAGAATCATCCGGTCAGTTGGACTGGGATATTATTCCACACCATGCGCTGGTTGCAGGCCAACTCATCCCAGTTGATAATCCCTAATCCCAAATTCAAACCTGATGCAGATGTTGAGCCTATTGCAATTTATTGCATCCACGGTACTGCTGATCGCGAGTTATCTTTTTTAACTCTGGCTAATCAATTAATTGAATTGGGTTTGCCGGAATTGATTAAGCATATAGTTCTGGTCAATTTTGAGGATCGCGCAACAGGCGCGGGCATGGAGGACTTTGAGGAGCAGCTTTTAAAGCAGATTATTGCTAATAATGATAAGCGGGTTATTTTGATGGGGCATTCCCGCGGCGGAATTATCGCCAGCGCCTTCGCGGAATATCTTGCAGAAAAAAATGGGATTAAAGTTGAAATGATTATTCCTATATGCGCTCCTTTTGGCGGCTCCTATCTGGCTCTCAAAGCCTTGGGATATTTCTCCAGGTCGGTCGCGCAAATGCAGGTAAACAGCGAGTTTCTGATCCAATTGGAAAAAGTAGTCAAAAAATCCACTAATCGTTATTACTTTATTGAGGCTGGTCAGGACTGGATCGTTCTGGCCGGCTGCGCAATAGTTCCTGGTTACCAGCAGCCTAATTCTGTTAAGAAATTTAAACATCATGGCCATTTATCAATTATGACTTCGGGAACACTGGTGAAGTTTATTCAAGAGTTATTTTTAGGGCACTATAAAAACGACTCCATTAAGAGCCCTGTGGACAAAGAAGCAATTGCTGATATGCTGGATGATATTATCAAACGAACAGAGCAGGAAATAAATTCTGAACTAGCCAACCCGGGGCTGTTTGATGTAAATGATTGTGAGATTATTAGCATGCAGGCTCTTTATGAGCTGGTTAAGAGCCCATCGGAGTTAATAACTATCGCAGGGTATGAGCTGAGGTTTTATCCTGATTATCGAAAAATGAAGATCGAACAGGATGAACAACCAGTTGAAGCTTTGGGTTTGTTTGATGTGTAAATGGAAGAAATATTCATTGGTATGCTGTTTTTCTGCTATTTTTAGATAGACGCTGATGACTGGTAATTCTATCTAAACAGGTTTTATAAATCATGATTTAGCTTTAATCTTGTGTAAACTAAGGAAGGTACAAAATGAAACCGATTAACACTGACTCCAGTAATTTTATCAAACGCCTGGGCGAGAGAGCCTCAAGCGCACTGGATGGACAAAATCTTCTCGAGATGGAGCCTGGAAAAGCTCGCGAAGCATTTAATAAACTCATCGCTCCGGTTGCGGGAAAGCTAAAAACAATTGATGTTTATACTGAGGACCGCGAACTTGATATTGCTGGTCACAAAATTAAAGTTCGCTTATATAAGCCCAGTAAAAACTCAACTAAACTGCCAGCCTTGATTTACTGTCATGGGGGTGGTTTTGTATTTGGGGATCTCGATTTTCTTGATTATACCTGTCGTTTTTTATCGGAAGCGGCTAATTGCCTGGTGGTCGCTGTAGATTACCGACGTGCTCCTGAGCATAAGTATCCTGCTGCTCATAATGATTGCTATGATGTAATTCGTTATGTTCAAAAGCATGCTGCTGAGTTTGGTGGTAACGGAAAAGTTGCGATCGCTGGTGACAGTGCCGGCGGTAATATTGCTGCAAGTATTTGTCATCAGGCAAAAAAGAATAAGGATGTAGCCATCGCCTTCCAGCTTCTTTATTATCCCTGGGTGGATTTAAATAATACCATGCCCTCAGATAAAACTTTTGAAACGGGGTATTTTTTAGAAACTGCCACCTTGCACTGGATGAGAAAACAGTACCTTGGTAAAACGGAAGATGAGAAGAACCCTGAAGCGAATCCGCAGTTTCAAACTGATTTTAAAAACCTGCCGCCCGCTTTAGTGATTGCTGCCGAATGCGATCCTATTCATGATGATGCCAAGCGCTATTATGAAAAGCTCGTCGAAGGAGGAAATGAGGCGCAATTTATTGAGTTTGGAGGGATTTTGCATGATTTCTGTGCTCTGCCATCTCATTATGAAGCCGCTTTGCTCGCATATTCTGCTTCAGCGCATGCGTTGAAAAAGGCCTTGCATAATTGAGTATTGGGAAGGCTCAGCCTAAAGGAGTTTTGTCATTCCCGCGAATGCGGGAATCTATTCCTCAGTTGGCATTATAGCTAGCTCAGAGATGGATCCCCGCCTTCGCGGGGAGGACAGTATAATTAAATTGAGTCTAACTTAATAGCACAGCGAGCTTGTAATCAACCTCCCAGCTTAGTTAATCGGCTGCATGAAATCACTCAAATCCGGTTTATGCTGCATTCTGAATTGATAAACAGCATAAAAGGCTATGACATTTTTCAGATAATTTCTTGTCTCATGCCAGGGAAGTGTTTCTATCCAGATGTCAATTTGCTTGGGAGGATGTGTTTTGATCCAGTAATTGACCTGCCGCGGGCCGGCATTATAGGCGGCAGCCATCAGCACAGGATGAGCATGATAGCGTTTGGCTAATTGTTTAAGATAGGCGACGCCTATATTAATATTTTTTTGACTTGAGAATAGCTGGTTTTTATCTCCATAAGAAATTTTTTCCTGCTTGGCCACCATTTTGGCTGTTTCCGGCATCAGTTGCATTAAGCCGCGTGCGCCCGCCATTGACACGACATCCTCCCGAAAACTGCTTTCCTGGCGGATAATGGCATAGATAAATTCCTTGGAAATATTATAGTTTTTGGAATAGATTGTTACAGCTGGTTCATGGGCTAATGGAAAGCGCAGGGAAAGCTGATTGCTCAGTTCATCGGTATTGCTGAGATAGACGGACTTTCCATGCCATTGTAATTCCGTGGCGACCCAGTGAATCAATGCGATCTTGTCCTCCCTGGGCAGCTCCAGTACAAAATCATTGAGCATTCTGGATGCCTGCAAAACCTGTTTGTTGGCATACAGGTTTTTAATTGCCATTATCACTGTTCGATAGGGTTTTAAAACATTCGGATCATTCACTATCTTTTCATTTACAAAACTTGGCTTTTTATTCAGGCGAAGACTCGCTAAAAACCCATAATAGTTTCTGGTTTCAGCCAGGGCTTGAAAAATGCTTTGTGCTTCGGTCTTTTTGCCTTGACCTTCTTTCGCACGGCCTAGCCAATATTGCCAGCAAGGGCTGTCTTTATTAGTAGAGAAGAGGATGTATTTTTCCACTTTAGGCCAATTTTGCTGTTTCAAAGCGGCTCTAATTTCCCAGTCAAGCAAGGCGTCGTTATAATAAGGAGGCTTAATTCTTGCAAACCATTGCTCAGTGTCTTCATGATTTCGCATTGCCTTGTAAATAACCAGCTGTACAAGAAAGGATTGCTGCTGAGCGTCTGATAACATCTTTCGCGTTTTAGGTTGCTGCCAGAGCTTAATGGCTTGTTCCATGTTGGTGGATACAAGACGCTTCAAGCCGAAAAGATAGAAGGCGTCATGCAATTCCTTTGGTTGCAGCTGTGAAATACGTAATGGATTTTGTGAAATACCAAGAAGTAATTGCTCGTCTTCGAGGCGGGGTTTTTGATAAAGCTTTAATAAGTAACGTGCCAGACCAAGATTTCGTTTATCCAATGCCAGGCGAATACGCTCCGTAATCAATTGCTCATCAAACTGACCACTTTTTAAAAGAAAATCAAAGAGCTGGTTGCAGGCGCCCGGTTGAGAATCTCCTTTTAACCATAAAGGTTTTGCGCCCTCCAGAGCCAGTTCGGTTCTTCCCTGGAAATAGTCAGCAAGCCTGGCAAAACATTGCAGACTGACATCAGAAGAGGGGCGGTAATAGCTGGTATAATCAGTCCAGTTCCTTTGTCTGGCCAACTGGTATAACCACTTCTCTCTCAAACGATTGGCCAAGGGAGTATTATCTCCAATAAATACCAGGAATTCAGGACTTGCTTCCTGCGGCAAATTCTGGCTCCATTCCATGTAATTCATAAAGCGTTGAACATAGATTTCGCCAGCACTGGCTGCTTGCAGCGCAAAAGGCAGGCACAGGCTAATGATCAGAAAAAGAAACTTTTTCATAGTCTTCCACAGGTTAAGGGTGTGATAAGCTAATGCAATAAACTGGAGGTCACTGGACGGTAGCCAATTGTTGTCGCATAGCGGCAATAGTGCTTTTGTAATCGTTACTACAGAATATAGCAGAACCTGCTACAAACTGGGTAGCACCGGCCTCGGCTAATAGAGCAATATTTTCTGCCTGCACGCCGCCATCGACACAGACGGGCAGTAGTGGATAGTTGGATTTAATCCATCTGATTTTTTCAATAACCGGATGAATTAATTTTTGACCCGCAAACCCGGGATTGACAGTCATAACCAATACGAAATCGAGGTAATGTAAGCACCATTGAATGATTTCGGGCGAGCAGGCGGGATTTAATACCAGGCCTGCCTCGCATCCTGATGCCTTGATCAGTTGCAGACTTCTATCCAGATGAATAGTGCCATCAGGGTGGATACTGATGCGTTTTGCTCCAGCCTCTGCAAACTGTTTAATCAATTCATCGACTGGATTGGTCATCAGGTGCACATCAATAATGGCTTGCGGAAAACGCTTGCTCAGACTTTTGCAAATGAAAGGACCAATCGTCAAATTGGGAACATAGTGGTTGTCCATCACATCAAAGTGTATGAGATCAGCTCCCGCATCAAGCACAGCCGATACTTCATCGCCGAGGCGTGTCATATCAGCGGAGAGAATGGAGGGAGCAATCAGATAGCGCATAATGAATCCTGTCCCAATATCAGCTAGATGGTTGGTCAAAAGTAAAATTGAAGTTAACATTCCAGGCGACCATGGTCATACGCTCTTCGACGGCATTCGCAACGCCAAAACGGCCTTTGGGAATCAGTGTGACATTTCCGGTTCGCATAAAACGAAGATCAGTACCTATAGACGTAAAGTCATCCAGCAGATAACTCACCCCAAGAATGGCCTGTGCAATAGAGGATGAGCCATTCTCTTTGCCTAATTCCGAGCCAGTGACAGGAAACACCTGCTGATTGTTATAATAAAACTTGATGTTATTTTCAATATAGGAATAGCCAATACCTAATCCAACATAAGGCATCCAGGTGACATCGCCATCAGGTGTAAAAAAGTCATAGTAAACATTCACCAGGCCGGAAACCATCGACGTTTCACCATTCAGATGAAAGACATAGCTGTTGCTGAAGCTGGGAACTGTATAGGTTCCAAAAGTAGCATTTTGTACCTGCAATTTTTTATAGCCGCTATAGTTATATACCACCTCACCTTCAAATCGAAATTTGCTGCAGCGGTATCCTATCTGACCACCTGCGTTCCCCATTCCTTTATAGCTAAGATCGAGATTAGTCGGACTGATATAATAGGGATAAGTTCCAGTTAGCAATACATTGGGTGCCACAGTGAATTTAATTGGCTGAGTATACCCGCCGCCGCCAAACAAACCTACATACCAACCCGGTAAAGGGTTGACGGCCGCAAATCCTGCACTGCCAGACAATAATAATCCAGCCAGACTTAATCGACAAAAATGATTCATGAGAAATCCTTACTATTTATATCTGGAGCCGTCAAAGCGGTAAGTCACACCGACTGTACCAAGATGGGCCTGATAGACTTTGCCAAGTTCATCCGGTCTTTGGGTGCCAATGTAGCGGTAAGCGATGTCAACAGAGTAGATCTCACTGAAATTATAGGTAAAACCGCCAGTTCCCTGATAGGCAAATACACTATTTGAGCCGCTATAACGAGTAACGCCCAAGGGACCTGTGCTGTTTAAATCGACATTAACATAGGCATAGCCAATGCCCACTCCAAGGAAAGGTTGTATGCCGGGAACCATGTCTGGGAAGTCATAATACACATTGGCCATAGCGAGAATCGCATTGGTATCACCGGTAATTCCGGTCTGGCGGATGTCATCAATATAAAAATGATCGAGGTCGGCGGTCAGATAGGTGAGCTCACCTTCGTATCGTAAAGGCGTACATTTATAGCCAAGGCGGCCTCCGACATTATAATTATTGTCATAGCCGGCTTTGGAGCGGTGCCAGCCTTGACTGCTGACGCTGATGTTGTCCTGAACACTGGTAAAACCGCCAAATACACTTGCATACCAGCCATCAATAGGAACAGCTGCGCAGGCTGCGCCGGAGGCCATTAATGCGGCCGAAAAAAATACAGTTCTCATGGCTTCCCTTGTTATTATTGTTTTGAAGCAACCACATGTTAGCGCTTTACTTTTATTTTGCAAGTAGTAAGCAATTAACTTTATCAGTTGAATCTTGAGTGGGTTAAATTCGATAGCAGATTGTTCAAAATAGAGGCCAAACTGAACGAAAGTTCTCCTTGTAATCATTATATATTGCGTTAAGATGCTAGATGGATGATCGAAAATTTTAGGGAAAGAAATGAAAACAAAAATGGAAAAAAAAGACATACAAAGGAACCCTGACAGACTTGCAAAAAAATTAATACCCTTCATTTCGCATAACTTAGACAGCATTTTGCTTGAAGCTAAAAAGGAATATCTGGCAAAGGGAAAATTAAAGGATAGAGAAAAGGATTTTGATAATGCGGTAGCTGAGGCAGCAGTTTTCAATGATATGAGTTCTTATCTTGAAAATTTTTATAAATTCATTGGCACAGGATCCTGGGAGAAAAACTCTGCAAATACCCGTTTGCTTATTGCTGCCATTCGCTGTTACATGGCAAAAAATGATGAGTATCAGGATGTAAGTAATGATGATTTGCGAGACCATGTTCTTGTCCCTTTAAGGAAGGGCTTAAATGAGTATATTGAAAGTGCAACGGAGATAAAAAAAGCGGCCGAGCAAAAAGCGTCTGCAGCACGAAAAGAACTCGAGAAAAAGAAAGAGATCACTTCTTCGCAAGTACCCGATGTGATGGTATTTTGGGATACAGCTAAGAAGACTGATGAGGTTCTGATTAAAGCACGGGAATATCAATTAAAAAATCCTCTACATCATATCTTTTTAATTAAACCGGACCCTACCTGGCAACTATTCTGGATGGACCTGCAGGGCTCTCTGAATTTCTTACCAATCACCAAAGATTTTTCCGATATTTTAAATAGTTTAAAAGGAAAAGTGCCTGAGCGCGGAGATGCTTACAATAAAATAAACATGTGTTGCAAACAAAGCCTGGATGACAGTATTAACATTTACCTGTTTAAAGAGCAGGGTGAGGCAAAGGAGTTTGCCAGTAAGCATCCTGATAAACATAGTTTCTGTTTAAAACGTCTGGCACAGGCCACACCTGCTAAAAACTATACCCTGGGTATTCAATCCGCTGATTTGAAGCCTGAGTATCGTTGTCTCTATCTGAAGAAAGCTGAAAATGACACGATCCACTATACGGTCAGTAGAAAAAACAGTGAATGCTGTCTGATTCTGCAATCCTCAAGACCGACTCCTGAAGACTCAGCGTATGAAAACTTAAATTTCGCCTACATTTTGACAGCGGATAACCGGTTGTTTTATTTGCAGCGCCAGCCGGATGGCAGGCTTGAAATAAAACGATTGGAATTTATAAAAAATGGACTGGAAAGATTAAAGAGCGAACTTGTAATAAAAGGGAACGCTCTCGAGCGCATTAACCTGGAGCCTAAAGAAAAAAGCCGGGTACTTCTTGATGAGCTGCGTCGATCTGAGAAAGATATCCTAGAGTCAGTGACCAATTTTATTCCTGAAGTGCCTATGATGAAAGCGGTTATTACCAGGAAAGATTTTAATTCAGACAGCAACTGGGAACTATTATGCACGGCACTGGAACAAGACAATTTACCTGAAGATCCACAGAAGGAAATTTTAAATAATTTGCTGGAATTTACGGCTGTTAAGAAAAGACATACGGTGCTGATTCCTGCCAAGTGGCAGCTCAGCTCTTATGATAACCAGGGACACGCCAGCTATCGGGCATTGACTAATGAAATGCTGAGAGAGATTACAGGACCCAGAGTGGCCGAAATTCCTCCAATGAATACTTCCAAATTTTATCATTTGAAAATGGCAGTGAACCGGTTGGTTCAGGAACAACTGGAGAAAATTAATTTACAGACTAATCCAGATCTTACCGATACAAAAAATTTATCGACCACCTATGTTTTTCATAATGGTATCCCATTGTACTTTTTTCCGGATGAGGCCTCGGTAACGGAGCAATTTTTACAAAGACTTCATACCGCCTGCATCATTACGGGCTCAGGAAAACTGCTGTATCATCGTCGGGGTGAGTCTTTACAAGAGTATCCTGCGGCTTCAACCCTGATTGAAGCATTAAATCCCGGTGATTCAAGCACATTTAAAAAAGGCTTGCTAATCGCCAAGTTATCCAGCAATCAACTGCAAACCATTGGGAATATTATTGGTAAAAAACTGACTTCTGAGGCTGCAATTGACTGGTACGATACATTGGCATTAGAACCGCATAGTGTTCCTTTGGCACAACATCCTCTCCTGGAAGATTGTTTAAAAAAAGAGAGTAATTCAAGTGTCTCCGATCCTCAGAAAATTAAAGTGTTTTTGCAAGCAGTCAAGATTCGTCGTTTAGTTGAAGCAAGTAAAAGCAAAACTGTGCAATCGATACTGGAAAATCAAATTCGCAATCTAAGGCATTCCCCTGAGGCATTGAAGGGTGTAGTAAGTTCAACGATTGAATCCGCGGTTGTCGATAGCAAGGCAGACAAGTCACGCAAAGTTGCCAATGGCGCTAAAACCAGTTCTTGTAAATTAATGGATCAATTTATTGGAGAAGAAAATAGTATTTACATGGAGTTTCCAATTTGTTCTTTCGTTTTATCGAAAGCAGATTGGAAGTTATTTTACTTCGATACTTTCAACCGTTGTTTTCCTGTGGACTGGTCGACTTATCCCGATATCAAAGAGATTATTGAATCCTGGCAAACAAGTGATCATGTGGTTACAAAGGAAGAGCAGGATAATTTTGAACTGCTTTTAGCGAAAGTATCTGTCAAAAAGGCTTTAAAGCGAGAAGACTATTTGGAGGTTGAAAAATGGTTTTTAAACAAGTCAAAACAAGCTGGAACTTCCGCTGAAATCAAGCAGGAAGCCGCAGCTCCAGATGAGGTTTCTCAGTACGATGAGGCAGCAACATTGGCTCGACCGCCATCCATTCCAAAAAAGCTGGATCCGGCAAGAGTTTCCAAGATTAACTTCGGCTTGTTTAAAAAAGAACAGGCTTTAAGTTCAGAAATATCTGAGCAATCTCTTGAGTCCAATGAGGTTATAACCGTTTCTATAGACTCTTCTAAACCAGATGAAGCAATACAATTAGCCCCACCGCCACCTCCGCCGCCACCTCCAGAAAAGCTGAAGCCGGCAAGAGTATCCCAGTTTAATTTTCTATTATCTAAAGGCGAGAAAGCTCCTGGTTCAGAGGAAGAAAATGCTGACAATAACTCAAAAATAGAGAGATCCTGTTAGGCTTATTCCTCCCTCTGTATATCTGATCCCCTCTCCACCGCGCGCAGCGGGGAAGAGGGTTAAGGTCACTTCCATTAAGTTAAGCTTAGTTGTATATAAACTGTCGTCCCCGCGAAGGCGGGGATCCATCTCTGTGCGAGCTATAATGCCAATTGAGGAATGGATTCCCACCTTCGTGGGAATGACAACATTCCCTTAACTTAATGGCAGTGAGGGTTAGGGTGAGGGGAATATAAACAAGGTCGCGTAGCGATTTATTAATCATATTTCCGAGGTTATGGTTTATGCCACAACAAAATGGAATCACTCACGTGATAAATTTTTTAACCCCCTCACCCTACCCTCTCCCCCACGCTGCACGCGGTGGAGAGGTGGATAACATTACTTCTTAGCCTGACGGCTATGGGCTTATGTCCGAGGCATTAGATTGCTTGCAAAGCCAGGTATTTAATATCCTGAGGTAATCGGATAACGCCAGTCTCGGCCAAACGAGCGAATGCTCACTTTGACTCCAGGTGCTGCCTGTCGTCTTTTGTACTCATTTCTTTTGATAAGTCGAATCACTCTGCGTACATCCGCTTCTGGATAACCTTGTTGTATCAGATCTGCAGCCGACAAATTATTCTCCATATAGCCCTGAATGATTCCATCCAGGGTGGGATAATCAGGCAAGCTGTCCTGATCAGTCTGATTGGGCGCTAGCTCCGCTGATGGCGCTCTTTCCAGAACACGCTGAGGTATTACCGGAGAAATACTGTTACGGTAACGTGCCAAATCATAGACCTGAGTTTTCAAGACATCTTTCAAAACTGAAAATCCACCTGCCATGTCGCCATAAAGTGTGGCGTAACCCACGGCGCTTTCACTTTTATTGCTGGTGGTTAATACCATATTGCCGGTTTTGTTAGACAAAGCCATTAACAGAACGCCCCGAATTCTTGCCTGAATGTTTTCTTCTGTCGTGTCTTTCGGCTTATTAGCAAACAAGGGGTCTAGCGTTTGCAGGAA
The DNA here is from genome assembly GCF_900640215.1 of Legionella genomosp. 1. Classification (NCBI taxonomy): domain Bacteria; kingdom Pseudomonadati; phylum Pseudomonadota; class Gammaproteobacteria; order Legionellales; family Legionellaceae; genus Legionella; species Legionella genomosp. 1. The sequence continues at coordinate 280,055 of NZ_CAAAJH010000001.1, forward strand.
GCTGTTAAATACAGGTTCAATGGAAAGTGTTTCACCTTTGACCTTCATAGCCTGCAATTGAATTAAGGCATCCTGATTACTCATGTCTGCCGTGTAACGAGAAGGCATCAGAAGTGCAGTGACCCGGTCAGCGCCTAATGCGTCTACAGCAATAGCCAGCGTCAGTGCGGAATCGATTCCGCCAGAAAGACCAAGCAAAACACCGGGGAAACCATTTTTTTCAATATAGTCCTTTGTGCCCAGTTTTAAGGCATTATAAATTTGCTCTTCTTTCGTTTGCAGGGGGTTAAGCTCACCCTCAATTTGCTGTTTTGAAAACTCAACGGTACTGACTGTTTCGAGAAAAGCGGGAAGACGCACGCAAGTGGAGCCATCCGTATCCATCACAAGGGATTGACCATCAAAAACAAGTTCATCCTGGCCGCCGACCAGATTCACATAGAAAATGGGGAAGCCATGCTGAACATGGCTGCTCAGTAACATTTCACGCTTTTCCTGCTTTGTATAATCAAAAGGGGAGGCATTAATGCACAGAAGCGCATCAATTTCGCTATTAACTAATTGTTCAACCGGGCCTGGCTGCCATAAATCTTCACAAATACATAAACCGAACCGGTAATCTCTGATTTCAAAAATACAGCGTTGAGATGGGCCTGCTTTGAAATAGCGCTTTTCATCGAATACGCCGTAATTAGGTAATATTTGTTTATGATAAAGCGCTTTTTGTTTGCCCTGATAAAAAACCCCTGCGGAATTGTAGCAATAGTTATCGATTAGACTGGGAAAACCGAAAATCACATGGCAGTCAGTTATCTGCTTTGAAATTTCACTGACCGCCTGATTAATTTCCTCGAGAAAGGCGGGTCTCAAGAGTAAATCTTCCGGGGGATAGCCTGTCAGGCACAATTCAGGAAAAAGAATCAGATCATGACTGTCCTGATGCTTCTCAATAATAGCTATTATTTTTTTGGCATTAGCGGCGATAGAACCCACTGTTGGATTAATTTGCGCCATCAGTATTGTTATGGAATTGTTCATTGATGTACATATTAAATAAGTTAATGGGATAGATATTCAGCTGTGAATCTATTTGCTATAATTTAACGTTTACTCCTAAGTATACCCAATTATGCTGAAAGATGCTTTATCACGGATGGCTGAAATTTTTTCTCCTGCCGTGCTAATGCAAGGCGAAGAATATCAGCAAAAAAATTATGTTCTGAATATTCGGCTCAGCGATGGTTTGCTAAAAGCCCGGGTTAAAGGAAAAAGCGGTCAGATATATGATGTGTATGCTGATTTAAAGGCCTGGCCCAATAAGCCTGCTCGTTGCAATTGTGCACAAGCCAGCAATTGCAAACATGCTGCTGCCAGCTTTTTTGCCTTGCAAATTAAAGAAAATCTGAAAATTTCGGCGCCCCAGGTCAATGGACAGAAAGAACAATCACTTTCCAGTTGGCTTCAAACTATCAGAGCACAGGAGGTTGATAGTAAGCCTCGCTCATACACCCATGACATTTTGTATCTTCTTGAGATACAAAAAAAGCAATGGGATCATCGTGTCTTAATCCATCTGGCTTTAGCCAAACGCCTGAAACGACATGGAACCTATGGTAAATTCACTGTATTTAACAGTTTTACCCAAAGCAAAAAACAATATTGCAGGGCAGAGGATGAAAATATCATCAATACTTTGCTGTCGAAATCCACCATTGCAGGCTCATTTGACAAACTTTCGCTGCGAAATAGCGAACTCCTTGAGCAGATCCTGCGAACTAACCGCGCCTATCTCTTTCAGGAGTCTCTCGCCCAGTCCTTGAGTCTTGGTGAGCCGCGGGAACTGGTTTTGCGTTGGCATTTAAATCAACAGGGACAGCAGCATCTGGTAATGGAGGACAAAAACGCTCATTTGTTATCCCCATTGCTGCTCGACAAGCCCTGGTATTTTTTGAATGCAGAAGCCGAGCTGGGTGTCTTACATACTCCTTATCAACCAAGCCAGCTAAAAACTATTCTCGAGATTGGGCCGCTTGCCATGGATGCAGTCGACAGGATAGATGAAATCAGACACCAGTTTACTCCCATGCTACCAGCCCCTCTTGCTTTTGCTGAACGCATTCAGAGAAAAGGCACACCCAAACCTGTCATTCAGTTTGATGCGCTTCCATTAGATATGCCGCGAATCACGGACTCAACGAGTTTATCAGAGGAGGGTTCCCATTTTCTGTTTATCAGGGAAATCTTCTTTGAATACGACAATGCGCTTAGGGTTCATGGCAGCGCGACCAATACCAGTTTAATCTATGAGGATTCCGGCAAGCTGATAGACCTTTCAAGAAATCTGTTGCAGGAAAAACAATATACTCAGGAAATCAGTCAGATATTGCCCACTCGTCATGCGAGCGTTTGGGAAAAATTAAATTGCGAGCAGGCGCTGGAAATCAGCAATATTTTAGTTCATTTCCAGTCAGAGCAAGATTTAGGACGTTTGTTCACCCAGGTGATTCCCCTGTTAAAGTCAAAAGGCTGGACTGTAGAGTTCAGGCATTTTGTTTATGAGGAACTGGTTTCAGCTGATGATGTTGAGTGGTATTCTGAATTACAGGAATCAGGAGAAGATTTTTTTTCCTACCAGTTGGGTATTCTGGTTGAAGGCAAGTCCGTTAATATTGTGCCCCTGGTTGTCGAATTAATTTCCGGCTTAAATCTCAGTGAACTTGAGAACATCCCGGATGAGCGTCTGATAAGACTCCCTCTGGCCCAAGGAAAGAAACTTCAGTTGCCAATGGGAAGAATTAAGCCGCTTATTCGCTTTATTATGCAATATGGTTCCCGATTTATAGATAACCAGAATCAGTTGCAGATAAAACGCTACCAGCTAATCCTGATGCAGGAAACAGAGCTGGCGCTGGCTGCCACAGCTTTGCGCTGGAAGGGGGGAGAGCAGCTTCGTTCCCAGCTGACTCAGTTACTGGGGCCGCAGTCGATTCCTGAAATATCACCTCCTGAAGGCTTGAATGCGCAGCTTCGGGATTATCAGGCAGAAGGCTTAAGCTGGCTGCAGTTTTTGCGGGAATCCCGATTTGGCGGGATTTTGGCTGATGATATGGGGCTTGGTAAAACAGTGCAGACTCTGGCTCATTTGCAGCTGGAGAAAGAGCAGGGGCGGTTGCAGCACGCCAGTCTGATCGTGGCGCCAACCAGTCTGATGGGCAACTGGGAAGCAGAAGCCAAACGGTTTACCCCGGAACTTAAAGTTCTGGTGTTTCATGGATCCAACCGACATCAGGACGAGTTTGATCAATACGATGTCATCGTTTCCACTTACGGTTTAATTCAACGGGATAAAGCACGTTTCGTCAATTATCCTTTTTATTATCTGATTCTTGATGAAGCTCAATTTATCAAGAACGCTAAAACCAAGACGACTCAGATTATTCAGCAAATTCAAGCCCGGCATAGACTGTGTTTATCCGGTACTCCACTGGAGAATCATTTGGGTGAATTATGGTCGCTGTTTCATTTTCTGATGCCAGGATTATTGGGGGATGCTCGTCAGTTTCGTCGATTTTTTAAAATTCCTATTGAAAAGAATGCGGACCAGGAGCGCAGAATCTTGCTGGCTAATCGTGTACAGCCCTTCATGCTGCGCCGCAGTAAAAATCAGGTTGCTCGTGAATTACCTGACAAAACTGAAGTAGTGCAGTTAATTGAACTGGCAGATGCCCAGCGGGATTTATATGAGGCCATTCGTATTACTATGGAGCAGAAAGTCAGAGAAGCCATTGCTCGTCAGGGAATGGGAAAAAGCCATATCGTATTGCTGGATGCTTTATTGAAACTGCGTCAGGTTTGCTGTGATCCGCGCTTGTTATCGATTCCTGAGGCAAAAATTGCGCATGGAACTTCCGCCAAACTGGATGTTCTGATGGATTTGGTGGTTAATCTTATCGAGGAAGGGAGACGTATTTTAATTTTTTCCCAATTCACATCAATGCTTGAGTTAATTGAGGAAAGGCTCAAAGCCAATCAACTTCAGTATCTGAAATTAACCGGACAAACGGTCAATCGTCATCAATTGGTTAATACATTTCAGGAAGGTAACATTCCCTTGTTTCTCATTAGTTTGAAGGCGGGAGGAACCGGTTTAAATCTGACGCGCGCGGATACGGTTATCCACTATGATCCCTGGTGGAATCCGGCAGCTGAGGAGCAGGCTACCGATCGAAGTCATCGTATAGGTCAGAAAAATCCGGTTTTTGTTTACAAGCTGATTTCCGCCGGCACAGTTGAGGAAGTGATTTTGGCCATGCAAGAAAAGAAAAAACAGCTGATTGAAGGGGTTTTGGGAGAGCAGACAGGTTCTCTACAGCATCTTACCGTAAACGATATTGAGCAATTTTTTGCCCCTTTGGCAGAAGAGTGAATCGTTTGAAAATTGATTTTTCAAACAATAATTGAAAACTGACAAATCATGGCCTATGCTTTTTATGTCAGAACCTAAGGAGAAATCCCAAATGAAACAATGGAAAGTGTTGCTTACATCTGCCTTATTAACCCTGCTCGCTCCTCTTGCCTTTGCCGGTGCATCACCCGCAGGAACCTGGACCACTATTGATGATGCGACAGGCCAAAAGAGAGCAGTTGTGCGGATTAATGTATCTGGTGGAACATTAAGCGGCACCATCATTAAAGTGTATCCACAAGCAGGTGATACGGGTATTTGCTCAAAATGCCCAGGTGGATTTAAAGGAAAACCCATTAAAGGTTTGACCTTTGTATGGGGCTTAAAAGATCAGGGTAATGGTGAGTGGAGTGGTGGTTCGATTCTTGATCCCAAATCTGGAAAAGTATATCGTGCCAAAATGACATTACAAGGCAATAAACTCTATGTTCGTGGTTATGTAGGGGTTTCTGCTTTGGGACGCACTCAGGTTTGGGTCAGATAAACCTGAACTTTTTTGCATAAAAGGCACACAATTGTGTGCCTTTTTTTATTTTGGGGATTACAATAGGGATTTTTATTATCAGGTTTTGATATGCTTGAGGCAAAATCTCGCAAAAATACTCCTCCTGTCGATACCTTGAAGAGGCCGCCGCACTCAGCAGAGGCTGAGCAGTCTATTATTGGTGGGCTGATGCTTGATAATCAGGCTTGGGATAAGGTCAGTACCAAATTATGTGAAGAAGATTTCTACCGTTCCGAACATCGAATTTTATTTCGCAGCATTGTTGATCTCTCCAAACGCGAACAGCCTTTTGATGTAGTTACCTTGCTCGATAATTTAAAATCCCGAAATGAACTGGATAATGCAGGCGGTGAAACCTATCTTTTTGAATTAGCCAATAATACGCCCAGCGTGGCCAATATCTCTGCCTATGCTGATATTGTCAGAGAGAAGTCAGTTCAAAGACAATTGATCAATATCGCGGGTGAAATAGCGGACTCTGCTTACAATCCCGTTGGTCGTGAAGTCAGTGAACTTCTGGATCTGGCTGAGACCAGGGTGTTCGCTATTGCTGAGCAGACAGGGGGCAATGGCGGACCAGAGAGCATTAAAACGATCATTACCAAAGCGATTGAAAAAATTGATGCGCTTTATCACAACGGCGATGCAATCACCGGGATGGCAACTGGTTTGAGCGATCTGGATGAAATGACATCCGGTCTTCAGCCTTCTGATCTGATCATTGTTGCGGGACGACCTTCCATGGGTAAAACCACTCTGGTTATGAATATGGCTGAAAATATCGCAATCCAGGGAAAGAAAAATGTTCTGGTGTTTTCAATGGAAATGCCCTCGGATTCACTGGCTATGAGGATGATGTCCTCGCTTGGCCGAATTGATCAGCATCGAATCCGGACCGGAAAACTGGAAGAGGATGATTGGCCGCGAGTGACCTCCGCAGTTCACTTACTGTCTGAAGCCCCCTTATTTATCGATGATACGGCGGCGCTTAGCCCTTCCGAAATGAGAGCGAGAGCAAGACGCCTGGCGAAAGAGCATGGCCAGCTTGGATTAATTGTTGTGGATTATCTTCAGTTGATGAAAGTGCCTGGATTCAAGGCGGAAAACAGAACTGCAGAAATTTCAGAAATTTCGCGAAGTTTGAAAGCCCTGGCAAAAGAATTGAATGTGCCGGTTATTGCTTTATCCCAGTTAAACCGAAGCCTTGAGCAGCGTCAGGATAAACGTCCGGTTATGTCTGACTTGCGGGAGTCGGGTGCTATTGAGCAGGACGCAGACTTAATCTGTTTCATTTATCGGGATGAAGTTTACAACGAAGACAGTCCGGATAAAGGAACGGCCGAAATTATCATTGCCAAGCAGAGAAATGGTCCAATTGGTAAGGTGAGAGTGGCCTTTCTTGGTAAATACACTCGCTTTGAAGATCTGGCGTATACCGGCTATCAGGGGATGGACTAGTGACAAGGCCGACAAAAGTTCAAATTGATGCGACAGCCCTGCTGCATAATGTACAGCAAGTCAAACGTCATGCTCCGGGCAGACAAATTATCGCAATGGTGAAAGCGAATGCCTATGGTTGCGGGCTGCCATCGGTCATTCCTGTGCTTGAGGGCCATGTGGATGGTTTTGGAGTGGCTTGCATTGAAGAAGCTTTAGCGATTAAGGCGCTAGGTGCCTATACCGATTGTATTTTATTTCAGGGTTTTTTTAATCAGGATGAGCTGGCGCTGGTGGTTGAGCATAATTTGCAGGTGGTTATACACCAGCCTTATCAGTTGGAATGGCTGCTGGCTCAGGCGCTGCCCAAACCAGTGCGTGTATGGGTAAAAGTCAATACCGGAATGCATCGTCTGGGTTTTGCAATGGGCGATGTGTATGGCGTATTAAATGCTTTGCACGCCTGCCCCTGGGTTGATCGACAAATTGGTCTTATAACCCATCTTGCCTGTGCCGATGAGTTAAATAATCCAGCGAACCAAGAGCAATTAGGGCGATTTTTTGATTTGCGTTTGCCTGAATTTCCACTGGTAAAAAGCATTGGCAATTCAGCAGCGATTCTCTCTTTACCTGATAGTCACGCAGAGGTCGTGCGGCCAGGCATCATGCTTTACGGTATTTCTCCGTTCAAACATTCCTCGGGGCAGGAGTTGGGACTGATACCGGTGATGCGTTTCCTGTCTTCCCTCACCGCCGTCCAGCATTACCCGGCAGGTGTGCGGGTAGGCTATGGCGGGGAGTGGGAAACTGCAAAGCCTTCTGTGATCGGTGTAGTGGCCGTCGGTTACGGGGATGGATATCCTCGCCACATTGCCGCTAATACGCCGGTTTGGATCAATGGTTATCAGGCACCGATCGTTGGACGGGTATCGATGGATATGTTGACGGTTGATTTAACTCATGTACCAGAGGCCGCCGTTGGAGACGCTGTGGAATTATGGGGGATCCATATTCCGGTTGAAACCATTGCCGATGCAGCCGGAACTATCCCCTATGAGTTAATTTGCCAGCTTTCGCCGCGGGTGCGAAGAGATAAGCTGTAACACATCGGAAACAAATAGACCTATGGACGAATCTAGGGTAAAATGGCCATCGTTTTTACAACCTATCAAAGGTGAATACATGAAAAAAATTATGTTAGCCTCATTATCTTTATCTGTCCTGCTTTCAGGCTGTGCTCAAGTCACAAATGAAGGTGTAGGCACAGTAACCGGCGGCGTGGTGGGCGGACTAATCGGCAGCCAGTTTGGCGGTGGTTCAGGAAAGGTCGCAGCAGCTGCAGGCGGTGCTTTGTTAGGTGCTTATTTGGGCGGGAATATTGGCCGTACTATGGATAGGCTTGATCGTCTGGAAATGCAACGTGCTCTTGAAAGTTCTCCGAGCGGAAAAGCAGTGGTATGGCGTAATCCTGACAGCGGTAACACTTACACCGTTACCCCGCAGAAAACCTATTACACAAACTCCCAACCTTGTCGTGAATATACAACCCGCGCTTTAATTGGCGGCAAAACACAGGAAATTTACGGCAGAGCATGCCGTCAAGCCGATGGTTCATGGCGAGTGGTTAGCTAATCCAAAATTGCTCCTGTTTAAGGGTAGCTTTATTGCAAGCCAATCAGGCTGCCCTAATCTAAAGTTTCACTAATTTAAAAAAAACCATAATTTCCTGTGCTATATTTGAACATATGCCCCCTTAATAAGGTTCTGCAGGGAGTTTGCTATGGCTCATCTTATATACTCGGCTTTGCCGCATCCGAGACGAGAAATTATATTTATTAAACCGGATTTAACGGTGACACAGTGTGTGGACATGATGACCACAGGGGATATTGGTGCTTTGGTGGTTCGCGATGATCAAAGTCTGCTGGGTCTGGTGAGTGAGCGCGATATTATCCGCGAATGCCTGTTTAGAAATTTGCCTCCTGATAAAACCCCTGCGATTGATGTCGCCTGGAAAAACGTCAGTATTCTCACTGTTAATGATCCAATCGAAAAAGCGATGGAAGTGATTACAGAAACCAAGCGAAGGCATGTGCTAATCACCGAAAACGGCGAACTGACGGCAATTTTGTCAATTGGTGATTTGCTATTTCACTTGCTGGAAGATAAAGCAAGAACTATTGAGCACCTGGAAAATTATATTCATACGTATTAATTGAAACTCCAACTTCTCTCCATTACACTTTTAAGGCACTGTTACTACAGTAACCTTTAATTGATAATGGAAGAGCCAATGCCTAAGCACTGTCAGTGGATACTCAGCTTCATCTTCTCCTTTTTTATTACACTTGCATGGGCCAAAGATAGCGATAGCCAGTGGTACGAACTGGATGCGAATAATAAGGTGACAATCAAGGTCGACCTCTTTTTGTCTTCCACCTGTCCTCATTGTCAGAAAGAAGATGCCTACTTCAAATCAATTGAGCCCCAAAACAAATGGTTGAAGGTGGAGCGACATTATATTGATAGGGACAAAGCATCTCTTGAGCTTTTCAATCAATACCTCAATCAGCAGGATTCAACTGACTTTTCCGTACCAGCGGTTTTCTTCTGTAATTCAAAATGGGTTGGATTTAACGAAGCGGCTAACAGCGGAAAAGCGATTATGCAGGGTTTGGAGCTTTGCCGACAACAGATTGAAAAGCGGGGCCAGCTGACTAAAAACACCTCTTCAATTCTGGGGACTATGGCGACCACCAGTATGATGGAAGCCAGTATCGAGCAGGGTGCATCGTCTTCACCCCGCACATTGATTCCCTTAATGGCTGCAATTGATGCCTTAAATCCCTGTGCCTCCATTCTGGTGATGCTATTGTTTGCATTCATGGTAGCAAGTAAAGATACCTATCAGAGATTAACAATTGCCGGATTATTTTTATTGACTGCCGGAGTGGTGCATTTTATTCAGCAAAGCCATATCCTCCATTTTTATAGCCTGTTGCCCTGGTTAAGGATTCCCGTGATATTAGTGGGTGGAGCATTAATCGGGTTTGCGTATTATAAATATACGAATAAATCAATTGAAGCCGTGGCCTTGTTCGGGGTGGTGTTTTTCACCGCTTTAGTGGCGCAAGTCTATCAACTGGGATGTTCTCCCAACATCGGTTTGATTTTTAAACAATGGCTCGGAGCACAAGGATACGACAGCATTAAGCAACAGTTACTGCTTGTTCTTTACAATGTTCTTTACCTGTGTTTCCTGGGGCTTTCCACAATTTTTATGTATGGAGTAACCCGGATGAAGCGAGCTTTGCGTTATGAGCAATTTATTAAATATTTTGCTTATTCCTTCTTATCGCTGGTCGGTATTACCCTGATTGTCTATCCTTATATCATAGCGAGTGCAGTTTATATGCTGGCTGCAGTAGTATTGGCAGTTATTGTGGCCCAAATCTTAAAATACTATAGAGTGCGCTAAATGGATGCTGAAGATGCAGGGCCTCCTCCTTATTTCCCCATTGCCTGGGATGTAGAAGAGGGGCAGACATACGAATGGTGTGGTTGCAAGGAAACAAAGACGCCACCGTTTTGTGATAAAGGGGATTGTAAGGAAAGAGTGCTCTACCAGGCGCCGCTTACGGATACAGTGTACTTTTGTCATTGTAAGGAAACAAAAGATCCTCCATTTTGTGATGGTTCTCACGCGAGATTATTACGTGAATTTATAAAGAAAAGAAACAGCCAGGAATAGCCGGCAGTTTTTATAAAGCGTTTGATATTTGCTGGAAAACAAAAATTCACTTGATCTGCGCCTGGTGATTTGGGATTATCAGAAGATTTAATTTTCAGGTAGCGGTGGTATGAGTAAACTGAAGGATATTCCTGTTGTTATAGAGAGCGGCAAAAAATACAAAACCTCTCAAGGTATCGTCGCAATTAAAGACGGCATCAAATCGGCTGCAGAGGATGCGCCCCGGTTACCAAAACCCAAATGGCTTCGGATTGTTAATAATACCAGTCCTGCCTACCATCAGGTAAAACAACAGGTTGAAAAACACCGTTTAGCGACTGTCTGCGAAGAAGCCAAATGTCCTAATATTGCGGAATGCTGGTCTCATGGAACCGCTACTATCATGCTCATGGGAGCTGTTTGTACCCGCGCCTGTCGTTTTTGTTCTGTGGATACGGGGAACCCGCGTGGCTGGCTTGATGCTCAGGAGCCTGAAAATTCGGCCAATACCGTCGCACTGATGAATCTGGATTATGTTGTTTTAACGTCTGTAGATCGTGACGATCTTCCTGATGGCGGAGCCAGACATTATGCGGATACTATTCGCGCCATTAAAGAGCGTTGCCCCAGAACGAAGGTAGAAGCACTTACCCCTGATTTTCAGGGGATTGAGGAGCATGTCGCTATACTGCTGGACAGTGGTGTGGATGTGTTCGCGCAGAATGTTGAAACGGTAGAGCGCTTAACTCATCCTGTACGTGATATTCGTGCGGGTTACTGGCAGACTCTGGATGTGCTTGCTTTTGCAAAGCGCTATCGACCCGATGTGCTGACCAAAACCAGCCTCATGCTGGGTTTAGGGGAAACCGATGAGGAAATCATTCAAACGATGGATGATTTACGGGCACAAAATGTGGATATCCTGACTTTGGGGCAATATCTGCAACCTACCAAAAACCATTTGCCTGTTATTCGATACGTTACTCCTGAAAAATTTTTAGAGTTTCGAGAAATCGGGCTGGCTAAAGGGTTTTTTGAAGTCGCCTCGGGTCCTATGGTTCGCTCCAGTTATCGCGCTGATCGCGTATTTAAAAAAGATAACCTGGGATTATAGATTTATCACAAGAAAGGGAATTCCATGTTCAGACGAGCAATTGTTCGCACTCCAGCCAAATCGATGGTTCAAGGTATTTCAAGCGCAGATTTAGGCCTTCCTGATTACCATCTGGCACTACTTCAGCATCAGCAATACATCAATGCACTCGAAAACTGCGGTGTTGAAGTGCTGGTTTTGCCTCCTGAAGAGAGATTTCCTGATTCCTGCTTTGTGGAAGATCCTGCGTTGTTAACCGAACGTATCGCTGTGTTGGCGAGGCCGGGAGTCGAGAGTCGGCAAGGGGAGGTGAGTCTTCTCGAAGAGAGTATCCGCCGCTTTTACGCTGCCAATATTGTTAAAATTCAGGCTCCGGGAACATTGGATGCCGGTGATGTGCTTAGGGTTGAAGATCATTTCTATATTGGATTATCGAAGCGGACCAATATGGAAGGGGCCAGGCAATTAATTAGCCTCTTACACAATCATGGCTACACTGCTTCAGTCATTCCCTTAACCGAGTTTTTACATCTGAAAACCGGGGTATCCTATCTTGGCAAGGGAAATTTATTAGTCAGTGGGGAGTTAATAAATCACCCGGAGTGGAAGTCTTTAAAGCAAATTATTATTGACTCCTCCGAGACCTATGCCGCTAATTGCATTGTAGTGAACGACTATGTACTGATACCCAGCGGATTTTCAATGATTAATCTCCGCTTAAAAAGTCTTGGTTACAAGCTTGTGGAAATCGACTGCAGTGAGTTCCGCAAGCTGGATGGTGGTTTGAGTTGCCTCTCTTTGAGATTTTGATTAAAAACAAAAATCACAGCAATTCAATATTGCGCCGCTTTAAATTTCCCTGGATCAGATGCGCCAGGAACCACATGACTAATCCAAGAATAATGGCGGATATTCCAAAGCCAAGATAGTAGTTTTGATAAATGGGCAGTGAGTCGATTGCCAGGATATCCTTAGGCACTGCGACAAAACCTGCCAATTTTCCTGCAATCGTATTTGACAGCGAACTGGCCAGATACCAGACGCCCATCGCAAATGCCAGATCCTTGCTGTCACAATAGAGTCCGATCATACTAAGTCCAATAGCGCTTACCCAAAGCTCTGCTAATGTGATAAGAACATAAGTCAAACCAATAAAATTACCATTTACAAGCCCATTAGAGGACACGCTACCTGCCAATGCCATAATTAACAGCGCGATTCCAGCAAGTATGGTTCCGCTGGCAAATTGATAGGGGATTGTAAATCGCGGAATGCGGCGATAAAAACGCGGGAGCTGAGTGCCCAGTAAAATGATCAGCAGGGGATTAAGTATTTGGTAATGAGCAGGCGATATTTTAAGGCCCAGCAGCTGAAGATCAGAATTACTCTTGGCAAAAAGTACCAGCGTGCTGTTCATCTGATTATAAATTACAAAAAATATGATTGCTTCTATAATCAGCAAAACGGCGACCATTTGTTTTATGCGCGCAGTTGATGACAATTTCAAGGTCTTGATTAAAAACCAGAGAATGCCTAAGCCGCAGCCGATACTAATCAGAATTATTGATAATTGAACATGCGAATAAGCAAAGAGGGTGAATAAATAGATACCCGCGATATAGGCTGCTAATCGTCCCGCCATTTTTCGGCTGAAGGGTTTGGCGTCCTGACCATAAATCACGTTATCATAGAGCCTGTACTTTTTAGCAAAATTCAATGCGGCAATCGATTTTCCAGCGAAGGCGAGTGTGAGTACCGACAAGGGCCCATAGCGGCTATCCAGCAGCGCAGGCGCAATCATCGTTGCCAGCAAGGCGCCGACATTGATTGCCATATAGTAATAGGTCATTGCGGATTTGGCCTTAATGGCATTATCGCTGTAAATATGAGAAACCATGCTTGAAGCAGTGCCCATTAACAGGGAATTAGTTACTGGTACAAGGGCATAAGCCATGATGAACAGCTTATCACCATGTTCGTTGAGGGAGTATCCGCTAAGCATTACAAATAAATAGGCTAAAGCAAGTAAAAAACCACCTAATAAAATCGAGCGCCTGATCCCTAATACCTGATCAGCCATAAATCCGCCTAATATAGGCATCAGATAACCCGTTGCCTGCGATACTCCGATAAAGGCATAAGCCTGAGCATGGCTGTATCCGAGACCATGCTCGAGAAAGGGGCGGGTGAGGAATAAAATCAGAATGGTATTTAAAGCATAGACAGCAAACTGGCTCCAGAAGGTAATGAGCACGATGTTATTGGTCTGTTGCTGGCGTGTATCTAAAATTGCGGAGTCACTCCTTGCAGCATGAGAAAACACATTCACTCCTTGTGAAAACTTCATCCATAAACTACATGCTAAAACCATAACACTCTTTGAGATTTGGGTATAGATAGATCTGGGTCTTCCCACCAATTAATTCATTCCCCCTTGTGCCTCGGCTTGTCCGAGGCATCCAGGAAATGTTGAACTATATTAGGATTCAGAGGGCTATCGTATCCATCTAAACCATAGCGTCCAGCCTGATTATTAACGGTATTAGCCCTTGACTGAGAAACTTATGGATGCCTCGGACAAGCCGAGGCACGTAGCTGGTTGTTGATTAAATGTAGTCAGTGTGTAAAAATAAGGCACGAAATAATCTCTTATCCATTCCTTAAGAGATAAACAAGCGTTTCTATTAGCGGAGAAATTAATGAGTTTATTTGATGCACAAACAATTGAAGAGTTGCAGATTATGCTGCAAGGTCTGGTTGATAAAACAGAACTCAGCCAGAAAAATTCAGAAAATCAAACGCCTATTGTTTATTTTGCTTCAAGAAGGGAATGGGATAAAGTTCGAGCTTTGTTAGACGTTGCCCCAATTAGCGCAGATGACGCGAATTTATTGGGACGTGAGGCAGTTCTTGCAGCCCGAACCGGCAACATGGAATTAGCTATTAATCTTTTAAAAATTGACAATGTATCACGCTCAGAGCAGTTGAAGGGCTGGACTATTCTGCATTGTGCCGTTGCCGATGCGACTGATAGCGACGATCTGGAGGCGCAGGCAGAAGCAATACAACAAATTCAAACACTTCATCAGCTGGGTGTTGTAAAACAAAACTGTAATCAGGCTACACTTCGTGAAAGCAGTCCTATTTTCCTCGCTGCAATGAGTCAAAAATGGTATTTGGTTGATGCCTTATTGAATGAGTTCAATACTCCTGATGATCCTCAGCAATTGGCAGAAATCATTATTCGTGCACGCACTGCGGGTCAAATTGAACTGGCACAAAAAATACTTAATACAGTACAGCCAAATACTAAATGGTTAATAATCAATGAAGATGGCAGCAGAGAGATAAGTCTTTTACATTTGGCAATTCTTAGAAATAGACAAGAAGAAATCGCCAGGCTGGCACAAGAAGTTGATTTGCGGGTTAAAACAGCCAGGCAGGAAAATGCGGGAATGACTGCGTTACAGCTTGCCGTTCATTGTAAAGATTGGAGTACTGTAGAATTACTGACACAGCATAGCACTGATCCAGAAGACAGCTTTCAATATGGTACAGCAATGCTTTATGCTGCAGATAATGAAAAGTGGCAACTAGCTATCGATTTAGCACAAAAAGGAGCACAGCCCACTTGGCATTTTGGACCAAAAGAAGATAAGCTTAACTCATTTCATATTGCCATTCTAAAAAATCAGGATGACTTTCTCACAGCGCTAATTGCAAATCAAATTAATAGAAGGGCGGACGATACCTGGGCATTAGGACATAAATACCAAAATCGTACCCCAATTGAATTGGCTGTTCATTCTGAAAGATGGGATTTATTGCCTTTGTTTGCCAAGATTAAACCAGCTGACCCTGTGGCCTGCGGTTATGTGGCTGCTTATGAAGCTGCGAAAAATGCCAATATATTAGCGCCCGAAGATCTGGAGGTTCTGCGTGAGGCAGCAAAAGTCCCAAAAGAGTTAGCTCCTGAAGCTGAAAAGAAAGATAGTCCATTAGGTGAAAAATCTGCCGATAGCCGCCAAAGCAAACAGGAAGAAGATGCACGTTTTGTTGAAGCATTCAAAAAGATTTATCAGGCTTTATATAAGGGCCAATCCTCATGGCTTAAATCTGCAAACTTCCTTGAGCAGCACGATAAATTGACTCGGGGCTTGATTGAACAGCACATCAGTGCAAAGCCTAATTGTCGATCTAAGAAAGCGGCAGCATTGGCTGAAACATACAAGGATGACATCAACAACATCAAATTGGTTCAAGAGATCCATTCGTACTCTTTGGATCGAAGCGGGTTTTTCAGCCGAACCAAGAACGGAGCTCAATTGAATTCTGACCAAGCGCAGGAAGCTATTGATAATGCGGATGAAAATTCAAGATTGGGCCAAATCAGAATTGCACTGCGTTAGTTGTTATTCTCATCACAAGGTTTTCCCGAACTAGTTGGGAAAACCGAGAGAGTTCATAAACTGTGTCATTACTCACAGGAGCGCCGTCATCTCGAACACAGTGAGAGATCTCCTCAATCTTGGTTTGTGCCAGCATTCGGAGATCGCTCACTGCGTTCGAGATGACAGGGCATGATACAGTTTGATGAATGCTCCGGGAAAACCTTAGTAACTTCAATTGTCCAGCAGCTTTATAATTAACTCGTTTTTATTCCTCACTCTGTATTTGGATTTTAATGATTCGATCTTGTCTTCGATGGTTCTTGGTGAAAGATTCATGGTAAAAGCAATTTCCTTTGTGGTTTTTCCGCTAATCAGTAATTGGGCACATTCGATTTCTTTCAAACTTAAAGGCATCTTACTTGAACCGGAGAGGGATTGTAGAAAAGAGGCCCTATGGCAGTCAGGGAGCTTGCCAACTTCCGTGCTGTTTTTTTCAAAAGAAAAACGCTGACTATAGGCACTACACAACTCTTCATCCTCACTGACTCTTGTTTCAAAATACTGAGTAAAACGCTCAAGCAGATCCAGATTATTGATATAAGTTTGATGAATACCAATATTGCTCAGATGAGTGCCAAAATGATAATAGTCGGAATACTCAGCAGTTTGTTTGACCAGGGTAAACACATGCCTGAAATTATAATGAGCTGAATCCTGCAGCATGGCGGCAGTTAGGCCGCGACAATCAAGTATATCCCAGACGATATACTGCCCAAAATCAATGGATTCAGACTTGATCTGCACGCAGGGATCTCCTTTGTAATACTCTTTTTTTGCATAGTTCTGTACAAAATCAGGGTGATTACAGAGTAATGAAAAATCATTTTCATTGTAACTTCTGATGTGTGAAAAAGTACTGATATTGAGGTGCTGCAATGGGTTGCATAAAGTTTGTATTTTTTCAGAATGCGAAACAAGAGGGTGTTTTTTGAGCTGTTTCATCATGCTATTCATGGTTTTTACTCTCTTTAATCATACCGGCTTCATCTCGCTTTTAAGTTCCATAGCCGTTGATAGCTCAAATCCAAATGTCCGATAAAAATCTTTAGCGCTGGCATTACCTTGCCAAACAAATAAACCGACAGAGACAAAATCGCGTCCTTTAATTTTATTAATCAGATGGTTCATAATCAGACTGCCAATTTTCTGTCTTTGATACTGGGGATGAACGCATATGTCATAAAACATGCACATTTGTCCGTCTTCTAAAATTCGTCCGAAAGCGATCAACTCGTTCTGCTCTTTGATATAAGCGATATGGCTGGAAGCACTAAGTACAACCTGCCATTTCTCAGGTGAAGAAAAGAAATTCTTGCCCCAGCCTACAAGTTCAGTCAGATGATTAATTTCATTCAGTCTGATAGCATGCTTTGATTCACTGATAAAATATGCCATGGTGTCTCCGCTCAATAAGATAGCGCAATTATACAAGTCAATTGATCAAAAAATAACCGTAGTTTTTCGGTATCACAAAATTTTCTGACTCCATGCTCATGGTAGCCAGCTTAGTCAATCTATCTAAGTTGATGACATAAAAGCTCAACCCTCTCGTCCTACGTTCCCCGCTTTATGCCTGAGGGCTCCCCTCATTTTTTATATAGTCAGCGGATGACTTAACAATTGCTCAACAGGTCTATTTTCGTGTCATTCCCGCGAAGGCGGGAATCTATTTCTCAAGGTAATTCCTAACGTTTGTTTGCAAGATGGATTTCCGCCTACGCGGAAACGACACTATTTAAAGTCATTTTGGTCTTATAAGCTACGTATTTATTTGAATGAAAAAATGAGGGGAGCCCTCAGGCTTTATGCGGGAAGCCGAGGGGAGGCGCCTGCACAATTAGCAATGTGTTTTCTGAAAAATATGCTAACATGCTTCCGATTTTTTTAAAGAAATCAGAACGAATTGATAAAAATGTCATATGGAGAAATGCATGTTAGATTTAAAAAAAAACTGCTTTAGCGGTTTTAGTGTCAGTAAGCAGTGCAGGTTTTGCGGGAACAATGGGACCTGTCTGCCAGCCAGGTAATGTGACCGTCCCATGCCCATCCAGCGCCTGGGATTTTGGGGTTCAGGCCTTGTATTTAAAACCAAGTTATAGCGCCAACGCTGTTTATGTCGGCTATGTACTGAACGGCGATCGTCAAATTCGGAATGAATTTGAACCGGAATGGGATTGGGGTTTTAAACTGGAAGGATCTTATCATTTCAACACTGGCAATGATATCAATGTGAACTGGTATCATTATAAACAAAGCACTCGTCGTTCTTTTACCTTGTATAGTTCAACCTTTGAAGCCAATGTCCCTTACTCCACCTGGATTGAGCCTAAGTGGGATGCAGTAAACTTTGAATTTGGCCAACATGTTGATTTTGGAGAATATAAAGATATTCGTTTTCATGCTGGTTTTCAGTACTTGCGTCTTGAGCATGATATACAGAATGGCGTGACCGGAGGAGCAGTTCATCCATTCAATCTGGAGTTTAAAGGATTTGGTCCACGGATCGGTATGGACATGGCCTACAACTTCAATGATGCGTTTGCCATTTACGCCAATAGTGCAGCTGCTTTATTAGTCGGTGATAGTGACGCCAACGGATACTCAGCAGCAACAAGCCTGTATATTTCGTCCAGTAAATGGACCACAGTTCCAGAACTGGAAGCCAAAACGGGTATCAAATACAATCATTTATGCGGAAGCGGCGTACTGACTGCCGATGCAGGTTACATGTGGGTGAATTATTTTAACGCCCAGCATTCTGTTGATATCGCCGATGAAACCAATGTCGCGTTTAATGGGCCCTATATTGGCCTGAAATGGCTTGGCAGCATCTAAAGTAAACCCGGTTGAAACCGGATGTATCTGAACTGTGTGTGACTAGCAGCCCGATTATCGAAGCGGGCTGCTGATTTAATTACTTACTGTTTACCAGGTTTTTCATCTTATCGCCGAGAGCATTGGCTGTATTGCGGCATACTTTCGATAATTCATGTGTATAATCTCCGAAACTTGCTCGACCGCTTTCAACATCGTAAAGAGCACCCACAATGCCAATTTCATTTTGATCCAGCATAATTCTTAAAATTTCGCTATCCTGATAAATTTGCTGCAGGGTGTTCGCAATATTAAGCGATGTGACATGGCTTACAAATTGTCCATTCTGACTCGTACGATTTTCTGTCGTTTCAGTTTCAGCATTTACCGCTGGTTTAATTTTTGCGAGCAATTCGGTAATATGTCCTTTTTCGACATTATCACAGGCAGCACCAATCGCTCCGCAGCGTGTGTGGCCAAGAACAACAATCAGTTTGGCGCCTACTACGTGACAAGCGTACTCAATACTTGCCAGCACGTCATCATTAACCACATTGCCTGCTACACGAACGCAGAAGAGATCTCCAAAACTCATATCAAAGATTGTTTCAACCGGAACACGTGAATCAATACAGCCGAGAACAACGGCCATTGGATGCTGCGTTTTGGCCGTTTGTTTGATATCTATTTTAGGATTACGGTGTATACGCGTGTCTTTAAGAAAGCGCTGGTTTCCTTCACGCAGCAGGTTCAAGACTTCGACTGGTTCAAGTGTGGCCAGCACGTCATAGGTAGTTACATTGATGAAATCGATGTAATTGTGAATATCATAATGCTCCTTGAACCCCATGAGATTGAGCGATATCTGTTTCAGAGGCGCTTGCTCATCCTTAAACTCTTTAATCTGCTCAATAATTTCTTTATCGATATAATTGGTATAGCGAGCATCGATAATCAATTGAGAGTTTCGCGGAATAGAATTGAGCTCACTTATCAGCGAGGCCTTATTCAGGAAAGAAATCTGCTGAGGAAGTACCAAACGGTTGACTACGCCGTTAGGATAGTTTTCCTTCACGATGTCCAGTCTGGCCTGGCTGTTAGTTTTAAGAATATAGAATAAGCTTATTGCAAGACCAATGCTTATTCCTGCCAGTAAGTTAAATGCGACGATACTGATTACTGTCGCGATGAACGGAATGAAGCGATCCATTCCCTGCTCATAGACTGATTTATAAATAGCGGGTTTAGTGAGTTTATAGCCGGTATAGATCAATATGACTGCTAAAGAGGATAGAGGAATCTTGTTTAACCATCCTGGAATAAGCATCACGGCCAGCAACAGGAACACACCGTGGAGAATAGCCGACATTTTGGTTTTTGAGCCGGCCTGCACATTAACCGAGGTGCGAACGATAACTGAAGTAATTGGGATTGCTCCGACCAGGCCTGCGGTAAAATTACCAACGCCCTGGGCGATTAATTCCTGATCTTTTGAGCAATAGCGATGCTTGGTATCAAGCTTTTCACCTGCCTTGACATTAAGAAGACTTTCCAGGGAGGCAACAGTTGCGATAATAAAAGCATAAAGGTAAACCTTTGGATTCTTCCATGCAGACCAATCAGGAAATTGCAATTGATTGAAGAAATCTGCGAAGCCATCATGTTTGGGAATGTTGACCAGATGAGGATTATTTTGAGCAAGGGTAGAGCCAAGCGTAATGAACAGTTCATTGAGTAAAATACCGGCCAGAACGACAACAATCGGAGCTGGAATTCCCTTAAGCCATTGGGTTTTAGTTTTTTCAAAATAGAACATTATGGCCAGAGAAATCACAGAGATGATGATCGCGCCGGTATTGATATGGTAACTTAAGTCTGACAGGGGACTAAATGAGAAGCTTTCTGTCGTTTCCAGCAAATGGGCCTGTAATTCCTTTGACTCAGTCGATAAAGTAAATGTAAAAGGGATTTGCTTGACAATGAGCAAGATACCAATTGCACAAAGCAGGCCTTGAACCACATTGGACGGCACATAATCTGCAACAAATCCAGCTTTAAAAGTGCCTACTAACACTTGTAACATGCCGGCAAGAACCAGTGCTAACAGGAAAATATTATAATCACCCAGCTGTGTGATGGCTGCCAGCACCACCGCCGCCATACCCGCCGCCGGACCGCTCACGCTCACCTGAGAACCACTCAGGCTGCCAACTACAACTCCCCCGATTATTCCGCTTAACAGTCCCGCAAAAAGAGGGGCCCCTGATGCAAGAGCAATTCCAAGGCAAAGTGGAATTGCTACCAGGAACACTACGATGGCGGCAACCACATCAAATTTAAAACTGCGAGATCGATAAACCCGTAGTTTTCTCATGTTGTTGATAATGTTTTCAGTCATAATGCTACAGAGATTTAGTGATTTTCCCCAATGTTAGCGCAGTTTGCACATTTTGTTAACCCTTTTCTTTACAAAAAAGAAATATTTCTTAACTTGACATAAATTTTGATGTTTGAGAGTTTAGGCACTGCTCAACATACCTGGTTCCCTCATGCAGTTGTTATCTCTAAGCAATTTTCAGGAGTTGCTAATTCAGTCTGGCACTCAGATCAAATTATCTCAACTTTATCTAACGAAAAATCATATCAGACTACTTGCAAATTATTTAAACAAAAATCGCAACATCAATTCACTTTTTATTGAGAACTGTTCTATTAATGATGATTTATTTGCTGAGCTGGCTGAGTTCTTCACCAGAAAAAATACGGAGCTGCATTTGATCGGTGACATCGTTAATGCTAATAGTCTCCGATGCCTTGAAAAAAGATCTCCCCAGTTCACGACGCTGGTTTTACAAGGTCAAACCGCTATCGAACACGAGACAGCCTTAGCCATAATTCGAGTCATTAAAAACTCTCGGAATCTGAAAAAAGTAATTCTGGGTTCGCTGAGTGAACAAAGTGTTATTGTTTTGACCGATTTTTTCAAAAGTTCAAATACCATTACGGATCTGGAATTCAGGCATACAAATTTTAACATGCAGTCTGGAGAAAAACTTGCAGCGATGTTGTCTGAAAATGCAAGGATTCAAAATCTCTCTTGGTGTAACTGCCGAATGGATAAGATGGGTCTCTCCATGTTGACCAGGGTGGTAATTCAAAGTAATAACTTAATCGATATTAAAATTAATGGAGTGTCGCTGGCCTCTGAGAATTTATATCAACTTCGGATTAATGAGGATGAGGATACTTTAGAATTCTACAGAACAATGGCTGTACACCTCAAACGTGACCAGCGTATCAGACAGCTCTGGCCTGAAGTTGAGAATGCCATAGGAAATAGAGATATTTTGAAAATGGCCACACTGTTCTCCCAACTGAAAGCCAGGGATTTACCGTCTGATACCAGATTTGAGATTATTGAGGGCTTTTGGAATTTGCAATGCAGCATCTCGGAGCCAGATGTAAAAATTGCTTACTATCGTCTTATGTTATGGTTATTGCGTGAGGAGCAGAATTGCCCGTTTTACCAGCAAATAATTCGCAGCTGTGCCAGGCAGTTACAAACACATGAGAATAAGCAATTAGTCAATTTAGATTCAACGATGCTTGGATTGTATAATGATTCTCTCGCGAGTGGAGTGGTATTCAATATTGAGGCTTTTATGGCTGGCTTATATCAGTTGCCAATATTGGAATTATTAGAGAAGGATCAGGCGCTTCTCAATAATTTTGCCATGCGAGCAAAGCTCTGGTCAGTTTCTGATTGTATCTTTGGCTTTTTCTATTCAGTATGGGATTCTGCGAATAAGTTTTTAGAGCAAGGGCTTGAAGAGGGTGGGCCTGTATTAAGTTAGTTTCAATTGTATATCACACTGTCATCCCCGCGAGGCATTGTTGTGTAATAGAACCAAGCAGCAAACCTGTTGTCTTTGCGAACAAAGTGAAGCAATCCAGCTCGAGGCTTGAACAAAGCAAGGAGCTGGATTGCTTCGCTGACGCTCGCAAAGACGATTTTTTATGCCCCCATTTTCATTTACGCAACAACTCCCCGCAAAGGCGGGATCCATCTTCGCGGAAATGACAAAACTCCTTACTCAACACCCTCCAACTCAGCAATCGATTCCTCATCAATCACGGCTTCCCCTGTTGAATGAGCTGTTAGCAGTTCCGATTCAAGATTCTTGAATTGCCATAAATCCTGATCCATCAGTTGACTGGGTTTAACGCTTTGCAGGGCATGCAAAATGTTACTGGGAATTTTCGGGTTTTCTTCAGCAAGCTGATCAATCAATTTGCCTATTTTTTTTCTTGCCAGATTTTCCTGAGAACCGCAAAGCGTGCAGGGGATAATCGGGAAAGCCTGCTCATTGGCAAAAGTAATGATATCTTTTTCCTGAACATAGGCTAAGGGTCTTATTACAATATGTTTCTTATTATCACTTAAAAGCTTTGGCGGCATGGAACGTATGTCGCCATTGTACAATATGGACATCATTAAGGTGCGAATCAAATCATCGCGGTGATGGCCCAGAGCGATTTTAGTAAAGCCATTCTCTTCGGCATAGCGATAAATAATACCCCGCCTCAGTCTTGAACAAAGAGAACAGTAAGTTTTGCCTTCTGGTATTTTCTCTTTGACGATGCTGTAAGTATCACGGGTTAAAATTTCATAGGGGATCTCTTTTTCCTGAAGCCAGGCATGCAGCGCCCGATCATCCCAGCCCGGCTGGGCCTGGTCAAGTGTAAAGGCAAAAAGATCAAATTTATGATTTGAACGGCGTTTTAAACTGTGCAGTAAAGTTAATAAGGTGAAAGAATCTTTACCACCTGATAAACATACCATGACTCGATCGCCACGCTGAATCATGTTGAAGTCTGCAATTGCCTTACCAGTGTAATGTAAGAGTTTTTTTTCGATAAATGTGGGTGTCGATGACATAATAATATACAACCTAAATTCAAGTTTTGTTGAAGGCTAAGCGCATCATAGCCTGTCGAAGTAGTAATTAAATAAAGCTTAATGCTTCCAAACTAAGGATGGCGTCGAACTGGCCCCGGGTTAGGGGGAAATGTGCTTATTCGTGTTGTGGCCAGCCAGGCATTAACTTCCTCAATGTCGTTGGCGTTCAAAGTACCTGCAAGATACTTTAAATTCAGTAAAGCGTTGATCAAATCATACTGATCACTGGCGAGCTGCCGCTGCGCTTCAAACAGACGTTGCTGTGCATTCACCACATCAACCATTGTACGGGTTCCCACCTGAAACTGTGCTTCAGTACTTTCCAGAGAGTTCTGGGTTGAAATCACCGTTTGTCGGTCGGCCTTCACCTTACTGATTCCGTCAATAATTGTATTAAAGGCAATACGGCTATTCACTTCTACGTCGCGATACGTTCTTTCCAGTTGTTCACTGGCTGATTGAAAGTCAAACTGTGCCTGGCGGGTTTGTGACTGAACCAGACCACCCTGGAAGGCAGGAAAATTCAATGCCAGTGCAACATTTGAATTGCTCTGTCGTGATGGAATGAAGAAAGAACCATTGCCTGCTGCATTATGCGTTTGACTGCTGTTACCCTGAATGGTAAGCGTTGGCCAATTGCCCGCAGCCTGAGCCTTAATATTTTCTCGTGCCGATAGCAGATTATACTTGGCTGCAAAGAGATTATAATTCTGGTTCAAACCCAGATCTATCCATTCGTTCACATTATCCGGTTCGGGTTTAATCAGTGGGATGCGGCTGTCACGTAAGGGAGCCAGATATTCATAAACATGATTAGTCAGCTTGCGTAAATTTTCATTTTGGTTAATCTGATTATTTCGCGCACTGATTACTTCTGCCACTGACTGATCATAAGCTGCCTTGGCCTCATAGACCGAAGTGATCGCGTCCAGACCTACCTTGAACCGCTGCTCAGCCTGATCAAGCTGTCTTTTGTTGGCCCGTTTTTTCGCTTCAGCAAAGTTAAGCGTATCTTTGGCTAACAGGACATCAAAATAAGCTTTCGCAGTGCGCAGGATCAAATCCTGTGCTGAATTATTAAAAGTTGCCTGTGCCGCTTTAACGGATGCTTTTGCCTGCTGAACTTTGGCCCAGGCCTGATAATTGAATACCGCCTGAGACGCAGTGACCTGCCATTGATTACTGTTGTAGGTCTGCTCGACGCTCGCGCTTTGGCTTCTTACATCTTCCACATTCCTCGCAACCTGAGCTGTCGTTGTCAACTGAGGGTAGAGCGCTGCACGTGCCTGAGGAAGCGCTTCGTTACTGGACATGTAAGTGCTGTAGGCTTCTTTAAAAATCGGATCATTTTCCAATGCCTGATGGTAAATATCCATCAAATCAGCTGAATAGGAAATTGTGCATAAACCCACACTCAAAAGACAGCTTAGAAGCGTTTTTTTCATTGAGCAAGTCCTAGAAAACAAATTCTTTGGGTTTTAATCTGTCTACCAATGGAGGAATATTAGTATCAAACAGGAAGGTTTCATGCCATTGATTATTGTGATCAAGAGTATGCAGCTGGCATTGCATAACTGGCTCTCTGCCCACGATAGTAATTAATTTTCCACCCGGCAGAAGCTGAAGACGTAATGTTTCAGTGACTTTTTCAATAGCGCCTGTAAATACGATCACTTCATAGGGCGCTTTATCAAGCCAGCCGCGGCTCGCATCGCCAGTGATTAGCTCGACATTACTCACATGATGCGTTTGCAGATTCTTTTTGGCCATACTGGTAAATTCAGCATAATAATCAATTGAAATTACTTTCTTACAGAGCTGGCTTAGCAAGGCACTGAAGAAACCAGTGCCTGTTCCGACTTCAAGAACAGTTTCATTTCCGCTCAGCTTTAAAGTCTGTAAAATTTTGCCCTCTTCGAGCGGCGTGAGCATGCGCTGACCATGAGGTAGCGGGATTTGCATATCGGAGTAGGCAAATTCCTGCATATTTTTAGGTACAAATTCATGACGAGGAAATTTGTCATACAGAGCCAGGATGTTTTCATTTAAAACATCACCTGTTCTTAATTGCTGTTTGACCATATTTATTCGAGCGTTTTGACTAATCATTGAATCTTACCATCTACTTAAGTGACTTAGGCCTTGCTGAGATTTGGCGTGATACGATGCCGCGCCTGAAATTTCAGAAGCTCCTAGGTTAAAACGTTACTGGCATTTTAGCAAGATTTACCAGCGGGCGCGATTATTATCCGCATAATAATTCATTCTTTTTTTGCAAAATCCCTGAGTGCTGCATCGATTTTCTTCACTTCTAGTGAACAAAGAGAGAATTTGTTATGATTGCATCAGTTTTTTAAATCTGGGAGAACAGCGTGCTTGAGCGATTTTTGGATCATTTGCATTCCGAAATAAATAACCTGAAAAAAGAAGGTTTATATAAGTCCGAGCGAATCATTAGTAGTCAACAGCAAGCAGCGATCGAAGTGAATGGCAAAGAGGTCATTAATCTTTGCGCAAATAACTATCTGGGTCTGGCCAACAGCCCCGAGCTGATTGCAGAGGGGCAAAAAGCCCTGCAAACCTATGGATACGGAATGGCCTCTGTTCGTTTCATTTGCGGAACGCAAACGCCTCATAAGATGCTGGAAGCTAAAATCAGTGAGTTTCTCGGAATGGAAGATACCATTCTTTACTCATCCTGTTTTGATGCGAATACAGGCTTATTTGAAACACTGCTCGGAGAAGATGACGCAATTATCAGCGATGCCTTAAATCATGCCAGCATTATCGACGGCGTGCGTTTATGCAAGGCGAGTCGTTATCGCTATGCTAACAATGATATGAAGGATTTGGAGCAACAGCTGATTGCCGCCAAAAATGCTCGTTTCAGGTTAATTGCGACAGATGGCGTTTTCTCTATGGATGGTATTATTGCCAATCTTCCTGCTATTTGCGATCTTGCGGATAAATACGATGCCATGGTCATGGTGGATGACTCCCATGCGGTGGGATTCATGGGGGAAACCGGACGAGGTACTCCGGAGTATTGCGGCGTGACAGATCGCATTGACATTATCACCGGAACTCTTGGAAAAGCGCTAGGAGGTGCTTCAGGCGGCTATACTTCTGCCAATGCTGTAATCATAGATTGGTTAAGACAGCGTTCAAGACCTTATTTATTCTCAAATACTCTTGCTCCGGTAATCGCTCATTCTTCTATTGCGGTTCTTGAGCAATTAGAGCGAAGTAATGAATTGGCGAATAAGGTAAAACAAAATGGCCAATATTTTCGCAAGGCAATGACGGCGCTAGGTTTTGATCTGGTTCCTGGCGAACATCCAATTATTCCCGTAATGCTTGGGGATGCCGCGCTCGCTGGAAAAATGGCGGATTTATTATTGGCTGAAGGAATTTATGTCATTGGTTTTTCTTTTCCGGTTGTACCAAAAGGCAAGGCCCGAATCAGAACGCAAATGTCAGCAGCTCATGAGACTCATCATTTGGATCGAGCCGTAGAAGCTTTTGCCAAGGTTGGAAAACAGCTTGGTGTCATTCAATAAAGAGAAAACCCTCTCTACCCCGCGGGGAGAGAGGATTTTTAAAATATAGACAAATCGATGGGAGCACTATGAAATCACTGGTAAAAGCCAAGCGCGAACCTGGCATATGGATGCAGGATGTTCCTGTTCCAGAATACGGTGTAAATGACGTTTTAATTAAAATCCATAAAACTGCGATTTGCGGAACTGATATTCATATTTATTCCTGGGACGATTGGGCGCAGGCGACTATTCCTGTTCCAATGACAATAGGTCACGAGTTTTATGGCGAAATTGTCGAAGTAGGGAGGGAAGTCCAAGGTTTGAAACCAGGACAAAGAGTATCCGGAGAAGGACATATTACCTGTGGTATGTGCCGTAATTGCCGTGCTGGTAAGCGCCATCTCTGCCGTAATACTCTGGGCGTTGGTGTGAATCGTCCGGGTTGTTTTGCTGAATATCTGTCAATGCCTGCCAGCAATGTGCTGGTTTTACCGGATGATATAAGCGCTGATCAGGCCTCTATTCTCGATCCTTTCGGAAATGCGACGCATTGTGCCCTGGCCTTTGATGTCGTGGGGGAGGACGTGCTGATTACCGGTGCCGGTCCTATCGGAATTATGGCTGTGGCGATTGTGCGCCATATCGGCGCAAGGCATGTGGTGATTACTGACGTCAATGATCACCGTCTTGAGCTGGCTCGTAAAATGGGTGCTACCGCTGCGGTGAACGTAAAATACCGTTCCATTAAGGATGTAATGGAAGAGTTGGGTATGCAGGAAGGTTTTGATGTGGGGCTTGAAATGTCCGGGAATCCCATGGCTTTGAATGACATGATGAAAGTGATGAATCATGGCGGTCATGTGGCCATGCTGGGGATTCCTCCTCAGGAAACAGCCATCGACTGGAATCAGGTGATTTTCAAAGGTCTGGTGATCAAGGGGATCTACGGACGTGAAATGTTTGAGACCTGGTATAAAATGATTGCCATGTTGCAAAGCGGCCTGAATATTTCTCCGGTAATTACCCATCATTTCCCAGTAGATGCTTATCAGGATGCTTTCCAGATAATGGCTTCCGGGCAATCAGGCAAGGTTATTCTGGATTGGTCATAAGTTGAATTGATAATAACGAGAGCACAATGTCGCAATATATTTTTACAATGAACCGGGTCAGTAAGATAGTAGATAATCAACGAGCCATTCTCAAAGATATTTCCCTTAGCTTTTACCCCGGCGCCAAAATTGGTGTTTTGGGCTTAAATGGTTCGGGAAAATCCACCTTATTAAAAATCATGGCTGGTGTGGATCAGAATTTCGATGGAGAAGCAAGGCCGCAACCAGGGATCCGTATCGGCTATCTGGCTCAGGAGCCTGAGCTTGATCCTGAAAAAACCGTCAAGGCGGTTGTTGAGGAAGGAGTTGCCTCTATTAAAGATAAACTGACTCAGTTTGATGAGATCAGCATGCGTTTTGCCGAGCCAATGAGTGATGACGAGATGAATAGTCTTCTCGAGAAGCAAGGTGTGCTGCAAGACGAAATTGAAGCATGCGGCGGCTGGGATCTGGATAGAAAGCTGGAAATTGCAGCGGATGCCCTGCGTTTGCCTGACTGGGATGCCAAAATCCAGAAACTTTCGGGAGGTGAGCGTCGACGTGTAGCGCTCTGCAGATTATTGCTTTCCAGTCCCGATATGTTATTACTGGATGAGCCTACCAACCATCTGGATGCTGAAAGTGTCGCCTGGCTTGAGCGCTATCTGGAAGAATTCCCGGGAACAGTAGTGGCTGTTACCCATGATCGTTATTTTCTCGACAATGCGGCTGAATGGATCCTTGAGCTCGATAGAGGAGAGGGTATCCCTTATAAAGGAAATTACAGCGCCTGGCTCGAGCAGAAAGAAGCTCGACTGGCTATGGAAGAAAAACAGCAGGCGGGTCATGAGCGTGCATTGAAAGCCGAGCTGGAATGGGTCAGAACGTCACCCAAGGGAAGACATGCCAAAAGTAAGGCAAGACTTGCCCGTTATGAAGAAATGCGCTCCAGAGAATTTCAAAAACGTAATGAAACCAACGAACTTTATATTCCGCCCGGCGATCGCTTGGGTGATCTGGTAATTGAAGCCAATAACATTTCAAAAGCTTACAGCGATCGTTTATTGATTGATAACTTGAGTTTCAAGCTACCAAAAGGCGGTATTCTCGGTATTATTGGTCCTAATGGCGCAGGTAAATCCACATTTCTTAAAATGGTGACTGGACAAGAACAGCCGGACAGCGGTGAAATCCGAATTGGCGAGACGGTTAATCTTGCGCATGTGGATCAGTTCCGTGATCATTTGGATGACAGCAAGACTGTATGGGAAGAAATTTCAGACGGTTTGGATATCATGCAGGTCGGATCTTTCCAAATGCCTTCCCGTGCCTATGTGGGGCGCTTTAATTTCAAAGGCACTGATCAGCAAAAGCGTTTATCGCAGCTTTCTGGTGGAGAACGAAATCGGGTTCATCTGGCCAAACTATTGAAAAGCGGCGGTAACGTCCTGCTTCTTGACGAACCCAGTAACGACCTGGATGTTGAAACCCTGCGCTCGCTGGAGGAAGCTATCCTGAACTTCCCGGGTTGTGCCATTGTTATTTCCCATGATCGCTGGTTCCTGGACCGCATTTGTACGCATTTAATGGCTTTTGAGGGGGATTCTCAGGTAGTCTTTGTAGAAGGAAATTACAGTGATTACGAGGCTGACAGAAAGCGGCGTCTCGGTGATGAGGCCAATCGTCCTTCGAGAATCAAATACCGTCGTTTGAAACATTAATATACTACTCTGCTGCATTACAAGCTTTACCAAGGCTCGCAATGCAGTGGATAATGACTCCGGTCGCCTGGTTTTTGACAAGCAGGCGTTATTGCATTAATGAAAATAGGTACAAAAACTGTCTTTGCGAGCGTTAGCGAAGCAATCCAGCACTTAACTTTGTTCAAGGTTCGATCCGGATTGCTTCACTTCGTTCGCAAAGACGACTGGTTCTATTGATGCAACAATGCCAGCAAGCTACGGTACATTGATATAGTTACTTTGATAATTGAATCCTGTGTGGAGATTTCTAAATATGAATAAGTTGTTTTGGCTGGGGCTAGCCTGCTCCGTGGGGTTGACCGGCTGCGTTGAATTTGATGAGTCAACCTATATTACGGATGATGCCGGAAAAGTTCACCATACGATTCACTATACTAAAGACAAACGAGGACGTGATCATTTTCCCGTTAAAGCGACGGCTACAGGCAGAAAGCAATTTATTTTCGACCCGAAAGCCTATGCATGGGCCGCTTATGATGAAGAGGGCAATCGGGTTATGACTGGGGCTGCTTCTGGAGGTAAAGACTTCTGTGAAGATGTCGGCCAGCCTTGCCGTACAGTCACCGGTACATTCCGCGTTTATAATAAGCGAGGCATTAATTGTCTTTCTGGTGAGTATCCAGTGGAAACAACCGGCGGGGCAAAAATGCCTTACTGTATGTACTTCTATCGCGGGTTTACAATTCATGCAGGATATGAAGTGCCTTATGGCAATTCAAGTCATGGCTGCGTACGAGTGTTCCCAAGTGCAGCCAAGTGGCTGAACGAGCAATTCATGACCATAGGTACAGGCGTGACCATTCTTCCTTATTCTGATGATGAAACAACGAATGGATAATCCAGAGCCCGGTGGTTTGCAACCGGGCATAGCTCGATCAACGTATGATTGAGTTATCCAATACTTTTCGCGCTTGCTCATCTCTGTGCTTCTGAACAGCTTTTCGATATTCCGGATATTTATTACCCAGAATTGACGCCGCCAGGATGGCCGCATTGACTGCACCGGCTTTACCCACTGCTAAAGTTCCTACTGGGATACCCGCTGGCATTTGTACAATAGAAAGCAGCGCGTCAAGACCGTCGGTGAAGGTGGAGGAGGGCATAGGCACACCTAAAACCGGCAATAGCGTTTTGGAAGCGACCACCCCTGGTAAATGGGCAGCTCCTCCGGCTGCAGCAATAAATACCTCAACACCGCTTTCCTCTGCTTCTTTAAGATAACTGAATAAGGCATCAGGGGTGCGATGCGCGGAGAGCGCCCGGACTTCATGCGGTATAAGCAAGCCTTCAAGTGTTTTGCTTGCTTCTTCCATAATTGTCCAATCCGATTTGGAGCCCATGAGAACAGCAACTAGTGGAGTTGACATATCGATCCTTTTTTTAATTGTTAAAACTCAATTTTAGCAGAGAGCTTATTGAACTGTGTCATTCCCGCGAAGGAATCCATTTCTATCTTGGCACTGTGCCAAATTATAGATGGCTCCCCGCCTTCGCGGGGAGGACATGTTCTATAAACACTCTGCTTGCATATTTAATGTATGCGCATTTATCGCTCGTATCAATGCCTTTGCTTCCAATGCCTGTAGCCTGGTTTTCAATAATTCAGGCGTATCATAGGGAAGCACGGGACATTTGAGCTGACAAATAATCGGTCCCTCATCCACTTCTTCGCTGACATAGTGGACAGTGCAGCCAGAAACACGCTTGCCTGCGGCAAGAACTGCCTTGTGTACCTCCAGATCCATTAAACCCGAGAAATCAGGTAACAGGGAGGGATGTACGTTTATAATTTGGTTAGGCCATGCTCTTACAAATTTAGCCGATAAAATTCGCATGTAACCGGTTAAAACGATTAAATCAATGGAATGGGATTGCAGTAAATCATATATTTGCTCATCATAAGCTTCACGGCTCATCCCCGCCGGGCTTAAAAAATAGTTCGGTATCCCATTATCCTTCGCTTTTTGAAGAATCAGGGCATCATTTTTATTGCTCAATACCAATTTGATTTTTGCCTTCATACGGCCATCTTTACTGGCAGCGATAAGAGGCAGCAAATTGCTGCCTCTTGTTGAACCGAGGACTGCCAGGTTTATCATTGCGCTTTCAACCTTTGCATGTGACTGATACGCTGTTCAATCAAGGCTGCAGTTCCTATATCTTTGCGGTGATAAAGGGAGCCGCCGACTCGGGAAATTTCAGCTTCAGCAAGAACTTCTGCCTGATAGATGGTATTTGCAATGCCTACATAAGCGGCTGTTCGGGAGCCTGTAGCCACCGTTCGCTCATTGATCTGATTCACTGCGCCAAGGTAAAGATTATCGGGATTAGTGACGGAATGAATATCAATTTCAAAATTATTTAAAGGCTTATCCGGATAGCCTTCAGGTACCGCATATTTGCAAACAGTCGCTTTATTAGCAAAATGAATATCGGTCAGATCCAGTCTTCCTGTAACCATAGCGGCGCAAAGGGTTACAAAATCGCTTTCAAGTATAGATAAAACGTTTAAGGCCTCAGGATCTCCCATGCGTGCATTGAATTCAATCACATAGATCCCTTCTGCTGTCGCAATAAAGCTCCCGTACAAAAAGCCAATATATTTATCCTGGCATTCTGATGTTAATGCATGATATACCGCATTATTAATGGCCAGAGCGGTTTGAACTTCATTTTTGGATAGAAAGGGCAGACTGTGATTGGCGTCGGAATAGCTTCCCATTCCCCCGGTATTGGGGCCTTCGTCACCTGCAAAGGCTCGCTTATGATCCTGAACCAGCGGCATTGGAAACAAGCGAACACCGTCTGCAAAGCACATAAATGAGAATTCCTGGCCTTCCAGTTTCTCCTCAATAATAATGGATTGGTTTTTTGCGAGAATTTCGTCACAGAAGGACAGCGCTTCCTCTTTGGAGTGAAGATGCTCTCCAAAGAGCTTGACCCCTTTACCACCCATCAGCCCATTGGCTTTGATGACATAATTATTGTTTAAAGAATCAAGAAAGGACTCTATACCTGACATTGAATTAAATGTTTTGTAAACGGGCAAACCCGGGATATTGTATTTTTGCATCAGGTTTCTTGCGAACTCTTTGCTGGTTTCAATACGGGCCAGACTTTGTTTAGGGCCAATGGTCGCAATGCCAATCTGCCAGAGCGCATCGGCAAGTCCCATTTCCAAAGGGGCCTCTGGTCCAATGATACATAGATCAATGGCCCATTCATGTGCCTGATGAGTAACCCGACCGAAATCAGTTATATCGCCTGCCAGATAGTCCTGAGTCAATTGTCTGATACCCGCATTGACAGAAGAACCAATGCAATAAATTAAAGGTTGTTGGGGTGAGCGATGCAAGGCTCTAACAATAGCGTGCTCACGGGCACCTGAACCGATAATCAGAATTTTCACAGCAATTTTTTCCTATTTTTTGATATTTATAACAATGTTTCTTTATCGGTATGTCATTCCCGCGAAGGCGGGAATCCATTTCTTCATGAGGCACAGTTCCTGGTCTGGCGTGGATCCCCGCCTTCGCGGGGATGACAATAAAGCAATCTCTTTAATTCTTTCCCCTGTTCACTTCTTCGCCTTATCCTTAGCCCTTTGTAATTCAAGCTCTTTTATTTTTTCCGGTGTAATTGATTTGCAAAAGTATTCACCATCCATACAGGACATACAGGGTTTTTTGATGTTGTGATCACCGCGTCTGGTGACCGCCTCTATTAAATCTTCAAATGATTGATACAGTAAAATATCCACACCGATTTCATTAGCTATTTCTTCTTCAGATTTGTTGGACGCTATCAGCTCCTGAGAGCTGGGAATGTCAATACCATAAAAACAGGGATATTTAATCGGAGGGCAGGTGGACACCAGATAAATTTTCTTTGCCCCCATTTCTTTTATCATTTTTACAATTTCACGAGAGGTAGCGCCGCGAACAATACTATCGTCAACAATGAGGACCGATTTATTTTGTATTTCGGTTCGTAAAGGAGTTAGTTTGTAGCGAATATTACGTTTGCGTGCTTTCACATTAGGCATAATGAATGTGCGGCCAATAAAAGGATTTTTATAAAGTGCCTCGGTATAACGAACGCCCATCTCCCGGGCGAAAGACAATGCGGCTGTATTCGCAGTAAAGGGTACCGGCACGACTACATCAGGGATAATATCAGGATATTGGGCTTTCCATTGCTTACATAAATTTTGGCCCATCCGTAAACGGGCGCGGTACACATTAATATGATTTATTGTAGCGTCGGGTCGGGAGAAATAGACATATTCAAAGACGCAGGGCCTGAATTCTGTTTCTCTTTTATTGATAACACGGCGAAACATCTGCCCCGATTGACTGACATAAACAACTTCTCCAGGCAATACATCACCTTCCTCTTTAAAACCCAGCGCATAAAACGGAGTGGTTTCAGAAGCAAAGATGTAATCGGTTTTGCCGAATAAGCCCTCACGAGAACCCCAGACAAGAGGCCGGATGCCATGAGGGTCGCGGAAACAAACCAGCCCCTTTCCAATGACCACGCTAACAATGGAATAAGCGCCTTTCACATAATAGGAAATGAATTCCACCGCTCTGCAAAGCACTTCAAAAAAGCGCTCATCATCTTCGTCAAAATAAGAATTTGCCAACTGATCAGCCAGTGTAAGCAGAAGTACTTCCGAATCCAGTGATGAATTAAGATGGCGTTTTTGTTTAAACCGAATTTGCTCGGCTAATTCCTGATAATTAGTGAGATTACCATTGTGTGCCATAGCTATGCCGCGCGGGCTGCCAATCCAGAGAGGCTGAATGTCGGTATTGGTATAACCACCTGCTGTGGGATAGCGGGTATGCCCAATGCCAATGTTTCCCAGCAGACTGCTGACGTTTTTCTGATTAAAAATCTCTCGAACCAGGCCTAAGCCCTGGCGTGAATAGAAACGCTCGTCACAGGTTAAAATTCCCGCCGCATCCTGGCCGCGATGCTGCAGGTGAATCAGGCTGTCAAATAACTCGTTGGCTACGGGTTCCTGGCTGATAATTCCGACAATCCCACACATAATCGACTACCTTATATAATCAGCGATATTATGCAATATGCGTTTTTCTGCTGTTTCGTGATGTTTTTGGAACTCAAATGGGCGGCCAGTGATCATTTCATACAATTGGATGTATCGTAGAGACAGCTGCTCGACTAATTCCTGGGGCGCTTTTGGCAAATCATTATCTTTATAAGGGTCACAATTTTTGGCAAACCACAGTCGCAAAAATTCCTTATCAATGTTTTCCGGCTCCAGGCCCTCAGCAATACGTTGCTCATAGGTATTGGCCAACCAGTAACGACTTGAGTCCGGTGTATGAATTTCATCCACCACAATGACTTTGCCTGAAGAGTCCAGACCAAATTCATATTTGGTATCAACCAGTATTAATCCATGCTGGCGCGCAATTTCAACGCCTCTGGCATATAATTTCTTTGCTAAAAGGCTGGCCTGTTGCCAGTGTTCCTCTTTCATCCAGCCTTCGGAAATAATCTCTTCGGGTGAGATGGGCCTATCATGAACTTTTTCCTTGGTGGTTGGAGTCAGAACTGGTTCCTCCAGTATCTGATTCTTTTTCAGGCCTTCTGGAAAGGAAATACCGCAATAATTTCGGACTCCTTTGTTGTATTGAGTCCAGAGAGAAGTATCGGTGGTGCCAGTAATATAGCCTCGCATCACAAATTCGACAGGAAAGACCTGGCATTTTTTTGCAATGACTGCATTGGGGTCTGGAATGGCGACGAGATGATTGGGAACGATATCTTTGGTTTGCTCAAACCACCAGGCACTGGTTAGGTTGAGTACTTGTCCTTTGCAGGGGATAAGAGCGAGAGGTCTGTCGAAGGCGGTCAGTCGATCGGTAGTAATCAGCAAAAGATATTCACCCAAATCATAGGAATCTCTGACCTTGCCTGTGTACTTCTTACCTACTGGCAGGTTAGTCTGATCCAGAACATAAGCTTGTTCAGCGCGTATCTCTTCCAAATAGCGGGAAGTCATAGTTGAAGTATTCGTGAGCATACCGGTTCCCTAATATGTTAGTTGATAAAATATCTTTAACAAACTGACTGACAGGCAGCGTATCGCTATGAAACTGCCAGACTACTCCATGCCTTATCTTAAGTCCTGTATCTGTATCATGTTGAGCATCGAGCGTTTGTTTGGCTTGCTGACCTATCAAATCCTCTTTAGTTCGTACCAGACAGGAGAAACTGTTGTTTTGTTCAGTATAGGACGCAGGTTTATAAATTTGTTCTTTCCGTTCGCAAAATAAAACACCACTTGATTGGACGCGCTCGAGCTGACTGGCTGATTCGCTAAGAATTTCCCAATGATCAAAGCGTTTTACTTTTACAGGAAACCCCATTTTTTCAAGTGTTTTTTGAACGGTAAGGGCTTGATTATCTGTAATGTTTAACTGAATTAGATATTCTTTAGAGCCTGTTTGAGGCTGGTAAGATTGTATAGGGATTTCGGGAACAGGACGCTTGCTATAGTTTGTAATCGGTTTACTGCCTTCGCTGATATATTCACGCATTGAATGAAAAATTGCATCCCCATTTTCTGTTCTCTCGGGATGAGGCATCATTGCCATCACATTACCTGCCTCATTGGAAATGGCGGCAATATTGTGCAGGGAACCGTTGGGATTAATCGGGAAATTATCGATGATTTGGCCCTGTTCGTCGCAGTAGCGAAAAAGACATAAGCCATTTTCCTGCAGATACTGTAATAAGGATTCAGGCATGATAAACCGGCCTTCAGCATGTGCAACCGGTAAATGAATGATAGTTTTGGAATCGAGAAAACGGGTAAAGGCATTGGCTTGATAATTATCGGCCAAGCGCATATTGACCCAGCTGTTGTAGAAGCCCGTTCCAAGAATTTTACCTTCCTGGATGCGTTTATTCTCAGTAAGCGCGATTTCCCCATAGCCAGGGATCATGCCTGATTCGACGAGAATTTGTGCGCCATTACAAATTCCTAAAACGGGTTTTCCTTTTAAACTTTGCTTTTTTATGTCATTCAAAACAGGATCAAGTGCTGCGATAATTCCTGCCCTCGAACGATCTTCATAGGAAAAGCCGCCTATTAATACATAACCATCCAGGGTTTCCAGCTTATGCAACGGCTCATTCCACAAAAATTCTACGGGCTCCATCTTGGCCCGTTTGATTGCCAGAGCAGTTTCCCGTTCACAGTTTGAACCAGGGAATTGAATCAGGCCGATGCGGATCATAATAGAGTGACCTCTCTGTTACCGTTAGTTATACGTCCGATTTCATACAGGGGGAAATCAGGAAATGCCTTTAAGGTTTTGGTAATCGCTGTTTGGGCTTCAGGCGCAAAAACCAAAACCATCCCCGCACCCATGTTGAACGTGCGATAGAGTTCCTGATCATCTAAACGGCTAATGCGTCGCAGCAGATTGAACAGTGGGAGTTGGGGAATCTTACTTTTATTTATTTTTGCAGCACAGCCAGCCGGCAACACCCGTGGAAGATTCTCAAGCAAGCCGCCACCCGTAATATGTGCCATTCCTTTTATGGGCATATTATTATCAAGCAGATGCAGAATCGGTCTGGTATAGTTGATATGCGGAGTCAGCAGCTCTTCACCAAGGCTTTGATCAAAATCCTGGAAATGAGAGTTCACATCATAAGCGGCGACATCAAAAAATAATTTCCTGGCCAGAGTATAGCCATTCGTATGAAGCCCGCTTGAGGCAAAACAGGCGACAATATCGCCTTCACAGATAGTTTGTCCTAAAATCGCTTTGTCTTTTTCTACAACGCCAGTAATAATACCCACAAGATCAAGCTCGCCTGGACAATAGGTTCCCGGCATTTCTGCCATCTCGCCACCGACCAGTGAAATATCATTATCACGGCATGCACTCACCATGCCTTTGATAATATCCTCTATAATTAAAGGATTTAATTTGTCGTTGGCAATGTAATCCAGCAAGGTCAGCGGTTTGGCGCCTAAAACAATAATGTCGTTGGCAGTAGCACTCACCAAATCCATTCCAATAGTGTTAAATTTTTGCATCATTCTGGCGACCATCATTTTGGTTCCTACGCCATCGATGCTTTGTACCAGCACAGGATGCCTATAATGTTCCAGCAGAGATTTTAAATCATACATGGAGGCGAAATTGCCGATACCGGTTAAAACCTGTTTTGAAAAAGTACTTTCAACTGCATTTTTGATACGCTTAACGGCCTGATTGCCTGCCTCTACATCCACACCTGCTGTTTTATAATCGATGCTTGTCATGATAAAAGCCTTTTGCGTAAACCATTAGTCCAGGCCGAACGAGCGTCTTCGACAGCCAGATTAATCAGAGAGTTAATTTTTAAGCGGGAAGCCTGGGTAGTTTTACCAATCACCTGGGGACTAACCTGATATTCTGCAAATAAATTAAGAATAAGCTCCAGAGCCTCAGGAAACACTTCCAGGATAAAACCACCGGTTTCTGCAAATAGCAATTTATCGGCGGCAAGGGGATCTTTTAAATGCACCTCAGCACCGATACCCAGTCTAAAGCTCATTTGTGCCAGTGTAGTGGCGATGCCGCCTCGGGAAATTGCTGATGCCGAGAGGATCAGGCTCTGCTGAATAGCCTGATAGACTGCAATAAGCTCCTGACCAATTTTTTTCAGATCAGGTTTGGGTAAACTATTACCCAGTGTATGCTGTGTTTGATAGTAAACACTGCCCCCGCATTCGTCACGCCGTGCACCCACCAGAATCAGGATGGAACCGGCTTGCTGGAAGGAATGTGTTAAAGCCTTGTCAGCATCGGGCATGGCACCTGCGCAACTGATAATGGGGCTGGGTGGAATAGAGCTTTTGGTTGATTCGTTATAAAGCGAGACATTCCCCGAAATAATCGGCAGGCTAAATTGAGGAAAATCAATAACCGGGATTGCTTTTGAAGCATCAACAATACCTTGTATAGCTTCAATCAGTTCTGCCATTTGTTCTGGTTTTTCCGGGTTGCCAAAGCATAGGCAATCGGTCAGAGCGACAGGCCAGGCACCAGTGGCAACAATGTTGCGCGCCGCTTCCATAACGGCATTGACCGCACCCCAGTAAGCATCAATTTTACAATAGGCAGGATTTTGAGCAACTGAAAGGGCAACGCCTGTTTTGCGGATTTCAACCGGGTATTTATCTTCGTTAAATGGGGTCAAAACACCTGCGGCAGCTTCACCGCGCTCCAGCCAGGTGCGGCCCTGAACCTGTTTGTCGTAAGTTTCATAAACAGGCTCCCGACATGCGATATTTTCATGTGTTAGTAGCTCAATCAGCGCGGCATTGAAGTCAGATGGCGGGGTGATTACAGAACTATCGAATTCGCGTTGTTTCTTTTCATAGGGTCTTGAGTAAAGGATCCCTTGGGTGATGTCTCCGGCCTTTGCCTGAACTATCGTTTGATTGTTATATTTAACGATATATTGATCGTCTGAACGCAGTCTCCCTATGATGGTCGCCTGAGCGCCGTCGCAAATATCGGGCAGAGCAAAACGGATATTGTAATGTTGCAGGAATCGGTCAGCGAGAGACTCGGGAACCACCCACATAAAGCGTTCCTGTGTTTCAGAGCACAAGATAACTGCCGGCAGTAAATCAGCTATACTCGTTGGAACTTTTTCAAGATCAATTTCAGCACCGAAACCAGCGGCATCAGCCAGCTCAACACTGGCACAGGCAATTCCGCCGGCTCCCAGATCTTTAAATCCGACATGAGCAATCAGATTGTCGTTTCTCAACTGTTCAAACATAGCATAATTGGCTTTCAGAATATGGCGCTGCAAAAAGGCATTAGGCTCTTGTACTGCACCTTTATTCTCATTTTCCTGTTCGCTGTCTAAGGTCGATGAGGCAAATGCTGCTCCGCCAAAACCACTATTATCTGTCGGCTTTCCAACCAGAATAAACACGTAGTCTTTTGCATCAGCAGGAGCGTGGGAATGAATGATCTGATCCTCGCGCACCACACCTAAAGTCACCAGAGTAACCAGGCAATTTTCATTATAACCTTCGTCATAAGCGACATCACCAGCAAGATTCGGGATCCCCAATGGATTGGCATAGCCTGCAATTCCCCGGACTACACCTTCCTGAATCCATTTGGTTTTCGCCCGGTCGATGGCCCCGAATCGCAGACTGTCTGCCACGGCAATCACTTCAGCCCCCATACAGCATACATCCCGTACATTACCTCCCACTCCGGTTGCAGCACCTTCATAGGGAACGAGTTGAGAGGGATGATTATGCGATTCATGACTCATCACAATGCCATAGCGTTTGCCTTGCTTATCGGTGGCGACGGAAATAATACCGGCATCTTCTTTTGGACCGAGTATGACATGAGGGCCGTCTGTGACAAATTGTTTCAGATGTATTCTGCTGCTTTTATAAGAGCAATGTTCCGAGCCCTGGATGGACCACAAGATACATTCTGCATAAGTAGGGGGGCGTTTTAAAAAGTCGTTTTGTATGGTAAGTGCTTCGTCGACAGTCAGGCGGATATTAAATTGATTCAGGAGCCGAGCGATATCATCCCTGGAGAGAAGGGAGAAGTCAAAAAAATCGGGCGTTTTCGTCACTGAGTCATCCTTCGGGCTCAAACGTATTGTATAAGATAGCAGCTTTTAAATTTAAATCAATATTTTTTGCTAACTTTGCATAATTAGGTCAGTTTGTTGAAAATATAACTGATCGGTTCTTGATCCATTCAAATATTTCCTTGGCAACCAGAGGATGAGAGATATAGTATCCCTGGGCCTGATCGCAGCCTATCTCGCATAAATAGCTAAGCGTATCCTTGTCTTCGAGCCCTTCCGCGGTGGTTTGTAAGCCCAGACTTTTACCTAAGTCCACTATCGATTTGATCACTACTTTGGATTCCAGAGAGTGTTTTGCATTAATGACAAAGGATTTATCAATTTTGATTTCCGAGAAAGGCAGGCGTACCAGCTGCAACATGGAGGAAAAGCCTGTTCCGAAATCATCTATTGATAATTCAAAACCCTGCATTCTCAGACGTGTCAGAATTTCCAGAGATGCAACCGGATCTTCCATTGCTGCGGTTTCTGTCAGTTCCAGAATCAAACAATTGGGCTCGAGCCCAAGCTTTTTGATGTTTTCACTTAATTGTTCAAACAAAGGGGTATTTTTTAGGGAGGAAGTCGAGATATTAACGGAAAGTTTCAGGTTTTTAATTGTTTTTTCTGAAAGATATTGTTTATAAACTGGACCTGAAATGATGTCGCTAAACCAGTGCAAGGCCTGGTCCAGCACCTCATAGGTAATGCCATCAATCAGGTGACAGGATTCAGCAAAAGGTATGAAACGATCTGGCTGTACAATGCCAAAACGGGTGTTAACCCAGCGGCTTAATACTTCAAATCCTTTTAATTCCTGAGTTTTGCAGTCAATCTTGGGCTGATATACCACATAAATCTCTTTTTGCTCCAGAGCATTGGATAGATCGCTTTTTAATAGAAGTTCCGGTTTCTTTTCAATTAAACCGAAATAGTTAGACGGAGGTTTTTTAACTGAGGTGTTTAGCTGAGTTAATAATTTTCTCAGATCAGTTAATGAGAAAGGTTTGGGAAGTACTGCCACTACATTAAGACCATGCTCATAGGCGGTTCTCTGGGCAGCATCCAATACCCGACTGCCTACTCCGCTGGTAATAAGTATCTTGGATGTGCAATGATGCCTGGCCAGCTCGGTCATAACCTGAATACCGTCCATTCCAGGCATGATCAAATCAATTGCGAGAAGTTCTGGCTCCCAGGCCTGAACCTGATCCAGAAATGTCGCTGGACTTGTTGTATACTGAGCTTCGATGTCTGTAAACCGTGCAATGTTTTGAATGGTTTTACAGATCATTACATCATCATCCAGAATTAATAAACGATTACTCATCCTGGTCTTCCTTGTTATTCGCTTTTCAATGTATCCCTAACCTTGTTTAATAAATCCGCTCGCCGATAAGGCTTGTTTAGTAAATGAACTCCGGGTGTCAATTGTCCCTGATGGCGTATAATATCTTCAGGATAGCCCGAGGTGTATAGCACTTTTAAATCGGGTCTTAATTTTTGAGCCAAAATGGCCAGTTCTGTTCCACTTAATCCTCCTTCCATTATTATATCTGTAAAAAGCAACTCAAAATCATCTCGTGCCTTAAGAATTTCAAGAGCACTAAGACCATTAGCTGCCACCTCGACCTCATAGCCTGCGGCACGTAATTGCTCGGAAGCATAAAGGCGTACTTTCTCATTGTCCTCTACTAAAAGGATTTTTTCATGTCCTGTAGCTATGAATTTGGGTTTAGCTTCCTCTTCAGGCATAGCCACATTATCGGCTTTGGGCAAATAAAGGCCAACAGTGGTACCATTTCCTGGTTCTGAATAGATATTGATGTGCCCCCCTGATTGTTTGATAAACCCAAACACCATACTGAGTCCAAGACCAGTTCCTTTGTCCTTGGGCTTGGTCGAAAAAAAAGGCTCAAACACTTTGTTCAGATGCTCGGGGGCAATTCCGCTGCCAGTATCTGAAATCAGAATTTCAGCGTAGTGTCCAGGCCTGATTTCAGTATGTGAATCGGCATACGTTTCATCCAATTCGGAGTTTCTG
Organism: Legionella genomosp. 1; assembly: GCF_900640215.1. Classification (NCBI taxonomy): domain Bacteria; kingdom Pseudomonadati; phylum Pseudomonadota; class Gammaproteobacteria; order Legionellales; family Legionellaceae; genus Legionella; species Legionella genomosp. 1. Next base: position 322,606 of record NZ_CAAAJH010000001.1, read on the forward strand.
GTTTCAATAATGAGCTGTCCTCCACCAGGCATGGCATCACGAGCATTTAAGCATAGATTTAAAATAGCATTTTCAAGTTGCGATGGGTCAACCAGCGTTGGCCATAATTGAGGCTCTTTTTTAAATTTTAATTCGATATTGTCGCCGATTGTTCGTTTCAGGAGACCCATCATGTTTTCCATAAGCACATTCAATTCTATAACTTTAGGTTCCAGGGCCTGGCGCCTGGCAAACGCCAGTAAGCGTTTGGTCAGCTCCGCTCCTCGCTGAGCAGCGCTGTATATCATTTCTGCCATTTCATTTAGCATAGGGTTATCGGATAATTGCTCAGTCAGTAATTCAGCGTTACCCATTATAATCGTGAGCATGTTATTGAAATCGTGTGCCACGCCGCCCGTTAATTGCCCCAGGGATTCAAGACGTTGCGATTGGCGAAGCTGCTCTTCGAGCTCATAACGTTCGGTTAAATCGGTCATGCCGCCAATCATGCGTATAGCTTTTCCGCGGTCATCCCGTATTACATTGCCCCGATCAAATACTATTGCGTAAGTGCCATCTTTCCGCCGGAATCGATACTCAGCATTCCAATGTGTTTTTCCCTCATTAATTACTTTGAAAACCCCCTGAATTACCCGATTGAAATCATCTGGATGAATATAATTCATCCAGGAGTTGATATTGGGAACAATTTCTTTACGCTGATATCCGAAGAGTATTTCAAAGCCTTCATTCCACCAAATTGAATTATTTAAAAGATTAAGATCCCAGATGGCATCATTGGTCGCATCAGATAGCAAGCGAAAGCGCTCTTCACTTTCTCGAAGCGATTGTTCGGCTTCTTTTCTCTCAGTGATATCTTCGGCGACCCCGGCAATCCTGTAAAGCTGACCTTTACTATCGTAAATATTAAACGAACGATCATGAATCCAGCGCATTTGACCGTCAGGCCTGATAATGCGGTATTCCTGATTATAACCCTGGCTTGAGTCATCAAGTAAGGAAAGCATCTTACTTCGATCTTCTTCATAAATGGCTTCCAGCCACTGCCGAGGGTTTTCACAAAGACCCTGACAAGATCGCCCCCAGATACGTTCGTAGGCCGGGCTGATATATAAAATCTGATCATGAGCCGCATTGGTTAGCCAAAACACTTCCTGAATATTCTCAGTGAGCTGGCGGAACCGCTGTTCGGTTTCCTGGCGTACTTCTTCGAGCTTTTTTTGCTCAGTGATATCTTGAAACGCTCCCTGGACCTTAATGATCTGCCCTGATTTATCCCGGGCAGATTCTCCCATAATTTTTATCCAAAGCGGATTGTTCTTCGGACTGAGAAAGGGTAATTCAAGTTGGAAAGGAATGCCTTTATACCTGCATTGATCGAAAGCATCCTTAAGCTTTTGGCGACACTTTTGGGGATATAGGCTAATTAGATTATCAAGTGTAGGATTGAAAGAGCCAGTCATTTCATGAATAAATTGTGCTTCCTCAGACCAGGTAAAGCATTGCTCCGGTAGTTTTAATGACCAGGCGCCAGTACGGCTTATCTGTGACGCCATGCGAAGAAAGGATTGGTTTTCCTCAAGCTCATTAAGCATTCTTTTTTTCTGGGTAATGTCTTCGCATACAGCGATAAAATTAATAGGTTGTCCGGTTTCATCGCGAGGTGCTGAAATGCTTAGCCGAACCCAGATTTCCTCATGGTTTTTGGTCAGATAACGCTTTTCAAAGGTATGTCCTTCCTGCTTATTCAACAGACTGCGAGTAAGTTCCCAGCTAATTATTTTATCATCGGGATGGGTAACATCCATAAATGTCATTTCATAGAGCTCTTGCTCTGAGTAGCCCAACATCTCACAGTAAGCCGCATTGACCTGCAGAAAATGACCGCTCAAATCAGTAATCGCAATGCCAGTTGCCGCATCCTGAAACGCATGACGAAATCGGGACTCACTTGTTTGTAATGCGTTAGTTTTTTCATTAAGCTCAATGCAGATTCTTACCAGATAACCGGCATGATCAATCAGTTCAAAATCGTTTTTTGTTGGCTCATAGCAATGGTCATAATACAGGGCAAAGGCTGCAATTACTTTATTATTACTGTCAAGCACTGGCGTCGACCAGCAGGCTTTCAGATTATTTTCCCCGGCTAAATTAGCGTAATCCTCCCAAAAAGCACTGCTGCTTATATCCGATACTATCACTCGTTTCTTTGAAAACATCGCCGTACCGGAACAAAGCTGTTGGGGACCAATTTCCATTCCGTCTATTGTTTTCGTGTAAACAGGAGGTAAATGAGGAGCGGAACCCTGACGAATATGAATGCCGTCTTTGTCCAATAAAAGAATGGCTACTTTTGCGCCTTCAGTAATTTCCTCGATACCTAAAGCGATTGTGTCCAATAATGCGGAAAGAGGAGTATTTCCAAGAATCAGCTCAAAAATCCTTCTTTCAACCTGAAGCAAGGATTCATATCTCGATGCAAAAGTTGCTGATTTTTTAGCCGGTGAATGCGGTCCAATACGTTTTGGGGATTTCTCCATTGACTCACCTTTAGTTATACCATTTGTGCCTTTTTTATAAGTGTAGCTTATCCAATTGTGCTGAGTGACAGGTGATGTAACAGAGAAGTATGTCAGAGATGATTAATTGCCCCAGAATGATAAAAGAGTACTATAATCATATTATTAGGACAAAGAGAGTAGCCATCATGCATGAACTTCTTAATTTAATTGCAGTCATTATTGTCTTTGGATTGGTCATGTGGTTGATTAATGTTTTTATTCCAATGCCTGCGGCCATTAAATCTCTTTTGAACATTCTGGTACTAATTGTTTTGATTATTTATATCCTGCAGTTCTTTGGCGTGATCAATACGATATTGCCTCCCATTCGTATTTTGAAGTAAATTGACAGTTGAGTGGATTAACTGTCAATAGCAAGGATGGAGCATGCCCAGTTCAGAAAGAGCCAGCGAGAAAAGGGACTTTAATCTTAGGTCGCAGAAAAAAAATTCAGCGATTGCTGTGAAATCTGAACAGATAAGTCAGAGCATTTCATATGACCATTTTTGTGCAGAGCTGTTGGCTGAAGCGAAACATGTTAATGAAACGCTCAATGGAATACCGCTATGCAGCGGGGCACAGTTTAAAATCGCTTTAATTGGATTTGGAGACAGGCAGATGCTGGAAAGACAAATTAATTCGGATCTTAAAGTGGACCTCCCTGAAAAGTTTGAAGTCGATATGAATGCCGGTTTTGATTGGCTTGATCTGGCTGTTAGTTATGGCAGCAAGGAGGCAAAAAAATACTTTCGTTTACACATCCAGGAACCCTTTTTTCGACAAGCATTCTGTGAATATCGAACACACCGTTCAGACAACCATCTGGAGCAACTCGTAGACATAAAGCCCGGCTTTTTCAATGAGAGTTTGAAGCAGAAAGAATCGGCAGCTGGTTTGTGGCAATTGGCTAATTTGCTGAGTCATCGCAATCAGGATGGGCCGCAATTCAAATAAAATTTCGGAGTAACTCACCCGGTACGTCATTCTGTCCCATGGTACGTCATCCTGTTCCCTGGTACGTCACCCTGTTCCCTGGTACATCACCCTGTTGCCTGGTACGTCACCCTGTTGCCTGGTTACGTCACCCTGTTGCCTGGTTACGTCACCCTGTTGCCTGGTTACGTCACCCTGTTGCCTGGTTACGTCACCCTGTTCCCTGGTTACGTCACCCTGTCCCTGGTACGTCACCCTGTTGCCTGGTTACGTCACCCTGTTCCCTGGTTACGTCACCCTGTCCCTGGTACGTCATCCTGAACGCAGTGAAGGATCTCCTGAATCTGGCTCAGCTCTAAGCAGTTTGAGATCCTTCACTGCGTTCAGGATGACGTTGGGACGATTTGATGCTTTTTACATTTTCATTTTTTTGTAAATAAAGAAGGGCAAATTAGAGATGATTGCCATGATATATCGCCAGAAAAATGGATGGTAGCTTAGCCTTTTTTTTCTGTCTAATGCTTTGAAGCAGGCTTTGGCGCAGTCTTTTGGAGAGGACGCATAAAAAATACCGGGCTTTCCGAACGTTTGCGTCGTATCAATAAAGCCGAGGCGCATGATAGTCAGTGTTTGCGTCTGTGAAGCAGATTGCTGTAGCCCCTGCAGATAAGTTTCGATAGCTGATTTGCTGGCACCATATAAACTATTTTTACTGCGTCCACGGCTGGCTGCGACTGAGCTTAAAAAAATAAGCTGGTGGTCACTTTGTTCTTTTTTAAGATACCCATAAATTAGTTCACAGCTGCTTGTAATATTGACTTTAATGACTAAACCAATATCTGATTCATTAAGATCCTGATTTTCAATAATTAAACTATGAGCTAAAAATAGCGACAAATTCTCCTGACGTGAGAACAACTGATGGCACAAGGTTTTGCTGTCATTGGCGAAGTCAAACACTATGGTCTGGCAAGGGATTTTATAGCGCAGCGCATAATCGGCAGCCATAATTTTAAGTTCGGCCGCATCACGTGCAATTAAAATTAAAGGATGCCCCTTACTCGCTGCTAAATGACCGAATTCTCTGGCGATTGCCGAACTGGCCCCGCTAATGATCCAGGTCGTTTTATTCATATACAAATCCCTAATCGTCGACCTAAATCAGAACAGGGGTGATTAGGCAGGGTTTCAAGCAGTTTGATGAATTGTCCGCTATTAGGGTATTGGCATCTGAACTGCTCTGATGTTAATAGCAAATCTTTTGCCAGGTACACTTTGCCCTGATGCTGCGTGATCCATTCATTCAAATTTTTAATTGTTTGCCGGGCTTGCGGTTGATTCACAAAATCAATGGCAATGGTAAAGCCTGGCTGAGTGAATGACAGCAAGCCCGTTCCAGTATGATTTAAATATTTTAAGACTGCCAGCGCAGGCAGTGCATGATGTTTACGGCTAACCAGCAGACATTGCTCAAGGCATTCCTTAATCAAATCAGCTCCAACGACGGCCTGGAATTGAATTAAGCCTTTTTTCCCATAGAGGCGATTCCAGTTACTGATTCTATCTAGCGGATTATTGAATATCTGGATAGGGCTGACTTGTGGAGAAGAGCTGGTAAAACGAAAATAAAGCTGATTAAATACTTTCATTCCCAGACGGTTAATCAGGCGAAAAGGAATGGGTGGAATATTAACAGGAGCCGCTTCCTGCCTGTTTAAACTCTCATGATAGCTGGCATGAGAAAGTATGGCATGCTCCGGGTTAAGAAAATCGAGCCAGGCGGCTTGATAATCACTGCTATCTGCCAATTTCAGCATTCTTTCAACCAGTTCATCCCAGCTCTGATATTTCTCATTTTCGGATTTTACAAACTGCGGTGCTTTCTTAAGTTTCAGCCCGACACGTTTGATAATTCCTGTCAGTCCCAGGCCGGCAATGGTTGCATAAAACAAGTCAGCGTTGTCCCTGGGGCTACAGTGTATTGACTCCTGATGACATTGTAATTCTATCCATTCAATATGCTGCCCCAAAGCCGCTTCTTTCGGATTATTTTTTCCATGAACATCATTAGCAACACCTCCCGCTAAAGTGGCGCGAAGCGTGCCGGGAATCACTGGTGGGATAAAGCGCGTGTCAACCTTGAATAAATCGGCAAAAGTAACGCCGCCCTGACAAACTAACAGGCCGCTTGCAGCGTCAAAAGAAAGAAAGTGATTAAGTCGCCTGGTATCAAGAATGGACTGTTGATCATTGAGGCAGCAGTCATTATAACTGGTTCCAGCGCCGCGTGCCAAAATCGATTCTTTCGCAGGTATCAGTATTTTTTCTATTTGTTTTTCACTATCCGGACGATAGCATTTCGATTGGGTCTCAATATTATGGGCAAAGTTACCAAAGGGCATTAATTTAGGCTGCATTGCTAGTTTTATCAATCGAAAATTCAAGTGTGTCATCTTTACCAGGCATTGACAATTGTATTTTGAAATCAGCGCCTTGGCAAAATGAATTTGGTGTATTAAATAGCCGAAATGAATGCAGGCAGATCATGATGAACTGCTGATGCTATAATTTTTAATCAAAGGATATTGCATCGATACTGGAAGCACTTCAAAAGGAAAAGTCATGGAATTGTTAAAGTTAATAGTGAAATCGGCGTTGCTGGGACTTTGGATAATGATTCCAGTTTCTATTTATGCAGCTGATTTACCGACAGTGGTTATTGGCTCTGAGAAATACGATAAACAAATGTGTATTGAGCGCTATACCCAAGACTGCCTGGATTCAGTCTGTATGACATCTTCTGATACGGATTGCAATGATAAATGCCAGTCGGCTGCGGAGGATAAGTGTCAGGATGAGGCAGATGATTAGTCATTTTTTTGACTGATAAATATTAAAGCCCGTTCACATGCGTCTGCCACCATGATTAAAGTTGGCATATAAATTGCTAGGGAATAGTTTAACGTATTGAAGCAGATTGGATGCAGGATTACTCATGGTTGAGAAGGATGTATTATCGCAAGAGGAAATTGATGCCTTGTTAGGCGCTGTAGACAGCGATAATTCGGATTCTGCAGAAGACGAGATTAATGCAGAGAATGATCTCCCAACGTCGCCAACCGCTCCTAAAACTGAGCATATTGAAGTCCTCAATTTTGCAAGCCAGGAACGTATCGTTCGTGGTGAGCTTCCGGTTCTTGATAAAATCCATGATCGGGCAGCGCGTTATTTTGCCAATGATATTTATCTTTTAATGGCCAAAGAAATTCACATTAAGCAAGAGCCGATGACGGTAGTGAAACACCGTGAATATCTAAGTGCTTTGCCCAATCCCAGTTTAATGACTATTTATCGATTTAAGCCTTTACGTGGTAAGGCGCTGATCGTGTTTGACAATACCTTTGTGTATGATTTGGTCGATTATTATTTTGGCGGCAGTTCGCAATTTTGTGCACAAACCGATAAAACAGATTTCACAGCCGCAGAATTGCGAGTGATGGATATTGTGATCGGTAAACTGGTGCGCAATATCGAGCAAGCCTGGGCACCGATTATTCACCTCGAACCCCTCCGGGTCAATGACGAAACCAATCCGCAATTAGTGCACATCGGTGAACCGGATGAATTATTGCTAGTCAGCAAATTCAGCCTTGATTTTGGTAAGGAACAGGGGACCTTTGCATTCATTTTACCTTATTCAATGGTGGAACCTATCAAACAGCAACTGGAACTTGGAGCTGCCAGACCTGATGAAGATATTGATCCGAACTGGATTATGTCTCTTAAGGAAGAGTTAATGGAGGTGGAGTTAACTATTAGTTCAGTTATGGCGCAAACCACAAGCACTTTAGGCAAGGTGATGGAGTGGAAAGCAGGAGATTTTTTAACCCTGGAAATGAATGAGGAAGTGACAGTCGATATAGAAGGGACGCCTGCTTTTGTTGCTACTGTAGGGAAAGTGAATGATAAGCGAGCTTTAAAAATAACAAAAAAAATAAGTTACTAGAGGTGGTTATGAGTGAGAATACAGAGGTCGTCACAGCCAAGTTAACTCAGGATGCAGCAGGCAACACTGAGAATGAAAAAATGGAAATGATTCTGGATATTCCAGTGACGGTCACCGTAGAAATCGGCCGAACTAAAATGTCAATCCGAAATTTATTACAACTTAATCAGGGGGGCATTGTCGCTCTGGATCGCATGGCAGGGGAGCCGCTTGATGTACTGGTCAATGGAACTCTGGTTGCTCATGGTGAAGTTGTTGTGGTGAACGACAAATTCGGGGTCCGTCTGACGGATATAGTAAGCAAGGCAGAAAGAATCAAGCGATTAAGATGAAGCTAGCAAGCAAGGGATTGTATCTGTATTTATTTTTAAGCAATACGGCTTATGCAGCGGGTTCTGAAGGATCAAGTCTAAATGGTGGCGATTTCTTCAGAATTCTCATGGGTTTATTGTTTGTTATTATCTTTATTTTGGGTTTGTTCTGGCTTATGAAGCAGACAAGCCGATTAGGAACCGGCAAACACATCAATCTGGAAGTGATTTACTCTGCTAACCTGGGCCCACGAGAGAGAGTTCTACTGGTACGCGCGGGTACACGCTATCTGCTTTTAGGGGTCACCAGCCATAACATCACGACATTATGTGACTTTGGCGAAGAGCTGCCTCCGGGCTTTGAGAAGCAGGCCGAGACGCGGTTCACTGAATTTTTCAAACAAGCTTTAAGGACGAAGTCTCAATGAAACGACGCAGTTTGTTGTATGTCCTGATTTTATTGTTATTCCCCTCAATTGTACTGGCGACGAATTTATCGCTTCCAGCCGTAACAGTGAGTCCATCAGCAAACGGTGAAACCTATAGTGTCAATTTACAGATTATACTGTTAATGACCTTATTGAGCGTAATTCCGGGATTGTTAATGGCGATGACTTCATTTACCCGAATCATCATCGTTCTTTCAATGCTGCGTCAGGCAATCGGGCTTGGGCAAACACCCACCAACCAGATATTAATAGGCATCTCTCTTTTCCTCACTTTTTTTGTTATGTGGCCTGTTTTTAATCAAATAAATCAAAATGCAATTCAACCTTATATTAAGGAACAAATTGACTTTCCCCAGGCTCTGAATCTGGGAGAGCAGCCCTTAAAACAGTTTATGCTTCGACAAACCCGTAAAAACGATTTAGCCTTATTTGAAAAATTTGGCAATAGCCAGGTCGCGAATGTTTCCGACATTCCCATGCAAATTGTTATTCCTGCTTTCATAACCAGCGAATTAAAAACGGCGTTTCAAATCGGATTTATTCTATTTCTCCCTTTTTTGATTATCGACATGGTGGTGGCTTCAGTGCTAATGGCGATGGGTATGATGATGCTATCCCCCTTAATTATTTCATTACCATTTAAAATAATGCTGTTTGTAATGGTCGATGGCTGGACCCTGGTGCTGGGTTCATTGGCCTCGAGTTTTGCGGTGAGCTAGGAGAAATCATGACAGCAGATTCCGTTTTATCCTTATTCAGTGAAGCGGTGTATTTAATGATTTTATTATTGCTGGTTCTAATAGTTCCCGGATTGGTTGTGGGCCTGATTGTAGCCATGTTTCAGGCCGCCACGCAAATCAATGAAGCCAGTTTAAGCTTCATCCCCAAACTGCTGGTTACCTTTCTGGTGATGGTTATAGCCGGACCCTGGCTTTTAAAGACCATGTTGAATTATACCGAGAGTTTATTCGGTAATATTCCCTATTTACTGGACTAACATGGCCATTTCTCATCAAACCGTTATCCTGTATTTAAGTCAGATAGTTTGGCCGCTGGCTCGCATATCCGGATTATTCCTGTCAATGCCTTTAATTTCTTCTGTATTATTACCCAGAAGCATTCGTATTATTTTTGCATTTGCCCTGGCGTTCATCGCCATGCCCTTTATCCCGGAATCCATGTCTTTTTTATACTTCAGACTGGAGCATCTATTTTTTCTGATGAATGAGATATTGCTCGGATTGCTTATGGGGTTCGCGCTGCAATTGGTTTTTCAGATTTTTATTGTGGGTGGCCAGATTATCGCCATGCAGGCTGGACTGGGTTTCGCGGTAATGGTTGATCCGGCCAGTAAAGCCAGTGTGCCTTTGGTAAGTCAGCTTTATCTAATGATGGTAAGTCTTTTATTTTTGACTTTAAATGGTCATCTGGCGCTTTTCGACTTATTTCTTGAGAGTTTCAAAATAAAGCCAATAGGTCAATTTGAGGTAGGGGTGACTGAATTGGCTTCGATACTGGGATTTTCTGCCTGGATGCTGAAAGAGTCTGTTCTGGTTTCTCTTCCTGCAATTCTTTCCTTATTATTAGTCAGCCTTGCCTTTGGTGTGATGAGCCGGGTGGCGCCACAGCTTAATTTATTTTCGATTGGCTTCCCTATTACTTTGTTGATGGGATTTATAGTGATTCGCTTTAGTTTACCCGGCCTTTTTGACCAAATGAGCGATAGCATTGAACAGGGCATTTTACTCATAAAAGGGATGTTACGCTGATGGCCGAAGAAGAACAGTCGCAGGAAAAGACGGAACAGCCCTCGCAAAAGCGCATCAAAGAGGCGAGAGAAAAAGGGCAGGTGCTGCGTTCCAAAGATTTTAACGCAACACTGATTCTCATTTTCTCAAGCTTAAGTGTCCTGATTTTGGGTCATTTTCTGGCTGAACAGGCCAAAAAGATGATGCAGCAATCGCTGCATTTCAATTTGGAATTATTCCGGTCGGATGCCAACCTGTTCTATAAAATGCGCGAAGTGATGAGTTTGGGATTTAATCTTGTCTGGCCATTGCTGCTCTTAATTTTATTGTTGTCAATTATTGCTCCCTTACTAATTGGCGGCTGGGTATGTTCATTTGAGGCAGTGAGGCCTCAGTTTTCACGCATGAATCCCATGAAAGGATTAAAGCGTATGGTTTCCTTGAAGGCAGTGGTCGAGATGGCCAAATCCTTTATCAAATTTGTGTTAGTCGCTTTGGCAGCGCTGCTTATATTGCATTGGCAAGTGCCTTCATTAATGGCATTGGCTAATTTTTCACTGGAAAGCGCTATTGGCGAGGGCCTTAGAATTATTTCCTTTTCTTTTCTGATGATTAGTTCCTGTTTGATTCTCATTGCGGCCTTGGATGTGCCTTTTCAATGGTATGAATTTCAAAAGCAGTTAAAAATGACGCGTCAGGAACTGAAGGATGAGTACAAGGAAACGGAAGGAAAGCCTGAGGTTAAAAGCCAGATCCGAAGAATGCAGCAGGAAATTTCGCGCCGGCGAATGATGGCAGAAGTGCCCAAAGCCGATGTGGTGTTGACGAATCCAACGCATTTCGCAGTCGCACTGCAGTACAAACAAAAGGGTAATCGCGCGCCGGTTGTGGTGGCTAAAGGGAAAGATCTGATTGCTTTCCAGATCAATAAAATCGCATTAGCGCACAAAGTGCCGATCTTGTCCTTACCCCCATTGACCCGGGCTATTTACTTTTCAACTGCTCTGAATAAAGAAATTCCCAGAGGCTTGTATGTGGCGGTAGCGCAAGTGCTGGCCTACATTTTTCAATTAAAAAATCGTCAGTATTACGAGCGGCAACCCGCTTCGCTTAACGATTTACCTATTCCTGAAGATCTTAGACGCAGCGAGGAGGAGAACTGATGAATTCCTGGGTACAAACGATTAAATTATGGATCAATCAGGGACTCGGTACTCCGCTGATGATGGTTATCATGCTAAGTATGATGATTCTGCCTCTGCCTGCTTTTCTGCTGGATATCTTCTTCACTTTCAATATCGCCCTGTCCCTGATTGTGCTGTTGGCCGTTATTTACAGCGAGCGCCCCCTTGATCTGGCGGTTTTCCCAACAGTCATTCTGATAGCGACCCTATTACGTCTTGCATTAAATGTCGCTTCAACACGAATCGTTTTGTTGAACGGCCAGAATGGCACGGATGCCGCGGGACAGGTAATTCAATCCTTCGGTGAGGTCGTTATTGGCGGCAATTATGCAGTGGGCCTGGTGGTTTTTATCATTCTGGTGGTGATTAACTTTGTAGTCGTCACCAAAGGAGCCGGACGGGTCTCGGAAGTTAGCGCCCGATTCACTCTGGATTCTTTGCCAGGAAAGCAAATGGCCATTGACGCTGATTTAAACGCTGGCCTGATTAATCAGGAACAAGCCATTAAACGACGGGCGGAAGTATCCCAGGAAGCAGATTTTTACGGATCAATGGATGGTGCCAGCAAGTTTGTCCGAGGAGATGCGATAGCCGGTATTTTAATTTTGCTGATTAATATGATTGGCGGTCTAATCATAGGCGTTTTGCAGCATGGAATGTCGTTCGATGATGCCTTGCACAATTATATTCTATTGACTATTGGTGATGGTCTGGTGGCTCAGGTCCCTTCGCTGGTTCTGTCCACAGCAGCTGCTATTATTGTCACTCGCGTTTCCAGTGCGCAAAATATGAGTCAGGCATTGGTAAAACAAGTATTCGGACATCCGAAGGCACTCATAATCGCAGCGAGTATTATCGGTTTGATTGGTGTGGTTCCTGGCATGCCTCATATTGCTTTTCTTTTATTGGCAGCAGGTATTGGCACTATGGCTTATCTCATGATTCGCAGCAATCAGGACAAAGCCAGAAAAGAAAAACTCAGTGAGTCGCACGAGCCTTTAAAGGATAATTTACTGGTCTCTGAATTAAGCTGGGATGATGTCAACCCGGTCGATGTTATTGGACTGGAAGTAGGTTACCGCCTTATCCCACTGGTTGATAGCTCACAAGGCGGTGTTTTATTATCCAGAATCAAAGGCGTCAGAAAAAAGATTTCCCAGGAATTAGGTTTTTTAATTCCAACTGTTCATATTCGGGATAATCTTGATCTTAAACCCAATCATTATCGAATCAGTCTGGCGGGTGTCATTATGGGAGAGGCGCCTGTTTTTAATGATCGTCTGTTAGCTATAAATCCCGGACAGGTATTTGGTGAGCTGGATGGGCAGGCAACCAGGGATCCTGCTTTTGGGCTTAATGCAGTCTGGATTAATGAAGGCCAAAAAGAGTTGGCACATACTTATGGCTATACAGTAGTTGATGCCTCCACTGTAGTCGCTACCCACTTAAGCCAGATTCTTGAGCAGAATAGTCAACAGTTATTAGGCTATGAAGAAACCCAGCAGCTGCTTGATAAGCTGGCATTGTCCTCACCTAAGCTGGTCAAAGAGCTGGTTCCTGACAATTTAACACTGGGAGCTGTAAATAAAGTATTGCAAGGCTTGCTGACTGAACATATTCCCTTAACCGATATTCGCACTATCGTGGAAACCCTTGCAGAGTCATCCGGCAAATCCAAGGACATTGATTATCTGATTGCTCAGGTTCGTGTCGCTTTATCGCGTTTGATCACACAAAAGATGAGTGGTTTAAACGAGGAGCTGCAAATCATTACGCTCAAACCGGAGCTGGAACAGTTATTGCAGCATTCACTCCAAAACAGTAACGGACAAAATATGAGTTTTGAACCGGGGATGGCAGACAAGATTCAGCAGGCCTTACTGCGGTTTGCAGATCAACAACAGGCACGTCAACAATTGGCCGTTTTGGTGGTTCAGCCTGGAATACGATCCATCCTGGCACGTTTTGTGCGTAACATTTCCAATAATCTGCATGTAATGTCCTATCAGGAAATACCTGACAACAAGCAGATAAGAATAGTGGGTACAGTGGGATAACAAGGGATTTTTATGAAAATAAAACGTTTCACCGCATCGGATACACGAACAGCCATGCAGCAAATCAAATCCGTTTTTGGACCGGATGCTGTTATTTTATCCAGTTCAAAAGTGGATAATGGCGTGGAGATTGTGGCTGCTATCGATTTCGATGAAACTATATTAAGCCCTGAAGCGGCAGTCTCAACTCTTGGCAGAGAGAACGCTTCCAATACTGCGGTATCCTCTCCACTGGATGAAATGAAGCAGGAAATTCAGACACTTAGAGGGATGCTTGAGGCGCAGTTGCGCGGCAATGTTGGCCGGCAGGAACCGCTTCATACCATTTTGATGCAAAAATTGCTTTATCTTGGTGTCAGCCAATTGACAGCCACATCTCTGATTACGCATATCAACCCGGGACTTAACCAGCAAAATGCCTGGCAGCAAGTATTAGGTCGTTTATCTGAAGCGCTCCCTATTTGTGACAGCCGACGAATTGAAGAAGGGGGAATCTATGCTTTCGTAGGACCCACCGGAGTAGGTAAAACAACTACTCTGGCAAAGATTGCCGCCCGATTTGTATTACGCTTCGGGGCAGACAAGTTGGGTTTGATCACAATGGATACCTATCGAATTGCTGCTCAGGAGCAGTTAATCGTGTATGGAAAAATATTGGGTGTGCCTGTTTGCGTGGCACAGGATGAACTCTCTCTTTCCCGAGTTATCAGTCAGCTGAATGACAAAAAGCTGATTCTGATTGATACGGCGGGAATGAATCCTGCTGACGAGAGGGTTAGCCAGCAGATGGATATGTTAAGCTCCCATCTCCACTCGATTTCAACGGTACTGGTTTTACCTGCAACCAGTCATTATCAGGTTATTATTGAGGCGATTAAACGCTATCAGGTGAGCCGGGTAGAGCAGTGTGTGGTGACGAAACTGGATGAATGTCTGGCCTTGGGAGGGGTATTAAGCGCTATTGCGGAAACTGGAATAGGGGTCAGTTACGTAACCAATGGACAACGGGTTCCTGAAGATATCAAACTGGCCACGCGCTATCAGTTAATTGAACAGTTTGCTCAGCAGGAATTACGCATGAATGAGTATGATACGGCTGCGCAAACAATTCAGAATGCTGCAAGGAGGTTTTATGTCGAAGATTGAAAAACCTTTAGATGATCAGGCAGCGGGATTACGAAACATAACTCGCTCCAAACCGGTTAAAGTCATCGCGGTGTCAGCCGGAAAAGGAGGTGTCGGCAAAAGTAATATCTCTGTAAATCTGGCAGTTGCACTCGCGCAAATGGATAAGAAAGTACTGTTACTGGATGCCGATTTGGGTCTGGCCAATATTGATATCATGCTGGGTTTGCATACAAAATTTAATTTGTCTCATGTGATTCAGGGGATCTGCCATTTGGCGGATATTATGTTGACAGGCCCCTATGATATACGAATTGTTCCCGCTGCTTCCGGAACTGATTATATGACTCAGCTAAGTCCGAGTGAGCATGCCGGCATTATTGATGCATTCAATGAGTTAACCGATGATTTCGATTATATGATTATCGACACCGCTGCAGGGATTTCTGATACTGTATTGAGTTTTGTCCGTTCTTCGCAAGAGGTGGTGGTAGTCGTTTGCGATGAACCCACGTCATTAACCGATGCCTATGCTTTAATTAAGGTGATGAGCAAACGCTATGAGTGGAGCCATTTTCATATCCTGGCCAATATGGTCAGAAGCATGCGCGAAGGGCGTGAGTTGTTTAATAAGCTTTATCGAGTGTCGGAGCAGTTTCTCGATGTTAGCCTGGATTATCTGGGAGCCATCCCATTCGACGAAAGAGTGCATGACGCGGTTAAAAAACAAAAAGCGGTATTGGCAGCATTTCCCGATTCAAATGCCGCCAAGGCATTCAGAAATCTGGCAAAAAATGTGGAAAAATGGCCGTTTAAACCTGTGCTGGGTGGCAATACCAGTTTTTTTCTGGAGCGTTTGGTAGCCAGTGAACATTAAAACTGGCTTAGCCTAAAAGGAATTTTTTCAATAAGAAAAAATAAGGAGACAGTCGTGGATGCGTTAGCAGCTTACGGCAAAGTAAATCAGCAAACCCAGGAAACCCTTGTCAAGGCGCATGCGATGCTGGTTAAACGAATCGCGCATCATCTGATGGTTCGTTTGCCGCAAACAGTGCAGCTTGATGATTTGATTCAGGCAGGGATGCTGGGCTTATTGGAAGCGGTAAGACATTATGACTCAAGCAAGGGGGCTTCCTTTGAGACTTATGCCGGCATCAGAATCCGCGGGCACATGCTGGATGAAGTTCGTCGAAATGACTGGGTTCCCAGATCAGTGTATCGCAATGCCAGAATGATTTCTGAAGCAGTCAAACAGGTAGAAAACCGCCTGGGTCGAGAAGCTAAGGACGCGGAGGTTGCTGCAGAGCTGAATTTAAAACTGGAAGAATATTATGAAATGCTGCAGGACTCTGCGGGCAGCCAGTTATTCGGGTTTGATGATCTGGGTGTAACCGAAGATGTATTAAAAGGTGAGGGCTATACCAGCGAACCGCACACCCATGTGATTCAGGACGATATGATCGCAAGACTGGCTCATATTATTGAAGGGTTGCCCAAAAAAGAGCGGCTGGTTTTATCCCTGTATTATGAACAGGATTTGAATTTGAAGGAGATCGGAGAGGTCTTGGGGGTCAGTGAATCGCGAGTTTCACAGATACATACTCAGGCAACTCTGCGAATCAGAGCACGCCTGTCAACAGAAGAATAGAGAAATTATGGATGGTTTGACTTTTCTGGGATTAATTACCGGATTTACAGCGATTATTATTGGCCAAATGTTTGAGGGCGGAAGTTTAACCTCGCTTTTAAATATGCCGGCTTTATTCATCGTCATGGGGGGAACGTTGGGGGCTGTGATGGTGCAGACTCCCTGGAATACGTTTAAAAGGGCATTCAAAATCTTTCCCTGGATATTTTCACCGCCAAAAAATTCGTTTGAAAAAAGTAAGGAGCAGTTGATTGATTTAGCTCGAAAAGCCAGGCAGCACGGCCTTTTAACCCTTGAACAGCATATGGAAAGTGAAAACAATACGCTCATGCGTCAGGGATTGGAACTGTTAGTCATTGGAGTCGATAAGATCACCATTCGCCAAGTACTGGAATCAGAAATTGATCGCCGCGAAGATTATGATTTGCGTGCTGCCCATGTGTTTGAAAGTATGGGGGGATATAGCCCTACTATCGGGATCCTGGGTGCTGTTTTAGGGCTTATTCAGGTAATGCGAAACCTGGCAGATCCTGGAGAACTGGGCGTTGGTATTGCTGTTGCTTTTGTCGCTACTATTTATGGGGTAGGTTTAGCCAATCTGGTTTTTTTACCAATCGCCAATAAACTGAAGTGCTGTATTGCCAACCAGATTCATCATGACGAAATGCTGGTAGAGGGTTTGGTTGCTATGGCCGGTGGAGAAAGCCCAAATATGCTAAACTTAAAGCTAAATAATTATGGACTCCATCAAGAGAATGCGCGGAAGAAGAGCAAAAAAGATTGAACATGAAGATACACATCGGTGGATGGTTTCCTACGCGGATTTCATTACATTACTATTCGCTTTCTTTGTAGTGATGTATGCGATTTCCTCGGTGAATGTTTCCAAATATAAAACCCTCGCAGATGGAATGCAGTCTGCCTTTAACCAGAATGGCAAACAAAAAGCCCCAATGAGTAACCGGAATGATGGACAATCAGGTGGTGCCATAGATGTGGATGCCTTTAATGATCTGGAGCAAAAACTAGCCGAGTTGCAAGATTCGGACTACAGTGCAAACAGACAAAACGGATGGATTGAGCTGGATATTAAAGCAGAAGCGCTTTTTGACAGTGGAAGTGCAGAGTTACGCCCGCTTGCTGTAATTAAACTAATGAAATTAGCCAATATACTTAAAAAAGTTCCATTTCCTATCGCCCTGGAGGGATATACCGACAATCTTCCAATCAGTACCCCCCAATATCCTTCAAACTGGGAACTATCCGCGGCCAGGGCTGCTGCTGTAGCCAGAATACTAACCAATTATGGGGTTGATCCGGGGCGTATAACAGTCACGGGGTATGGCGAGCAGTTTCCAGTTGCTGATAATATTTCTGACGATGGCAGAGCGAAAAACAGACGAGTGAATTTAATCATTGCCAAGGATAAAACCATTCCACGGTTACTAAACCCTGCTGAAGGAAAAAATCAGTTTACAGTGGAAACTCAAAAAAACAATGAACCCCCTCTTTCATTACAGCCTAAAACTGATATGGTAGTACCATTAGCCAAGGAGACACCATGATGTTAATTATCAGTTGCGGTTTAATAATTTGTGGCTTATTTGCTTTATTCATCATGAAGCAACGAAAGGAAATGAAAAGCTTATCTCTAAAACTCAGTCAGTTGAGCCAATCAGTAGAACGCTATCAGTCCGAGCAGACCGCACTGGTCAATGCCGATCTGGTCTTTGCCAGGCAATTAACAGACTTGAACCGCCAGTTGGGAAGTATTGATTCCCAGGTGAATATGATAGAAAACAAACGCAACAACGATGGCGGTTATCAACATGCCCTGCGTATTTTGCAAATGGGAGGCGACAAGGCCGAAATTATCGATAATTGCCATTTATCGAACGCTGAAGCAGAATTATTGATGAATTTGCATGCTTATCGCGAAGCAATAAAAACCTCGGAAAAGATTTAAAGAGGATTGCGATTAACCTGTCGAAACAGGCTTACAACACATATAGATCCTGTGTCATTTCCGCGCAGGCGGAAATCCATCGATGATTTGACACCGTGCTTGCGATGAGAAAAGATTCCCGCCTGCGCGGGAATGACACAGTTGCACAGATGTTAAATCATCGTGGACTCGGCTGAGGTTTTGCTTCGGGCTCTGGTTCCGGGCTTTTAATTGTTCCCAAAGCATCGCGCATCGAGTTGGTGTGATTAACTGAAGGGATCTCGGAGAGCGCTTTCAACGCTTTAGTATACATAGGCTGAGGATTCGCCTTATTTGCCAGTTCTATTGCTGATTTAATCTCTTCGACTGTGCCCTGATAAAGCGTGCCGTCTCCACAGGAAAAAACGGTAAAGCCTGTAGGTTTTCCATCTCTCATTTGCTGAGCAAGAAATTCACGCTTTTGGCTGGCCTGATCAGTAAAAAACTCGATGGCACTTTCCTGAGAGGGGAAGACCAGACTGCCGTCTTCTTCCGGCTCCTGACCATACTTGAGTTTAAATTGGTCAACAATTTTGAGCCAGTCGTCATCATTGATAGAAAGTTTTTTAATACTTACTGGTTCTGGTGCAGGCTCATCGGCTTCGGATTTTTTTTTGTCAGGCTGAGTTAAATTTTCTTGTGGAAGAACTGGTTTTTTAGCTTCCTGGGCTTGAAGGGCTTCATTCGCGCGACGCTGGGCTTCCAGCTGATCTTTATGTTTTTGGGTGTTGGCTTTGGTCATCGTTATCTCCAGTCCTGATGAGGAGTATAATATTCTGTCAGTAAGTCCAGGAATGATAACATACTTTTCAGGTGCAGCATCTGGGGAGAATTGTTAAGTTCCTGTTAATTTTCTGTCTAATTGCAATGTTTTATCTGTATTCTAAAATTGTAGTCTGAAAATACAGCTATGGTTTCAATTTAGCTTTCGCGTTAAACTAACAGGCTTATCGCTGGAGAGATTAATTCGACCTGTCTGCCCCAGGCAAATGACAACAGGTTAAAGCTCATGCTTATATAATAAATTATTGATGAATTGAAAGAGAAATCCATGTTAGAAGTAAATCAAATCAGTTTTTCACTGGAAGACCTGTCCAAGCGTACTCAGGCGCTTAGGGGGTATCTTTGACTTTGATACAAAAAAAGAAAAATTAGAAGAGGTCGTCCGAGAGCTGGAGGCGCCAGAAGTCTGGAACAATCCTGAAAAAGCGCAGGCTTTAGGGAAAGAGCGTGCTCAATTGGAGGCAGTCGTCAACCAACTGGAACAGCTAGGTCAGAACATCGTTGACCTTAATGAGCTTTTTGAATTAGCTCGTGCTGAAAATGACGAGTCTGCAATCAATGACGTTTTTCAGGAACTGCAGGATGTTGAACAGCAAGTGGCTGCGCTGGAATTCAGACGTATGTTTTCCGGAAAAATGGATCAGGCGCCGGCTTATCTTGATATCCAGTCCGGTTCCGGAGGCACAGAAGCCCAGGATTGGGCGGAAATGCTGCTTCGTATGTATTTAAGATGGGGAGAGCAGCATGGGTTTGATACAGAGCTTGTTGAATGCTCAGCAGGGGATGTGGCTGGAATAAAAAGTGCTACAATTCATTTTAAAGGCGAATATGCCTATGGCTGGTTACGCACAGAAACCGGAGTTCATCGCCTGGTTCGTAAATCCCCCTTTGACTCGGGAAACCGGCGTCACACCTCCTTTGCTGCTGTTTTTTTGTCGCCCGAAATTGATGACAATATTGAAATTGAAATTAATCCGGCTGATCTGCGTATTGACACCTATCGTGCTTCAGGGGCCGGTGGACAGCACGTTAACCGAACAGACTCCGCAGTAAGAATTACTCACGAGCCCACCGGAATTGTTGTCCAGTGTCAGACAGACAGAAGCCAGCATAAGAATAAAGATCAGGCGATGAAGCAACTTCGCGCGAAGTTATATGAGCTTGAGATGCAAAAGAAAAATGCCGAGCAACAAGCGCTGGAGGCCACCAAATCGGATATTGGCTGGGGTTCGCAAATACGTTCCTATGTCCTTGATCAGTCTCGAATCAAGGATTTACGTACAGGTGTTGAAACAAGTAATACGCAGGCAGTACTTGATGGCGACCTCGATCGTTTCATTGAAGCCAGTTTAAAGGCAGGAATAGGTGCAGAATGACAGAAGAACATTTAGACGAAAGTACAGTATATCAGATACGTAAACAAAAGCTGGAAGGGCTACGAGGAGAGGGTTTTCAATTTCCAAACCAATTTCGCCGCCAATACCTGGCTGCCAATTTAATACTGCAATATGAAAATCAGGATAAGGAAAGCCTGGCTGAACAATCGGTCCATGTTTCAATCGCTGGTCGTATTATGTTGCGAAGAGTAATGGGAAAAGCCAGTTTTTTTCATATTCAGGATGTTTCCGGACGCATACAGGTTTATATTCGACAAAATGATTTACCAGAGATGTACGAGCAATTTAAGCACTGGGATCTCGGAGATATCGTCGGAGTCAAAGGCCTTTTGTTTAAAACAAATACTGGTGAATTATCCGTCCATGCCGACTCTGTCGAATTACTAACCAAATCACTTCGTCCATTGCCAGATAAGTTTCATGGTTTAGCTGATCAGGAAATGCGTTATCGTAAGCGTTATGTGGATTTAATCGCTAATGAAGAAAGCCGCCGAACGTTTTTAATACGCTCAAAGCTCATTACTGCCTTACGGCAATACATGGATCATCATGATTTTCTTGAAGTAGAAACGCCAATGATGCATCCTATTCCTGGCGGTGCTTTAGCCCGGCCATTCATTACTCATCATAATAGTCTGGATATGCAGATGTTTCTGCGCATTGCCCCGGAACTTTATTTGAAGCGGCTGGTTGTCGGTGGATTTGAAAGGGTATATGAAATTAATCGAAACTTTCGTAATGAAGGGCTGTCCACACGGCATAATCCTGAATTTACAATGATTGAGTTTTATCAGGCTTATGCCGATTACAATGACATGATGAATTTCACCGAAAGCCTGCTTCATCACCTTTGCGATGTGGTCAATGGTTCGCGGCAAATTCAATATCAGGACAGTGTGCTAGATTTTTCCAATACTTTTGCAAGACTCTCTGTGCGGGAAGCGATACTGAAGTTTCATCCCAATCTCAATGAAAGTCATCTGTCTTCCATTGAAGCTTGCCGTAAGGTACTTGACAGCCTTTCACTGCCCTATGGCCAGAATGACGGGCTTGGTAAATTGCAGATGATAATTTTTGAAGAAACCGTTGAACATCTTTTGATTCAACCCACCTTTATCACCGGTTATCCAACAGAGATTTCGCCTTTGGCGAGAAGGAATGATCGCGATCCTGAGGTAACGGATCGTTTTGAGTTCTTTATTGGCGGCCGCGAAATAGCTAATGGATTCTCAGAGTTAAATGATGCAGAAGATCAGGCCGAACGTTTCCGCAAGCAGGTTGATGATAAAGATGCCGGCGATTTGGAAGCGATGCATTACGATCATGATTATATCGAGGCATTGGAATATGGAATGCCTCCAACGGCAGGTGAGGGAATTGGAATTGACCGTCTGGTGATGTTATTTACCAATTCGCCTTCAATTCGGGATGTGATTCTGTTTCCGCACATGAGATCTCAGGATTAGATCTGATTAAATAGAGTCTTGATAAGCACATTGAGACTCTATTTTACTCTTTTCCATAGACTCTTCGCTTCCTGATAAATTCCTTTCTCTCAACTAATTGTCTATGCTGTAAGTAAAGTGCTCAATTGATTCTATTATGATCTTCATACACAGGTATGTGTTGTTCATCTTTTTATTCGTTTTTGGTTACCAGGCTAAAGCAGGGCTATATCCAGGCGAAACGATAATGAAGGGAGGAGGCGCCGAATCCCTCGTGTTTTTTAAAAAGGGAGATCCCAATAAGCCATTAATCGTTTTTGTACCCGGAGATTCCCATCTGGCAAGGATCTCTTATGGATATCCTCAAGGCAGAGAAAAGGATTTTCTGTCCTATTGGTTAAATAAGGAAGGTTACTCCTTCCTGGGAATTTCCTACCCACTTGAGAACCCTGTATACACTCAGGTTTATCCCGGATTCTCAATCCATGATTGGGGAGAACAGATTGCTGAAATATCACAGCAGATTATCGCGAAGCATAAACTGAGTAATAAGATTGTCATTCTTGGCTGGAGTATGGGAGGTTCAATTGAAGAAACAGCAACCCGGGCAGCTGCAAGACATGGGCTTGAGGTGCAATTATTCATCGGCTTATCTGCTGTTCCCCCCTTGCCCTATGTCATGCAATCCGGTCCATATTCAACCAGCACGATGAGAGCCAACCATTTAGCAGACCGAAGTAAATTATTTCCTGTTTTTTATCAATTAATTGAACAGCAAAATCAGCTTAATCAACACAAAATTATTGCGGAAACCGTGTATTTCAGTGAGTTTGTCGGTCATATTCCAGCTGCATTATCTGCTGAAGGGTATAGTTACCAAAATCAGCATCTGGTAAAAAATATTCCCAAAACCTTAAAAGATGGTCAGGTTTTTGACTTTGCCAATACTCCCTGGATTGCATTGATTGTTGATGATTCAATGACTACAGCCAAAATTTCTCTGATTGATCCGGCTGCATGGAATTTTTTGCGCGCAGAAATGATTTATAGCCAGTATTTAACAGGAAAATTGTCTGGCGCATCCTCTCAAAAATGGCATGAGATTTCGGAGTTTTTAAATAGCTTACCCCAGTTGCTTACTATGACAGTCAATGGAAATCATTTCTTTTTCCTGGGTGAAAAAGGAGCTAAAAACACTGCCGAGCATATCAATTCACTCCTGGGCAGGGTGGAATCTGTTAAAAAGAAATTGAATCAATTACTGCAATAAACTACCTCGCTCCTGAATATCATTGTGCTTGACTTCAAAAAATAAGCTCGATAACATCCATTGCTATTGAGCTGCCATCAGGTAAGCCAATATCGGACATATATGGAAATTGGAGTTGTAAAATGAAAGCCAACCTGCACGCAGCGGCGCTGCGTTTTTTATTCTTTGAATGAAACCGTAATCTATCACTGTGTTCAATGATTGATTTAATGGATTATTCAAATGATAAAAAAAATATTAGTGTTTGTTCTTGTTTTTAAAGCGCATTTATGTTTTTCCTTTAATGCAAACCCACAGGGCGCCGCGGTACTTAGTTATGTATTCCCACCGCCCCAAACTGTGTATGCAGGAGACCCTGTGCGTTTTCGCATGCGTGCTGATTTTTTTGAGTTTGGCAGGCATTGTGCTTATTACTGGAAAACGCCGGTAAATGCCATATTAAGCTATGTTTCGGGGGATTGTCCTTTGCTTAATAATTCTATCCCCAACCCCCGCAGTCCTTTTTCTGTCTGTTTTTTTGATGTGATTATCCCGACTACAGTTAATCAGATCATTAAGGGAGATATTTCATATAATAACTATTCTTTTAATTCAAACAGGTGTTGCGGTGGAAACCAGTTTCAAGCTCAGTCCACACCTTTTGAAATTAGGGTTATACCTCATCCATTATCGATTTCAGCTACAGCGGAGCAAACTGCGACGGCTAATGTAGGTTTCAGTTATAATTTTTTGAATGTAATTAATTATTACCATGAAAATGTACAGTCTGGGGCAAGTCCAGTAATTCACGTAGTGCCTGCGGAGCAGAATGGATTGCGCTTTGCTCCTGCATTGCACAGTGTGGTTGGCAAACCAGAGCGTCCGGGGATTTATCAATTTCAATTCAGTGCCAGCAATTTTTACAGCTATACAGCGCCGGCAGTATTAACGATCAATGTCAGGGAAAACCCTCAGGATAAACCGGTTTTTATCCCGGAAGTAATCCTCCCTTCTGCACAACCGTTACAAATGTATCAACTGAATCTATCCGCTTTACTCACTGCCAATTCCAGTTTTTTTTCCAATAACCAAATCAGATTTCGATTTGATTCTCGTTATTCCAATCCTGATTGGCTGCTGGTGGCCGAGGACGGTTTACGGCTTCAGGGGATTGTTCCTGACAATGAGGAAACTTCATGGAACTTCACTTTGATAGCCAGTTCTAATGCTGGAGGGGACTCATTGCCTAAATCCTTTGTTATTGAAAGGGCAATTGATCCTGCAAAGAAACCTGTTTTGAAACCGCTTGCTCTTAGTGCGGCAGCCGGTGATTATTTCTCGTTTAACATACAAGATGCACTGGCAAGCGCTCCCGAAAATACGGACATCAAAGTCTACCTTGATAAGGTGGAGCCTGCGGCTCCCTGGATCCATTACAGCTCAGGATCTCAGACAGGGCTTGAAGGCGAAATTCCTTTTGATGCTATGGGGGAAGTATTTCACCTGACCATCCGTGCTGCCAGCAGGGAAGGCGGCAGTTCAGATGCAATGAGCATTCCTCTGACAATATCAGCCAATCCAGTGTATCAGCCAAGACTGAAGGACTCGGCATTTGCCTTACCGCTAGCTTATGCTGGGCAAGTATATCACTTTGATTTTGTTGACGAAAAAACGATTTATCCGGACTATCATTCTATCCCTTACGAGATATTTCTTAGCAATAACTGCTACGGAATATCCAATCCT
The DNA here is from genome assembly GCF_900640215.1 of Legionella genomosp. 1. NCBI lineage: Bacteria > Pseudomonadati > Pseudomonadota > Gammaproteobacteria > Legionellales > Legionellaceae > Legionella > Legionella genomosp. 1. The sequence continues at coordinate 347,232 of NZ_CAAAJH010000001.1, forward strand.
CCCTGGGTTAGAGTCATAGACAATAAGCTCGAGGCAAATATTCCGAAAGACTTGACTGAAGAGATTCTCTCTTGTGTACAAATAAAAAATAAAGCTGGAGGTTTAAGTGAGGTTATTCCGCTAATGATAAGAGTAGCTTAATGAGATTTGCTCCGCTCAATATCTCTAACCGCTAACTACCGCGACTTATCTTATAGGTATCAACACTGTCTGCTCTTAGCTTCTACATCCCTCGGCTTGTCCGAGGGATCCAGAACGACAGGTTGCACCGGGTAGGAAAGTAATGCAAGCGTTCACTGCCTGTCTGGAAAAATATCTTTAAACTGCAGGTGATTATTAACTGACATGGCGATATGACGTTTCTTATAAAAACCGCCCAATTTATAAATTATAATCGGCACTACAAAGCTGACAAAACCCATAGCGAAGGCAATTTTGTAGGTAGGATCCTGATTCAGTAATAGAAAGATTAGACAGGCAAGCATTAGCACGATGGCTACAATGCCTGTATAAGGGGAGCCGGGCGTTTTATAACCCAAATCTGCTGTGGTGTAACCTGCCTGATATAAGCGACGTCTAAAGTTAATTTGTGCCCAGCACAGTGAAATCCATGCCAGAGCGCCGGTAAATCCGGATACCAGCAATAATGCGATATACAGCATCGATTGACCAAAAAAGTAGCCGGCTGCTAATAAAAGCCAAATGGCCGCAAGCGTTACAATGCCTGCGTTTTGCGGTACGGCATTGCGGTTAAGTTTACTAAGCCGATGAGGAGCCATACCATTTCTGGCCAGGGCGTTTAATGACCGTACAATCCCATAAACACCAGAATTAGAGCAGGAAAGCGTAGCGGTTAATGTAACGAAACTGGTGGCTGCACCTGCCCAGCGTAAGCCATAGAAATTGAGTGCATCGGCAAATACCGAGTTGCTCAAGCCTGCTTTCTGCCAGGGAAAAATTAATACCAGACAGAACACTGGAATAATATAAATGAATAAAATACGAAACGTCACATTGCGGATGGCGCGTGGAATCATACGGGCAGGATTGACTGATTCACCAGCGGCCAGACCAATAATTTCAGAACCCTGATAGTTAACCAGCAAAAGCACCATAGCAGTCAGAAGAGCCATTCCCCCATTGGGAAACAATCCTCCCTCATCAAAAATAAATCTGCCGCCTATAATACCTGCAGGCTGTGGGCCATGTATGATGCCGAAAAAGATTAGCAAGGCGAGAATTACGAATCCCATTAAAGCGAGAATTTTAATGAGGGCAAGCCAGAATTCTATTTCACCAAAGGTTCCAACCTTGGCAATATTTACATAGGTAATAATAAGACCGAAACATACCGCCCAAATATAGCCGTTCACGCCAGTAAAGTGCTGCATAATAATCCCGCCGGCTATACATTCTGCAGGGATATAGGCAACCCAGCTAATCCAGTAGGACCATCCGACGCCACAGGCGACCGAAGGAGAGATAAAATCGGCGGTATAGGTGATGAATGAGCCGGAAATAGGAATGGCAACAGCCAGTTCACCCATACATAGCATAGTTAAATAGATGATTAAACCGCCTAAAATATAGGCGATGAATACTGAGGGACCTACCTGATTGACCACCGCGCCAGTACCCAGAAAATAACCAGAGCCGATAATGCCGCCGAGGGCAATCAATTGAACATGGCGATCTTTCAAACCGCGTTTGTAACCGCCATCGTTAATTGGCGCACTTTGATTTTTAATCTCATTAGTCACTGACTGTATGGTCTCTCGAATGTTAAAAAATTAACGAATTGTACAATAGTGCTGTACATTGTCTACTTTTTTTTTAAAAAAATAGCACAAGAAAGAGATTTTTATAAGAAAAATTGAGAGAAGGCAAGTGTTATTTTTCTCTTTAATTATTTAGGACTAGTTCTTTGAGGAAATAATTTCCTGAAGCATTCTTTCAACACTGGGGTTTTTAAAATGCACATGATCGGTCAGGCCTGTTGCAACAAGGGTTGGCGCCAGATTTTTCATGGTTTCCCAAGCATTTTGCCGAGCTAAAACGCTGCTGTCCCGATCTTCTATGATCTGAATATTTGCAATAAAAGCAGCAACGGTTCCTTTGCGAACGGGAACGCCTTTAATTACTGTATAATCCACACCATCAGCAAGAATATCTTCAGGTTTTACTGAGAGATCAGACATAATTGGCTCCTGAAAAAATCAAGATGATACTTAGATCTTGGGTTGAGTTCAATTGTTCAGGTTAAGTAGTTTGTATTGTTTCATAAATGAAGATAGGTGCACAAAACCGTCTTTGCGAGCGCTAGCGAAGCAATCTCATCACTTTGTTCAAGCTTCGATCTGGATTGCTTCACTCTGTTCGCAAAGACAATAGCTTTTCTATTTACGCCCCCGTATTCGCGGGGATAACAGCCGCGCACACAGAGGGTTAGAATAAGTTCGTCTACAGAACATTCTCTTGTTGTGGTGGAGGATAAAAAGCGCTGACCAGGTCGTCTATGGTATTGATTGGCTTTTTAGTCTGCAAAAACTCACTAAGTGCGCCACCTGATTCTTTTAGAAATTCCTTAAGACTTCGACCCAGGCTGCCTTGTTTGATGATTGCAAGATCATCAGGGGATAGATTATCTCCTCGTGTTATGGTCTCCAAAAAATTCTTAACGCTAGCTATTTTTTGAGGTCCACTGTATTGAGAGAAAAAAGTCCGATGGTAATAATCCGGCTTCTTTGCTCGTTCTTCTTTGTAGGTATTCAGGATACGCTTAAGGGTTTCAATCGGTTCACGTTTATTCAAAGTATTTAACAAGTCATCGAAAGACTGCAGATCCTGATTTAACTCCTGGCATATTGCGCGGCGATTATCCTCATCATTAAATACGTTGTTGAGTGTTGTATATAAGCGACCATTCTTGAGCGCTCCACGATCCTTGGAAGTGATGAAACCATCTTTATTGCGTATTGCATCAATAAAATGGTTTGCAGCGTCTAGCTTATCGTCTTCTGTATACTGACCCCATGAAATCCGATGCAGGGTTTTTCCTTTACCCTTACGGTCATCGTGGTATGTTTTGGCTGCTTTTATGAGCAAGTCCAATGCAGAAGAGGGTTTGTCTGAATCGATTGGCTGTTCTTTATGCTGAGCTTCATCTGAATCCATTAATGGATGGATAGTCACAACTTGTGCTTCAGACTCAGCTTCCCGTTCTTGCTGCGCCTCCAGTTCACGAACACGTTCAGCCTCCAGTCGGGCATTTTCTTCCGCTTGACGCCGTTCAACTGCCAGACGCGCCCGCTCGGCCTGTTGACGTCGTTCAGCTTCCTTTTCCTGACGAGCACGCTCCTGCGCCTCAGCTTCCTGACGGGCCCGCTCTTGCTCCTGCCGTTGTTCTGCTTCCCTACGAGCACGTTCTTCCATTTGACGCCGTTCGGCTGCCAGACGAGCTCGATCGGCTTGTTGACGTCGCTCAGCTTCCTGTTTAGCACGCTCTTCAGCCGCGCGTTCCTGAGCTTCGCGCTCGGCTTGTTCTTTGGCCGCACGTTCCTGAGCTTCGCGCTCGGCTTGTTCTTTGGCCGCGCGTTCCTGAGCTTCGCGCTCGGCCTGTTCTTTAGCCGCGCGTTCCTGAGCTTCGCGCTCGGCTTGTTCTTTGGCCGCACGCTCCTGAGCTTCGCGCTCGGCTTGTTCTTTGGCCGCACGCTCCTGAGCTTCGCGCTCGGCCTGTTCTTTAGCCGCGCGTTCCTGAGCTTCGCGCTCGGCCTGTTCTTTAGCCGCGCGTTCCTGAGCTTCGCGCTCGGCTTGTTCTTTGGCCGCACGCTCCTGAGCTTCGCGCTCGGCCTGTTCTTTAGCTGCGCGTTCCTGAGCTTCGCGCTCGGCCTGTTCTTTGGCCGCGCGTTCCTGAGCTTCGCGCTCGGCCTGTTCTTTAGCCGCACGTTCCTGAGCTTCGCGCTCGGCTTGTTCTTTGGCCGCGCGTTCCTGAGCTTCGCGCTCGGCCTGTTCTCTGGCCGCACGCTCCTGAGCTTTGCGCTCGGCCTGTTCTTTAGCCGCGCGTTCCTGAGCTTCGCGCTCGGCCTGTTCTTTGGCCGCGCGTTCCTGAGCTTCGCGCTCGGCCTGTTCTTTAGCCGCACGTTCCTGAGCTTCGCGCTCGGCCTGTTCTTTGGCCGCACGTTCCTGAGCTTCGCGCTCGGCCTGTTCTTTAGCCGCGCGTTCCTGAGCTTCGCGCTCGGCCTGTTCTTTAGCCGCGCGTTCCTGAGCTTCGCGCTCGGCCTGTTCTTTAGCCGCGCGTTCCTGAGCTTTGCGCTCGGCCTGTTCTTTAGCCGCGCGTTCCTGAGCTTCGCGCTCGGCCTGTTCTTTGGCCGCGCGTTCCTGAGCTTCGCGCTCGGCCTGCGGCGCTTGTGTTGCTTTTTGAATAGGTCCTGCTTCTTCGCTGATCACTTTATAAAGATCAGTTAGAAAGCTTAGAATCTGCGGTTCGTTTATTGTCTTCTGCTTATATTTATCGAGCTGCTCAAACAACGTTTCAATCCATTTTTCTTCAGCAAAATAGCCAGGAACCAATTGTTCTTTTTCAAATGTCTGGTGAATAGCTTCCAATTGCTGTAAGGCGGTTTTGGCATTAAATCCTGCTTTCTGAAAACCCTCCAGATACTCTACGAATGTCTGTGACATCTGATCAATTTTTTGTTTGATCTGCAAAAGGTCCTGAATGTTGTCTTTGTTGTGTTTGGGCAGATTATCCAGTAGATGATCCAGAAGGGCTCCATCAGTGAAGTAATAACTCGCAAGTTTTCCGTCCTGAAAATCCTTTTTTATAGCGGTTAATTCTTTGAGAGCTTCATCTGGAGCATAGGCATTGCTGGAAATGGTTTCCAGAAAACGGTTATACCGAATTTGCAACTTGTCAATAGTATTCTTAAATTCGTCCAGACCAACTATAAAACGAGAGACCTTGCTTCGGGTGGCTGAGGGGATGCTGCTCTCGGCTTTAACCATTTCACCTTCAACGGTATTTAGTAAAGTGTTGACCTGCTCATGTTCGCTTTTCAGAATCCATGCGAGCGCTGAATCAGTTTTCTTGTCAAGAAGTTGCACCAATTCCATGCGGATATCTCTGCCGGCAGTTTTAAAGCCAGTGAGCAGATCCTCACGATGCTTTTCTAATTCGGTTATCAGCTCTTTATCAATCGGAGGGGATGAGTGGTCAGGAGATGTATAGGTACAGCTTTGCAGCAGGCCAACCAACGTTCCCCATTCCTCTTTATTCTGTCTGGCTTTCTCCAAAGCTAGCCGAATAACGCTATTGGCTTCATAGAAAGAAAATAAATTGGAAATCACTTTGGTCTGACCCGTTTTGGCATATTTTTTAAACAGTGCCATCACTTCATCATTTAATGAGCTGGAGCGATCATCAACTAAGGCTTCAGGCTTCTCAGGTTTAATCTGTTGCATTAACGGCAGCAATTTATCTTCATTGTCTTCATCCAGGGCACGAAGAATCAGCTTGTTTTCAAGCAAGCTATTGGCTGAAGCTCTTCTTTCATTACGAGCGGGTGCTACATCAGCAAAGTGACGTAGATTTTTCTGACTGGTTCGCAGATTGATAATGACGTCCTCAATCTTGCGATGAGACTCTTCAAATGGAGCGTAGTTTTCATTTTTAATCAGCGAATACAGACGTCCCAGCTTTTTATCGTACAAAGTGTCGAAAACCTTTCGCCAGTGGTATTTTTTCATCGCCTCATTGATTGGCGTATCATCTTTTGTATCAACGGGAGGATGTCTTGTTACCGGCGGATCAGGTAATTTTCTCTGCTCTGATTTTACAGATTCATCTTCAGTATTGACTGGAACTTGTTTTGCAATTGGGTTTAGTGATTTCCTATGTTGCAGTGGAGGTGTTGATTTTCCTTGAAATTGCGCCTGGGCCATCATTTTTTGTTGGTCGGATGACAGTCTGTTCAGTACTGAGGGAGTGCGTTTATTAGCCCCGGAAGTGGCATCTCTTTCTTTGGCTTCAATGCTTTCTCTTTCCTGCCTTCGTTGTCTCACCAATTGTGGATTAAAAGGTCTGATTTTTTCTGTTCTATAAGGCGCATTGAATAAATCATCCAGTCGCTCAAAAAGAGATTCTTTTTCTCTTGCCTTGGGTTGATAGGTTTCGAGAAGAGAGTTTACAATGGTAAGACATCGATTGCTGCAGGCCTGATCAAATAAGCCATCGATGTTCCTGACATTCTCACCAAACGCTGAAAATTTAAAAGTATCTGGGCTATCTTTGAGGCGTTGAAAATTAATTTCAGGAAACTTTTTATTAAATTCACCTAGCAGCTCAGAATTGCCTTTTTCATAAAGCTTTTCCAGGTGTTTTATTAACTGATTTGAGTCAAAGAAGCGGCTTTGAAAATGCTTATCCTCGAATACCTTGTGGAGCAGTTGAATATCGTTTGTTTTAACCAAAGTATCTAAAACATCAGAGGCGGTAATGTCTTTAAGCAACGCGCCATTTTCCAGTAATAAAATCACCCCTTTGCTATTATGAGCGGCAAATGCTTTATAAACAGGTGTTGCGTGGGTTGAATATCCACTATTCGCAAATCTGGACAAAGCGACAACCAGCTTTTCATCATGTCGTTCAACAGCCTTATTAAGCAGTTGCAGGCGATAGGAGTCATCTTTTAGTTTGTTTTGGCGGATAATTTTGTTTAATAAAGTGAACTGGCCTTGTTCTTCCAGCTGTTTGTAAAGATCAACATTCTCAAGAAGGCTGGAGTGCTCCATAAACAGATGATTTAAACACTCATCATCACCTAATCGATTAACCTCTAGAAATAAATTATAAAAATAGTCGGGACTTGCTGTGAAGCACTGCGAAAGTGAACTTGCGAACTCAAATTCTTTATTTAAAATTGCCCAACGATAAGCATATTTTTCCGCAGGATATTTCTTATGTTTCACTAGCTTATTCAGTCGGATTAGCTCATCTCCACTGGCTGTCTGCATTGCTTTCATTTCTGGATTAAGAGCCGGGAGAAGATGGCTTTGATCAAGAAGTCTGGAGTCTCTGAATAAAACAGCGACTTCTTTTAATACATGGGGAGTATCATGAAAGCGAGCGTGATGAATTACCTGGGCTGCATGGCTAGCCAGGGTCTCCTCTTGACCTACAATTAACGTCTTTAATCGATCAAGGAGAAAGTTATACATTTTGTCTTGTCGATTTGGATAATCCGCAATCAGTTTTTCCAGAGTATCAATCTTGAGTGCTGCACCTGATTGCCGCAATTTTTCCGCAATCTCCACATTCCCTGACTCCACTGCCCAGGATAACGCTTCATTTTTTGTAAACTGTGGTATCTTTCTGGTCGGCCAATTATCGAGAATTATGTGATTATTGTTGGGGAAGCGGGCTAATACCTTAAATGGAGTATAGGGCTTGCCAGCATCAAAAAGCGAAAGGGGCAGTTTCTCACCTTTCTTAAACTTGCCATCCACTGCTTTCTTAAGAAAATGAACCCAGGGATCATTCCCCGATAAAGCGCCCACACAAGTTGCAAAAATAGCGGGTTCTTTTCTATTTAAGGCAGTAGCGAACAAGCTTTGAGGAATAGGAATATTAGCATCGGCCAGTAGTTTTAAATTGTCTGGGGTAATTTTTGATATTATTTTCTCATCAAAAATAGAGTCTTTGCTCGCCGAGCCTAGTCTACTAACTTGCTGTAGTAAAATCTTTAATGACTTGCTGCTATTATTTTCCGCGGCGACTTTTAATAAGTCCGCAATCATTTTTTCGTTGATCAGATCAGGGAAATGAAGGAATAAATTTTCCAGTATTCCTGATTTATCTTTTCCAATATTCTTTTTTAAGGCTTCAATAATCGGATCTATATCGCAGGAACTGGCATCAATTGAGTGAGCCTTTAAAAACTGGGCAAGCACCTCTATATTTTTTTTATCTTTACCTTTAACCGCGTATTCGAGAAGGCTTGTGGCTTTAACAGTGGGATTGCTGCTGTGTACAAATTTTTGCTTAAATGCGTTCGGATCATTGGATTTGGTGGTGAAATAATTATCAAGCATTTGCTTAAACAGATCGGCAGATCCATATAATGGCATGTACCTGATAACTCTTTCTGCTTCAATGACGCTTAAACGTTTAAAGATATTCAATGCCAGCTCATAGCGGGTATGACCTTCTGCGCAGGTAGCGTGTTCGGCTTTTAGTGGCATGTGTTGAACTAAGTGCTGGATAGTGTCCGTGTCATTTGCTCTGATAGCGCAGGTCATGGAATCATATCCGTATCCTTTGGGATGGTTAATACTGCGTGTCAGGGAGGAAGAAGTAGCGAAATGTGCTCTTTGAATATCAGCTTTGGAGGGATATACGGCTGCTCTTTTTTCATTGGGGTGAGCAAAGACTCTGACTGATATTCCCAAGTAATCACGATAAAGATTCGAGGGATTTACATCACCAAAACATTTCTCAATCTCTTCTATTGCCTTAGCTGCTGTGTCAAAGCTCTTGGTATTATTAATTTTTTTATTGGCATCTTCATCGTAATTAGGATCGTATACGACATAGCGATTATTTGAGAAAGAAATAGCAATCGCATGGTTATTTGACGCAACATAACAAGCACGGCCTTCATTTTTAATGGATCCCAGTATTTCTCCCCATTTGACTCGGGTATCCACTAAACCAATATTGTATTCATTATTTACCGGTTTACCATCAAATTTGAGGATCGCGTTTAAGTCTCCCTGATAGGTCCCTTTATGATAAATCTGGCTGTTAAAAGCGATTTCAACATCTTTAATAAAATTATCAAAGTCGGGATCATCACCCATGTTATAATTTTTAGGAGGATTAGCCAGCTTGCGCTCCATCTCAAAAAATTCAGTTTCTCTGCCTTCAAGACAATACTTGACATAAATACTTGCCAGTCCTCCGCAAACACCGCCAGTATTTAATTCGAGTTGAAACCCTTTTTTCTTTAATAATTCATTAACTGAATCGATGATTTTAGTTTGCGCAGGCATTTTTAACTTCTCCTGAAATTCGTAACAAATGGGAATATAAAAGGTATTGGAAGAGGGCTGCAGGATTTCGACAAAGCACAGAGAATGAAAAGCGCATTTTTAATGCCTGCAAAACAAATAGAAAATGTACTAATAAATATAGCTCTAAATTATTAAACTGCCCATTAGCAATCAGGAACAGCATGAGTGCTCATTATATTAAGGAAATATTAAGAAAAAATTAAGAAGAGCAACTTACGCAAATCTTTTTTGACCATCCGGGGGGAAAATCAGCGTAGCGGGCATTATCATGTTGCTCTTCAGAGGGGAATTTTAGAAGATTAAATAAACGGTCGACTTCTGAAAAATTGTGATGAGTATAGGCTTCATCAATTGCTTGCTGGGCCAGATAATTTCGCAGAATATATTTGGGATTTTTCTGCATCATTTTATCTTTTCGCATATTTTCAGAGGTAGATTCCCTCGACAATCTTTGTTCATACTGCTTTAACCATTCGTTCACTTTTGTGATGAAGGAAAATAATGGTTTGCTTCCTGACCTGTCGCCAAGCCAGCGAAAAAAAATAGTATAGTCAATTGCCTGCTCATGAAGGATTGAGAGCAGTTGATTGACGAGTAATCTGTCATTTTCGTCTTCTCGAAAAAGCCCCAGTTTAGCACGCATTTGAACCAGATAATTTCGCTGGAAATGAGTTTCAAAAAGTGAAAGAGAATCTTGCAATAAATGGACTGGAATTAATGGGGTTAGCGCTTGAGCCAATGCCTGCAAATTCCAGTAGGCAATAGCAGGCTGTCGATTATAAGCATAACGTCCCGATTCATCAGAACTATTACAAATATGATTAAAATCAAAGCTATCCAGAAATCCGAAAGGGCCGTAGTCAATGGTTAATCCAATAATTGACATGTTATCTGTATTCATTACCCCATGACAAAAACCAGCCGCTTGCCACAGGGCCATTAATTCTGCGGTTTTTAATACGGCCTGGCGGAATAACTCCTCATAACCGGATTGATCGTTCGGGCATTCCGGATAATGTCGTGCTAATACATAATCGGCTAACTGTTTAAGCGCATCCAGTTGGTTGGTATAGTAAAAATACTCAAAATGACCAAAGCGAATGAGTGATTCTGATACGCGAGTGAGAATGGCACCAGGTTCTTCAGTATAGCGATATACCGGCTCGTTGGTCGCAATAATACAGAGCGCGCGGCTAGTGGGAATCCCCAGAGCATGCATTGCTTCCGAACAAAGATACTCCCGAATGGTGGATTGCAATACCGCTCGGCCATCGCCCATACGTGAGTAGGGCGTTTTTCCAGATCCTTTTAGTTGCAAATCCCAGCGTCGGTGTTGCCTGTCCAGTATTTCGCCCAACAGGTGGGCTCGGCCATCACCGAGCTGAGATACATAGTAACCGAACTGGTGGCCAGAGTAGACGCTGGCGATTGACTCGCTGCCTGGAAGCATTTTATTCCCGGAAAAATAAAGAGGGATTTCCTCGACTGCAATAGTATCCAGACCCAGCTGATTCGCCAGTGAATTATTAAAATGTACCAGTTCAGGGCGTGCTACCGGTGTTGGTTGCAATCGGCTATAAAATAGGGGAGCCAGTCTGGTAAAGCTGTTGTCAAAGCGAATAGGCATTAATTTACAATCAGATTTTTATCGTGAAAATTATAGATTTAAAGGCTGAGGAAATAAAGGGGATTTTCGGAGAGAGAGGGATTCGAACCCTCGATACGTTGCCGTATACACACTTTCCAGGCGTGCGCCTTCAACCACTCGGCCACCTCTCCAAGCGCGCAAGAATAGCGGTTTCTTAATAAAAGATCAAGCCTCAGAGAAATTGTGATAATTTCTGATTGCCCATTCTCTGCCTGACAGATCAAGGCTTTTTCTTTGTCGCCTTTGACGGTTTAGATCCCTTTGTTTTCACGGTATTAGTACTTGTCGGGTTTATGGCTTTTCCCTCGACAAAGTCTGGATTTGTATAATCGGGAATATTGTTTATAGGTAGCCCGCCTGATATATTTTTAAGGTTTTCATCTGATATTTTTCTGTCTTTTGTATTGGAAATCGTTGATTTAGTTGCCATATTCTAATAACTCCAGTGGCATAAAGTATCTTTAATATAGTATTTGCACAAAAACATATCAAATGAATTGAGTCCCTTGTGGGCTAATTTGTGCATTAACCTTATTCTCAATCCATAACGTAACTCCCATGCCATCCTGAGCTCAGCGAGGGATCTTTTAAATGACGTTGGGAGTTACTCCATAACTTGTTTTTAGGTCTAAACTTATATCATTGGATGATAAAGGGAAATTTCATATGATTCGCTTATTCTCAATTCTGACTGGGCTGATGATTTATAGCTATTCATTTGCATTTACCTGTTTTGCAACCGTGGTTAAAGACAATTGCTGGACGAATTATGATGTTAATGTCGCCATTATGGACGCAACTAGTCATCAGCAGATATTGGCCGTTACCGTTCCTAAAGGACAACAATGGATTAGACAGGAATTTACCTGTCAACCTGGACAAGCATTTATGTATCAGGCTACATTTACTCCGACTATCTGGGAGGGGGAGGAGGGAAAAGTGTATAAAGCATTACGCTTTTGGTTTCTTCCTGCGGCCCCGACACCTGATCAAACCGCATGGGATGTATCGATTTGCTATTCAAAGGATTTCGCTGAAGTTCCACTTCCACCCCAGGCTACAGGGGCTTGTACCTGTAACATGAAAGCACCACCCCCTATAGCTCCCATGAAACAACAACCAGCGTCTTAAAATAAGAAAAAAAATATGGCAGGAACCAGTTTATTAACCTTGCTAGATGATATCGCCACAGCTCTCGACGATATCGCATTAATGACTAAGACCGCGACTAAAAAAACAGCCGGCGTATTGGGAGATGATCTTGCTCTGAATGCAGAGCAGGTCATTGGTCTTCATGCGCACCGGGAGCTGCCTGTGGTATGGGCTGTCGCGAAAGGGTCGATAATCAATAAATTGATATTAATCCCTTTAGCGCTTCTCATTAGCTTTGTGATGCCGCCATTGGTGCTCATTTTATTAATGCTGGGTGGATTGTATTTAAGCTTCGAGGGCTTTGAAAAAATCCTGGAAAAGTTCCATAAACATGAAAAACCAAAGCCAGTTAATGAAATACTGGAAATCGATAAAGAGCAGTTTGAGAAAGATAAAATACGAAGTGCTGTGCGTACTGACTTTGTGCTTTCCGCTGAAATTATCGTAATCACACTGGGTGCAGTGGCTCATTCCTCGCTGATCAATCAGGTGATGGTATTAAGCTTGATTTCAATGATTATGACCATTGGAGTGTATGGTTTAGTCGCTTTGATAGTAAAGCTCGATGATCTGGGCTTTCTTTTAAGAGAAAAAAGAAAGCCCATAAAGCAAATTGGTCTTTTTTTAATTGGCTCAGCCCCCATGCTAATGAAGTTTTTAGCAATTGCTGGCACCATTGCCATGTTTTTAGTAGGGGGAAGTATCATTAATCATGGAATACCGGCTCTTCATTTTTATACTCATAATTTATCGTTTCCCGTCAACTTGGGAGTTGATTTTTTAATCGGGGTTATCAGCGGGGGAATAGTTGCTGCTCTATATACTATCTTCAAAAAAATGAGGTTAAAGTAGTTATTTTTTATCCTTATCGGGTTTATCATAGCGTGTTTTAGTGACACTGCTATTAAGTAAAGTTCAAATTTATACTAAACGGTTCTCCCCGCGAAGGCGAGGATCCATTTCTGAACTCGCTATAATGCCAACTGAGGAATGACAAAATTCTTTAACTTAATGCCAGTGTTTAAGCGGGAGTCTCTATTGAACTCGATTGGTTGGACAGAAAGACAGAGTCTTTTTCGACTCATTCCTTTGATTATCAGTATTTCATTCGCAATGGATGTTTTCGTGCCGGCGATTCCTTCCATGAGCCGTTTTTTTCATACTGATAATACAATCATGCAGGCAAGCCTGTATGTGTTTATGTTTACCGTGGCTTTAGGGCAATTGATTACCGGGCCTCTGGCGGACAGGGTGGGGCGAAGGAATATAGCGCTTGGCAGTGCGGTGCTCTTTTTTATTGGCTCTTTTCTTTCAACCTGGACCAGTTCTGTTCATGCGTTAATTTTCACCAGAATCATTCAGGCTGCCGGTGCATGTGGTACTTATCTGGTATGTTTTATAATCGTCAGAGATAATTTTTCAACACAGGCATGTGCCCGATTATTCAGTATCTTATCAGGAACCAATTCAATTATCGCCAGTAGTGCACCGGTTATTGGCGGTGTATTACTTGATCTGACCCACAATTGGCACAGCGGTTTTTATTTTCTGACCCTGCTCGGATTGCTGATGACTGTCATTGCTTTTCGTGGAGTTCCAGATTATCAATTCCCAAAACCCAAAACATCCTCAGCCAATTGGTGGCAGGCAATGAGGCCAATGATAAAGAATGCTGATTTTCGTCGATACACGCTGGTTGCCTCTTCCTGTTTACTGGGATTGTATCTGTTTTGCGCTTTATCCCCGGGAATATTGATCACGCAACTTCATTTAAACGGCACAGAATATGGTATGTGGTTTGGTTTAAACGCAATGACCATGTTTTTTACCAATATGCTTGCAGTGCGATTCACTTATTCTTATCCACTGGAGACTATAGTTCGTTGCGGCATTATTATCATGATTGCTTCCTGCTTAATGATGACAGCGCTTAATTTTGATCAGTGCAGTGTATTACGATTTATGCTGCCTATGATTTGTTTAACGATAGGCATTGGAATGAGTATGGGATCTGCCACTGCGCTCGCGTTGAAGGATTTTGAAACGCAGGCAGGTACAGCAACTGCCCTGGTAGGCGCTTGCCAGTTTGGCCTCTCTGGGTTAATGGGAGTTATCACCGCTCAGGTAACACCGGGACCTTTGAGTTTAACGATTCCTGTCTTTTGCTTCAGTGCATTGGGGCTTATTCAATTATCGAGATTTGGATGGAGGCTAGGACGTGTTTTTTAAAGCTTGAAGATTATGCCAGGGCAGGGAGATCCCTCGCTTCGCTCGGGATGACGTGAGGGGCGGGATGACGTGAGGGGGCGGGAGGAACGTGGTGAGGCTTGGGATGACATAGAGAGTTACAAAAAATTTGTTATTTCTGGTAAAATGTTGCCCATGATGTCTCTATTCGACCGCCAATCGTGTTCCAGTATTTTCAACAGTTAATAAGCAAGGCAAATCGATTTCCTTTATCCGAAGTAAAGTTCAAGCGTCTGACTTCACTGGTTTTACCTTTAGCCCCCCAGTTTAAAAACCAGGCGTTTCCTCAGGCCAATTGGTCATTGACAAGGGTATCCAATCAGGGTGGGGTGCAACAGCGGCATCTGGTATTACCGCGTTTTAATCGGGTAAATGAACGTTGCTATCTGCAGGATGATGGTTTGATTGGAAGCGGAGTTGAAGTAGAGAAGCTTGAAGTTCTTTATCAATGTAAAAATTTGAATCCTGAGCTGGCTCTGGACAGGCTTTTGATTGGACTTCACCCTAATCAGGTAGTGTCGGTAATGGCACTGCCAAGACCCGGTAACAGTATGAAGCTTTGCAGGGCGCTTTCAGGGAATGAATCACTCGTTTCTATAAAAGATTTGCATAATCCAGACCAGGTGAATCAGCATTCCTATCAATTCGCGCCTCGCGCAGGCGCTGATCCAAGAGCGCGGGCCTCTTTGCAGGTTCGTTGTGATAATGAAGCGGATATCAGGCGTTTGCAATGTTTCATGACGGGTATACAAACCCTGGGTGGTTTTAGTCAGCCAATAACAGCACTTTGGGAAGACATTCAAAAACAAATGGAATCTCAAAGTTCCTGGATGATTCAAGAGGATATTCCGGTGGTTGCTGAGCGGATGTTGTTTAACGGTTATCCCAATGGAATAGCCGATTTACAGCGGCAAACAGCCATTTCAAGCTTCCATCCCGACGATGTGCTGAATTATCCAAACGCAATTCCGGCTATTCACCTGGCAATCCTGGCTCAGAATGAAGAGAAAGTAGAGCAGTTGTTGAGGAATGATCCGATGCTGGTCTATCAGCGCTGTCCCGAAGGTCGATTGCCGATTGAACTTGCCGAGTTCTGCCTTAACGCGCCTATAGTGGCGCAAATTTTCAATAGCTGGCAAGCACTTCCAAAATCAAGACAATGGGCTTCGCAGCGTTTTATTGAGGCAGCGAATAATATGGTTTCCGATGAGAATACTAATATTCAGATATTTGATGAGGAGTTTAAACAAAGCAGAAATCGTCAGTATTTCCAGAAAAGCCTGCCCTGTTTTACAGATCCTTTGGCTATTTATCAGAGCAGTCTATCGCAAGATAACAATAAACTGAATGAAGAGTGCGAGAGGGAAACCGCCGATTGGATAGCGATGGAATCGGCTTGCCTGTCAGGGAGTTTAGAATTGGCAAAAGCTATTTTTGCGCAAAGATTGCCTCTTAGACTGACATTATTCAAGGGGATTTTGTCAGGCTATTATCCTATGATCGAGAGTGCCTTACAGGATAGTCTGTCAGTTACCGACTATGAGATGCAAGCTAAGATTCCAGAACGACTAAGACATTTATTGCGGCTGCAAAATGAAATGATGAAAGTCCTTAGCGATAATGGCAAACGATATGAACAATGCCGGCTTATTTTTGATAGAGAACTGGAGTTATGGACAAATATTCGCGATGCGGTTCGGCAAAGGGATGCCCTGCGCCTTAAAGTTATCAGCCGAAATCATTTCAATGAGAAATCAGGGAGAAGTTTTAAAGCACGCATATTATTTGAAGATAGCGATTGGGATAAAATTGAAGATTATTTAAAGGATGAGGCGCTGCTTTTTGAACATTTCGATATTTATCTTGCTCTGTATCAAAAGCAAACATCAAAAGCCCTTGCGCTTATCCGTGCCCAATTGCAGGCTATTCGCTCACAGATTGAGCACATTTCAACTACGAAACCTCAGAGGTCGGAACGCGGATTGCTTCATCATCAGGCAATACTGGGTGTCATTCAGAATTTTGACTCATTTATTGAAGAAAAGCATGCATTTGATCAATATAAGTTGATAATTAAAGAGATTGTGAGCCGTCAGGCGACTCACCATAAAGAGTACTTGCTATCCGCGCAGCGGCGAATGACCTCGCTTCCTGAACGATTGATTTTTTATATAAATAGTCTGGTAATTGATACGAGCTCTCTGGAAGACCTTGAAGCAGATGTGGAAAAATACTTAAGTCTTGATTTGACAAAAGACAGGGATCTTCTTCGGGTAGTCTGGGCACCTGTTGCGAAACGAAAAAGGCTGGATCTTGGAGCATTGGCTGAAGCGTCAGCAAACTATAAAATGGTATGTAAAGTCAGGGATGAGAAAATTTTTCAGTTATTCAGTGCCTGTCTAATCTGGCAGACAGGCTCACAGGTTTATCTGCAAAGTCTGAATGTAGAACGGTCAATACAGTTTCCTTCATCAATCCTGGCAATGTGTGTAAGAGATAGCAGTGGCTACAATGCCGGTCAGGCGCTGCGTCATTACTCTGCAAGAGATGATTTTCGCCTTGATTCGATTATTAAAAGCAATTTACTTAGTTATGAAACTCAGGACTCCTGGGGGTATACGCCTTTATTATTGGCTGTTGCCGCCAACCAGCTTGCAACGGTTAAATCATTTTTTGAACAAGGGATTGGAGGGGATATCGTAGTTCCTTTAAGGAGAACTGATGGTTTATATTATAGCTTGCTTGATAATTCCCCCTCGCGTGAAATGACCGCTTTACTACTCCACTATTATTTAAAACCCGAATTTATCTTTTCCTGGAAGGAGGGGATGGAGGATAAGTTGCAGATACTACTTATGTATCATCATCATTTAAGCCATGATGCGTTCGGTCAGAGTCTGCTTGATTATATTGCCGCAGGTCATCACTATGATTTGGCTTTGCTTGATGTGATATTGGAACATCGGGATAGTTTTGTGCAGGAAGGTCCCTATGATCCTGAAATGCCTGTGGAAGTACAAAAGCGCTTTGAAAAGCATAATGAGACCATTGCTTTGAAAATAAAAAGGCTTGCTCAGCGGCAGGCTAGCCTTCAAACATATAGTTTTTTTCAGAAGAGTCTTCCTTCACTGGGTTTTAAGGTGAAAGAAGAGGAGGCTCCCGCCAAAGCATTTTATTCCTTATTGAAAACAACCGCTGAATTAAACGCAGAAGAACAGGATACACTGGCGGGAGTCTTTGCACGTCAATTTGAGTTACCCGGAGATCTTCAGTCTTTCCAGAAATTGCTGGTGTTTTTTAAAGAAAAAGTACTAAGCCAGCCTGCTTATATATTTGATGTATTTTACGATAGCCATGACCTGCCGGTCGCCTTTTGCTGCTTTAAAATAAAACAGGTTGATAATCCTGTTTATGGTCGTTTTAATGTGATTTATGCGTCTATTGCAGCCTGTGAAACACAGGCTGCCCGTTATAATCTGCTGACTTCATCGTTCAAGATTGTATTAGCCGCAAAAAAAATCAGTGATGCTCAAAATATTCCTTTAAAGTTTTACGGGCGTTTTGGCCGTCCGGGAATTGCTTATCTGCTTATTCCAAAAGAAGCGCAGGTTTCCACCAAATATCATCAGCTCGGGAACTTGGTGCAATTTATAGCAGGTTTATTTGATAATGCCATTGAGAAGGATGGATCCTCTTTACCTCCAGTGCAATCCAAAGCCGTTCCTGCGGGCAGAAACGCCAGGCTTGAGGAATACAATTATTTACTTAATGAGTGTCTCAAGGCTCGAGCCAATGCGTCCTTGCCTTTGATTTTCGAGGTGGACGACGTGGTTTATCACAGTTGGCTCAAGAGATTATCTCAAACCTGTGCTGTGACGGAGTGTTATATCGAAGAGCTTGCCAGAGATGAAAGACTTGAGCCACATCCTGTAGTGAGCACAGACTGTGAAATCGCTTTTCCAGGCAGAAGTTGTTAAAATGCAGGAGTCACAATCGATGAGGACGGTATGAACCTCAAAAAAATCTATCGTGAACATCCCTGTTTTAGCCATGCTCAAGCATTTACTGAGCTTTGTGAGCCGCTTAAAAACCTGGGAATCACTCATTTTTCCCATGTTAGTGTAAGCAGAGAAGGGCGTTTTTCTTTCATATCGCAAAATCCTGATTTTGTTGCTCATTATCTTGAAAATACCTACTTTGATTTCGACGTCCATCGAATCGTCCCGTCGCGGGAGGAGCAATACTTTATCAGAGATTTGCAATGCCTGACCGGGCGAACCAAAGCCTTGCAGGAGGCATTTAACCAACACGGCTTTGGCCATTCTTTTACTATTCTTCGCTTGGGAAATGGGGTTGTGGATGCCTATAATTTTGCAACCCGTTTGGGAAATAACGTCATTAATGGCCAGTATCTCGAAAAGCTTGATTTTTTGAAGCAGTTTTTGCTCTATTTTCACGATAAAATCGACACGCACTCTGATTTAAAAAAAGCCTATGGATTATCGCTGTCCTTACAAAAACAAAATGCAGGATTTCAGGAGGAAAGACCTGTTTGCAAAGATGCTCTGATTTTGCCTTTTCTTGAACGAGTTCCTGTCCCAGGAACGGGTTCTTACCTCACCTTTCGTGAATATGAATGCATGTGCTGGCTTGCCAGAGGAAAAACGCAACAGGAAATTGCCGACATTTTAATGCTCAGTTTGCGCACTGTGAAAGCACATGTCGGGCAGGTCAGGAAAAAGATGGGCTGCGAAAATCAGTTTCAGTTAGGGCTGCTGTTATCCAGACTGGAATCGTTAATCACAATAACCCGAGATAACGCCAGTAAGGAATAGAGGCATAGATAACTGCTATTTTGGCGATGGCCAATAAGGCGTTGGTAATCAATACTGGTTTCAGTTCAAAATTTTGCTGCTGATTAAGCAGTTTTTTAAAACAAAGAAAATAGCTGGATTGATAAGGGAATATCCAGGATTCAGTCGCCATGAGAATCACAAAGGCAATGATCCATTGATTGACGCTTCCACTTGCCAAAACAGGGGCTAGCAAGGTAAAGGCAATTCCCGGGGCAATCATAGTGCCGAAAATGATACACAAGAGCCAGCTCAGTGCGAAGAGTAAGAATATGAAAATAAATATATTCTGAGAAGCAGGGCTTAACCAGTTATGCACTTGGGCAATCCATAAGGGAAGCTTCATTCCATTGATAAATTTCATAATGCCAATCATGGTTGCCAGGTAGCATATAAATTTCCAGTTAATATGATTGCTAAAGTCTTTCACTCTTAAAAGGCCAAAGCAAAGAGGGATAGATGCGGTTAACAAGGCAATAAACAATGGGTGTACTGGCAGTATACTTCTTAATGCCAGACTTGCGATTAGCACCGCTATTGAAAGCAGGGAGGCATACTCTTTTGCAGATATTGGTCCAAGCTTGTAACAGGTTTTCAATAGACTGAAACGTTTAATCTCTGGAACTTCTGGCGCTTTATAGGCGATGGAATGGATTAGAAAAAAAGCAGCGACCAGTAATATCCCCGGAAAGGCTGCAAACGAGAGCCAGACCAGCCAGGCGTTGGAAAGGCTGTCCGAGGAGGACATTGCACTGAATAAAAGATAGTTACTTGATTTGCCTGTTAAAAATACCGTTGACAATAAAACACAGCCGCTAAAAGCAGCATTGGCCATGGCATTCGCTGCCTTGCCTTGAGGTTTATAACCGCTAATGGAGACAATATTATCCAGAACCGGCGCCATAATCGCCACTCGAGTACTTTGGACTGAGAGTATTGGAGTCATCAGCAGTCCAATTAAAAACAAGAGTTTTTCAAGGCAGGCTGGTCTGTGAGCAAATCTTAGTAATAACAGAACAATCATTCTTTGAAAAATCTGTGACTTCTGAATGACACAGGCGACGATAAAAAAAGACAAAACAATGTATACATTCCCGCTAGTAAATCCCGACATAATAAGGACCTGGGATTTCTCGGGAATAAGTAAACTCGAAGCGAAGGTGATTGCTGAAAGCGTATACTCTGAAATTAAGCCTATGCCGGTCAGGAAAAGAGCCGCAATAGAAATAGTAAGAAAAAGCTGTTCTTCCATACCAGAATAAGCAGGCATAATCTGAATCGATTTGAATGAAACCAAGGAACTGAGAAGGCTTGCAGCAAGACCCATCGCGAGAAGTGTTTTTACTAATAACCCGGCTGACAAGTGTTGTCGCTTTGAATCAAAAAACTGCATATCAAATTCCCGCTAAAGCTTATTCTTCTTATTCATCTCCCTGATTGTGGTTTCATCCTGCGCCTTTGAGTTTAGTTAATAAAAATAAAGACGGATATTGTACTAAAGTGCAATCTGGCCATTATGTCGAGCAAAGAACGTTTGATTTTATAAGACAAAGCTTAAGTTTTTATTAAATGGCTTAAATTGGTTTTAAGAGAAAGACCGCTGCCTTGCTCCTGAATAGTATATAATTTGAACAGAACGGTCTTGTGAGCAAGCGGTTGAGTGCATTGTCATTTTACATTTCGGTATCCGGCTTCCATCATGTGAATGGAAAATATGTCAGATCAGATCATGACAATTCAGCAGCAATAACTTACTCAGACTATTCAAGTCTAATGAAACGCAAGAGGTGGTTGTAAAAAATAAATAAAAAACCAGGACACAGGATTATAATGTTCTGCGTATCAAATTGATTGAAACTCAAACCCGCTTGTGACACTATCTTTTTTTGTGATGCAGACCTCTTCACACTAGTTAAAAAATAAACATAAACCAGGATTTAAGTGATTTGACGCGCTTAGCCGTTGAAAACGAGAGTGTACATTAAACTGTGTCCTTACTCACAGGCACGCCGTCATCTCGAACGCAGTGAGAGATCTCCCAAATCTGACATGGCATGACACAGTTTGATGATGACTCTCTTGAAAACCGATTGTAAAAGGCATTTTTCCGATGAAGATAAGAAAATTAAGCTACTCAGAGTTTGGAGTTGAAAAACAAAATCTATTGGCGGTATTGCGTGAGTGGCAAAAAAAGCAAAAAGAGCATACTTCAAAAAATCTTTTCAACTCAACCAACTCGAATTTGCTTTATCATTGGAGAGAATCTGTTAACGATATGGTAGCTTATTTAGAGAAAGATATTTCCGAGGAAGGCGCCAGCAGATTTAAAAAAAATGGATTTTGTTTTCTTATCGCTGAGGATAATGGGGAAATACTGGGCGTGGCTTTTAGGAGGGGGGATATGCACTTATAAGTCACAAGCCAATGAATTTTTTGGGGCGATGGGTCGATATTTTGAAATAAGCGAAATGCTCATTTCAGCATCCTGCATGCTGTCCCGATGTTATCCTCAAGAGGAAAACTTACAAGCGCATAAACAAGTGGGGAAAGAGTTGTTAATCGCAATGGTTGATCACGTCAACTCTTTAGGAAAACAATGCCGTGTTTTGGCAAGACCCCATTTCAATAATGAGACCGCAAAGCAGTTTTTTTCAAAACATCTTTTTAAGCAGAGCGGTGGTTGTATAGGCTATAGCTATACACTGGAAATAGAACACTTCAAATGGATTGCTAAAGCCAGACACCGGGAACTGATTGCAAAAGAGTACACTTGGCTTATTGAGGATTATAATGTTTGCGAAGATAAACGCTCTTTTTATATGTAGTCTACAAAACCATATAAAAATTCAGACTCATCCGTTAGAAATTTTTTATCTATCTCTGATTCATTCAAATAGCTTGTTTGCATAATAGCTTGTTCAGGACTCCGCTTTTTTTCATTAATTAGATAAAGAATTGCTTTAGCATGACTCTCTGTGAAGGGCTCTCCAGCCTCGCAAGGTTGCCATTTCTGTAAGTGTTTTTTAGAAACCATTCCTTTTGAATCACGCATGGTATTTATCATTGCCTGATTTAATTTAAAAGGAGTGGCAAAAAAAGTGATTAGATCCGGGGATGGTTCCTGAGGTAAATAGGGGCTTTGGCTCGAGTCTGATCCAGGTTTCTTGTGGAATTGCTTGATGTACTCTTGTTTTTTGAGTTCTAGATCGTTGATCAGAGAGGCCGTGTGTTCTGAGAATGACATGATTGACCGCAGGTAAAACATACCAGAGGAGTGTGTTATACAAGTCTCCTCATCTACCACAGGAGGAACAACGTCCCCATTAAGCTGAAGTTTCACTTGAAGCCTGTAGATTTCTTCGGCAGGCACTTCATCAGAAAACCTGAGAAAATATTCGCCTGAATCAGTTTTGTGGAGAGTGCATGCGTATTTTTTTTGCATTGCCTGCAGTATGGTATTGATTTGTTCCTGAATTAAATTCTCATCAATAAGCGATGGTTTGCTCGCCCTTACTGCGGATAGTCTGGATTCCAGATATTTCTTATGGGCATTTGGATCATCTATATCAATTATTGGGTATCTATAAAATTGCGAAGTGGAGAGGGGTAACGGTATGTTGATTTTCTCTAGCCTATCCGCAATAGCTCTGTAATATTCATAGTATTCCTGAAGGAGATTATTCCCTTCCATCCTCGTATGCAGATTGTAGAAAAATGCCAGATTAATAAAAATACCCTGTTGATTTACATCAATAAATGGCAGAGACTCCCAAGGTATCACTGCAGGCACTTCAATAGAGTTAAGCATGTTCTGAATTGCTTGAGCTCTGAGAATCTGCTCTTCGGATGCATTCATTACAGACATATAATAGGCAGGGGATTGTAAAATGTTTTTGGATAAAATTTTCAGGGCCTCAGCAGCACTCACTTCAATTTGATAGAAAAAATGATCTTTTTCTATTAGAAGTAAATAATTCTGATGCTTAAAAAATCGCTTAATGAAGGTCTGCACGAACTGATCATCATCAGAATAGCTGAAGATTTTCAGACATGTGCTTCCAGGTATCATACGGTTATGCGTTTGCAGCCAACCGAAGTCCTGCGTTAATTTTGAAAGCCTACTTATCGTTTCAAATTGCTCTCGATGAAAGGCCAGCAAATCTGAAGCTGTTATGTTAAAACTAAGTCGAGTGCCTGCACTATCCAGAATCGGATTGAGGTTGGCAAAATACTCCTTGTAAGATTGCGCAATGTAGCAAGAATAAAAAACATAACTAGTGGTTTTTGCGCCCATCGACTCGATATACCCTGTGGGAAGATCTATTTGTGAAAGATTGTAGTGGTCATTGGCATTCTTAAATTCACTAGTCTCCATGACTTCTTCACGGGATAGGGCTATTAGAGCCGGACGGTGTTTTGGATCATAGGAAAATAACCCAACATGAATCCCTTGCCGTGCGAGAAAACCCTGTATCTCCAACGCATCCATTATGCTTGTGTGTGACCTGGTATTTAATAACACACCGGTAATATCTTCCATTTGGGCAGCCAGAAGTGCTTCATTGTTTATTAAAACGCCAAACTCCGTAACTGATCTTTTTTCCAGATTTTCCTTCACTTTACCGGAGGTTGTTTTATAAGTGGTATGGCTAGATTTTATCCTTTCCCGCTGCTCTAAGATTTTATTTCTTAACTCTGGAACATTTTTCTTCACTTTAGCTGTGTATTGTTTCAACGAATGGTTTAATTCATACAGTTTTGCATAATCAATTTCTCCGTCTGGAGTTAACATGTCTTGATTAAGGGTGTAGGTATAACTCCCAATCCTTTTTAGATAGTAGAGATCAGTGCTCATATCTGACTTGCCAGCGAAATGACATTTTACGCGATGTGAAAACACAACGCCCCCTATATATTTCCAGGCTTTATTACAATCAGAAGGAACTTGACCTATAAGAGCAATTAGCACATCATTGAGAACAAAAGTGGCAGATAGGAGGCGGGTTTTCGGGCCGTCAGTGGTAATGGATAACCAATCATCTCGCATAAACCGCGATGCCGTGACCTGACGTATAAATACGCCCTCGTTATCATTATTATAATCACCGATCACTTCATCAGGGCTCATGAATCGGGGGGATTGTTCTTGGGTGAGAATAATATGAGCGGCATACTTTTTCTTTAATTCTCCTGGCAAGCTATTAAAAAAAGCTTTATTCATTTGGATGAATAGTATTTTTGAATAATTAAAGAGTACAAAAAATAAAGTTTCTAACCTGTGCTCAACGGCTCTATTCATTTCGGTGAAACCGATTAGACTCATTTTTTGCCAATGCTTATCCAGCTTTAGCTGTACCAAAAATTGGTTCCATTTTTTTTCGTCGCTGTCAGTTAATTCAGACAGCTTTAATTCGAGTGTGTTCAAACTATAAATCTCTGTTTAATGCTTGCGAAGATAAAAGTTCTTCAGGGATGCTGCGGTAATTATTTATAATTAGCGAGCTTTAATACCAATTCAATTTGACTCGAGCATCTCAATTTGTTTTTCATGTTTTGGATGTAAAATTCAATCGTACGAACCGATAGTCCCAGCATTCTGGCAATCTCCTTCACTCGCATCCCATTCAGTAAAGCAAATGAACATTCAAGTTCCCGCTTTGATAATCGAGGTTGTTGAGCATTGGCAATCTTTGACTTATCGGCTGGCTTGATAATTAACTTCTCCCGGCTGGCTTGTTCAAGCAAGCCTTTTGCCTGCTCTTTAAACTGCAAACCGTATTGATGCAAACGATCAAGATTGTTTAAGTAAAATTTGTTAATAATCGACTTATTATTCGTGTGAGTCCCAAAACAAAAATATTCAATAGAATCGTCCTGTCGTACTGCAATTGAAATCCCATTGGAGGTATCAAAATTAATTGCAGCATCGAGAAGCATCTCCGGGCAATCTTCTGTTAGCCAGATAAAATAATTAACAGGCTCTGTGAGATAGGTACCTGGCACCGTCAATTTGTTAAGATAATCTTTTTTAAAAAAATGCTCTGTCCATGCTCTGTCGCTGGAAAAACGAATGACTGTGCCGTCAAAATACATACGGTAATAATTAAATGCGGTAATCTCATGTTGTATCAGATGAGGAATCGTGAGTGCATGAACTTCTTCACAAGCACTTAATGCGATGGGAGTATGCAAAATGACTGACAGGTTATTGGACCATGCAGCATTATAAACAATTTAGTTCATTGTGATCAAATTGGGTTCATTTGCCAGTGTTACCGTAGTTCTACGGTATCTCAAATATCAGCTTTTCTCTTTATAATGAGTCTTTTTTTATCATTGTGGCAAAATATAATGAAAGATAAGTTGGGGAATAATTCATCGAGTTCAAATAAAAGCAAGGATGGCGTTGAAAATACATCGCAGGCTACTTCGGATAAAGATCAATCGAGTGTAGCAGTCATTTTATTTGGAAAAACACCTCCTCCTGCTAATACACCCCTTGACATGTTATATCGAGGAGAAGGGGATAGACTCTACACTAAAATTTTTCAAGAGGGATTCACTGCGCGCGGAACGGATATGGACTTATTGGCTCATGTGAATCCTGTGGGCGAACACTCTTCTGCTACCAGTGGCTATATTTCTACAACAACATCCAAAGACGTCGCCTTAACATTTCCCAGGACTGTTACTGAGACTAGATTTCTCTATGAAATTAATCCTCAACGAAATGCCGTTGACGTTAATAAAGGATTGCTCTCTTACGTAGCTCAAGGAAAACTTGATCTAGATGACTATGAATATTATAAGCTTGAAAAGGAACGGGCTGTCCCTGAGAAAATACGATCGTCTGACATTAAAGGAGTCTGGCAAGTAGAAATTGTGGCCGGGAAATCGGTTTACTCTTCTTCTTTTTCTGTAAAACAGGATTCATTTATTCCCAATCCTTCGTATATCCCTCCTACATCTACGGGTCAGAAACTTTGGTTTGCTGGGAAAATGCTTGGCCGTACGATGACCGGTGTGGGGATTCTACTGGACGGAGCAAGTCTGGTCAACGAATTTCAAAAGGGCAAGGAAACAAACAACTATGATGGGTTTTTTCGTGAGAGTGCTCGTGTCGCAGGAGGCTGGACGGGAGCTGTTGCTTTAGGAACTGCGTTTGCAAAAGCAAGTGCTGTAGCATGTTCTCCCTTGACTCCAATAGCTCCCTGGGCTCCGCCGCTTTGTGGTTTAGTGGGCGGTGCTGTCGGATCAGTCATAGGATATACGGGGGGCAGCCAAATTTCTACATGGGCTTATGATATTAAAAAAACTCAGCCTAAATCTGTATCAAGTATTCATAATAGCTATCAATCTCAAGCCCAGACTAACCTGGTCAGTCTACGCACGCGTGATAGTGCAATGAACTCTTTTGCGCCTGCCTTCCATTTTCAGAACAGCGATTTTTACTGCCCGGCCTTATTCC
Organism: Legionella genomosp. 1; assembly: GCF_900640215.1. Lineage (NCBI taxonomy): Bacteria > Pseudomonadati > Pseudomonadota > Gammaproteobacteria > Legionellales > Legionellaceae > Legionella > Legionella genomosp. 1. The sequence continues at coordinate 373,669 of NZ_CAAAJH010000001.1, forward strand.
TATTATTCACCCTATTTCAGCCGTTTTTCTTATTCAAGCAACACTTACCCGTATCATTTTTCTTCGTTGAGCCAATTTAATACCTATAGTTTTTCCAATCAATTCTTATTTCGTGATACTAAGGTTCGCGATGCCGTCCAGTATGCCATCCGAAGAGAAATGCAGGGCACAACGCCTAATATTTTTTCAGCGTATTTGACTGCCCAATCGCAATTGGGTGCAGGTTTTTTATTAAGTTTATCGGAGTTTCGTAGTGTAGCTGCAAGTACTCATCTCATCACGAGCTACAATAATTTTAATCCGCGTTCAAATATGCGAGATGTAGCCAATTTCTGTAAGGATATTGGCGGTGTTGCCACTGAAGTTGCCCTTATTGAAGACTTAATTGACAGTGATGCTCATGCCCTGGCTTCTGATTATGTGATTTGTTTTCCTTCTGAAAACTATCCATTTTCTGACAGACTTCTGACACAAATACAACAGGAATTGGCAAGTGCGTATTTTACTCACAAAACCACGCCGTTTTTTAGTTTACATTTTAATGATCAGGGATTTCTTTATCCAGTTATTAATCCGGCTTTTGAAAATACCCTGGTGGGTGAAGTGATTGGTTTTTTAGATTACTGGATGAAATGTTTTCTCAATGGCGGTGCTTTTGATAGCAATTTTTTAAAGAACTGGCATCACAGCGCCAATTGCGATGAAACATTTCTGCGAAGTCATTTAATTGATCTTAAAAAATATTGTGCAGAGCATTGCAAGGAGATGGATTATTTTTCTTTACGTGAATTATTAAGCCGTCATGGATTAAAGGACCAAGTCAGCCAAACGACATACAAACAGCCTTATAGAACTTCGTTTCGCATAATTGCTTATCAGGAAAAAATTGAGCGTCAAGGCAATGTATTCATTCCGCATGCTAACTTTCGGGTGGAATACACAATCGAACCGATGCCCGATTATAAAAAATATCTCGAAGATTATCGTAAGGAACACGGCTGTTATCCGGAGGATTATCAGCATGTTCTCAATTGCTATGAACTCTATGCCCAGGAAATTCAGGAAAAATTGCCAAAAATCCCTTTTTGTCGTGATTTCTTTCAACTTTTAGGAATTATGAATTTCTTTTGTTACTTCAATACAACCCTGGATAAGATGGGTAAAATGCCTGTCTTTTCATCACCAATTGATCATTCCTATTCAGCGTTTCCCAAAGCATTGCCGCCAATCCCGGTGCGTTATTACCGGCATTATCCGATTACGATAAAATTCGATGAGGTATTACAGGCACTTTCAAAAGAAAATACATTGTTTGATACGGCTTTACTAAATTTATTTAAGGAGAAATTAACAACTCATTTGCCAGAGGTATTTGTTTCAAAAATTCGCGGCATTATTACTCAATTAATAAATGATAAGCTTCGTCCTCATTTTGAAGGTAAACAGGATTTAGAGTTAAACGATCATGAAATTGAACGGATCACCAGGCTGGCGAGCCAATTTTTATTGGTTAATTTATTAAAAGCAAAGCAGGAAATTCATCAGTCTCTTAATCAGGAGATAAAGAGCATGTCGGTTTCATTTGCAAAAAAGTGGCGCTTTGTATCTTTACCCAGGAAGCTGGAGAAAACAAAGACTTTACTTTCAAAAAAACTATCTTTTCTAAAAGAGCGCTGGGAAGCTGACCCCGAATTGGCAAAAACAGAAATATATCAGGAGACTCCAGAACCTTTACATGGCGAACTTGATGAGCTTTTTAAAAAGTTAGAGGTTGAAATACGAAAAGAAACTGAAGCGCTTGTCGAAAAGGAAAAAGAAGATGATGCAGTTTATGTTAAGAATGAAATAGAGCGATATACTCAAGAGAAATCAGAAGAATTAAATCAGCTGATTGCTGAGCTTAAGCAGAAAGAAGAAGAGGAACTCAACAAACAATATGCTGAAGTAGAGCAAATTATTAATGAGCAAGCTAAAAAGGAAATCGAAGAGGCCAGGCAAGTTATTCTTAAACTTGAGGAAGCAAACAATTTTTGCAATCAGGAAATAAATCTTGGTACCCAGGCAATTACGCGATTAAATGAAGTGATCTCTCAAATGAGGCAGCAGGCTAAAGCTGGTGCCATTCAGCAAGGTGCTGCGCTCGAAGCAGCACTTAATAAGAGATTTGCCGATGAAGCGGTTCAGGCAAATGCAGAAATTGCGAGGCTTCAAGGATTTATCACACAATTAAATCAAAATAAAACAACTGAGATTGCTAAAAATCCACAAGCTAGCCAAGCACAAATTAAAGCGTTTTCTGACGCGATTGATGAAAAAATTAAAGGCATTAATCAAGCAATAGCTGAAATTGGTAAAGCAATTCTTGAAGGCCGAGTTAAAGTGGCCTCCGATATTTTAAAAAACAAATATGATATTCAACAGGAAATAAACAAAAAATTGCAAGTCTTTTGTAGTGAGCAAGAGACAAAAATTAAGACTATAAACGAAGAAATAATCAAATTAAAGAACAGTATTGACACTAACAATCAAACCTTGGGTAAAATAAATAAAGCAATTGAAGATGCTCCTGTAAAGAAAACCTCCGAATATATCAAAGCCAGAGTAGCAATTCGTAAAGAAATTCAAGCCCAGACAGCTCAATTTATTGAAAAGGAGAACTCCCGGCTAGCCATAATTACAAAAGACTCGATTGCCAGCTTTGTGCAAAAAAAGGAAAAGTTGCTTGAGGAAAAAATAGCACATATTCAAGACTCTGCATTAAAAGTTCTACAGCTAGCCTATAAAACGCAGATATTCCTGATCATTGAAAATCTGTGTCAGAAAAAGCTGGAAGCGTTAACAGAGCTGCAAGAAGACATCCGTCATTTTAGCCGTCTGAATAAATTATTAAGCAGCAACCCTAAAATTACAGAGCACCTTGTGAGCAGTGAGTATACACAGGCCTTTCTTTGTTTCAACCAGAACGACCTGGGTGATAATGTGAAAGTTGTGGGAGGATGCGGCATGTCTTTACCCAATATAAAAAGCAGTGCCATTCACAATGCCGAGGCCTTCTTAAATGCAGTAGAGTTTGCCTGTCCTGAACAACCTGAACAAGTCAGCCATTTCATGTTTGAGGGGCAAGGATATAAGCTATTTCGAGTTAGAGTCAATAATAAACAATGGACTGAGAATGTCTCACCCCGGGCAGAAAACATGTTGAATCTGCTGGAAGAAATGGCTGAAAATGAAAACGCTGCTCTCGAAGTCTCCCCGGAATTAGCAAGAGAGCCGCTTGATGCAAGTGGTGCAAGCTTTATTCATTATGCTGCGGGGCTGTTACCTGAGCCGGCATTCAGTAAAGCATTAGGCTCAACAGTTCATCCAAAAGACCAGTTCGGTTTATTGCCCATTCATACTGCAGCCGTTAGCGGGAATGCCGAGGTCGTGGCAAAACTTGCAGCAGATAGTTTGCAACGAGAAGCGAAGACTAATCGAGGAGCCACACCGCTTATTCTTGCTATTGAAAATGGTCATCTGGCTGTCGTAGAAAAACTGATTGAATGTGGTGCCAATGCCAATGAACACTTGGCAAATGGCCTTTTTCCTCTTTATCTGGCCATTCAAAATAATTACCCGCAGCTAGCGGTCTTATTACTTGATAAAGTAGACAAGCTCGATGTTAATGCACATCCTGACAGCGGCATGACGCCGTTGCATTTGGCCATTGAAAATGGTTTGGACGCTGTGGCCTTACTCTTGATTACGAAGAATGCGGTACTCGATTCTCGCCGGAAAGCCGATGGATTTACAGCATTTCACCTGGCAGCGCAATCAGGCAAAGTGGACTTGATGAGGGCCATGCTTGCTACTGGATTATCAATCCATTTAGCTCTCGAATCCCAAAAAACAGGCTTGCACCTGGCTGCTGAAAATGGTCATCTGGAAGCAGTTTGTTATTTGGTGGAGCAGGGAGCAAGCGCAGATGCCAAAACCACTGATGGGGAAACTCCTTTAATGCTTGCCATTCAGGCAGGTTATGAAGATGTTGCACTTGAATTAACAAAAACTGCGATTGTCAATACCTGCAATCAGCAGCAACAAAGTGTTTCTCTTCTCGCTGTTCAACACGCGATGCCCAAGGTGGCAGATGCATTAATTGCCAGAGGTGAAAAAGTAGAGCAGGTCGATCGCCATGGTTATGATTATGTATATTACTTAACACGACAAGGGGATTTCCATCGATTAATGGCTTTAATCAATGGAAAAATTGTTTCGCCAGGAAAACAGTGAAAATCTTGTTGCCATTGCTGCAAAATATGGCCATTTCCTGATTGTTTATGAACTTCTCGATCGAGGTATTTCCTTTAGAAGTAAACAAGGTGATTTAAGTTTAATTCATTATGCGGTTATTGCGGATGAAATTGCATATTTACAGGAATGGTTAGAGGAGCATGCCATTTCTGATGCTAATGTAAATGGCAAATCCTTAGCTGTTTTTGCAGCGGGTGCAGGAAGTCTACGCTGCCTTGCTTATTTACTTAAGCAATCCAAACCCACAGCAGATGAAGCTCGACAACTAATTCAAGCCTGCTGTGAAAATAACTATCGTTCAGCACTGGATTTAGTGATTCCTTTTATTGCTGACATAAACCAGACTTTGGATGATAAAAATAATACGGCTTTACATTGTGCAACTCGTCATGGTGCTGTTTCAACTGTTCAAATGCTACTGGGCCTGGGTTGTCATGCTCAGGTTCGAAATATTGAGAATCAAACCCCATTTCATATTGCGGTTCTGCAGGAAGATGCTCATCTGTTAAAGCGATTGTTTAAACAAACTAAACCGCAGGAATGGCCCGATGATTTGTCAACGGAAAACAGCAGTTCTCGCATTACTAAAATTATCGATAAATACAGAAAACGATTACCTGCAAATCTTACTGCTAACATACCCTCTGATGAGAAAAATCAGGAATCAAATAAAAAAGAATTAAGGTCCACTAAATTTAAACCTTACATCCAGAATATCCAGGCTTTATTAAGCAATCAAGCCTTTGATGATGCGGCTGATTTATTTGAAGAGCAACCGGATCTGATACAGATTTTTAATTCTGAACAGGGCGCTGTGCTTTTTAAAAGTCTATTCCAATCGCTTTATGATTTATCGGATGCAACAACTGATGCTGGCAATTCTCATGCACGCCTGCTTGGCTTACTGAAAAAAAATAAAATAAACCCAGCTCAACATCTTGGGAAAGAGAACGTCTTATTAGCAATTATTCGAACAGGAGATGAGAATTTAGCCTGCTATCGACTCAATGTATTGGCTACTTATTTTCCTGAGTCGTTAAGCCTTTTAGCGAATGCTAAGGTCAGCCCTGATTTCAAAGTCATCGAACTGGCATTAAAGCTTAATAAATTAAAACTTTTTGCACGTCTGGATGAAGTTTGTTCCGACGGTTTAACTGAAAACAAGCATTTTTCCGCATTGCATCAGGCAGTGCTCGCGGATAGTTATGGTCTGGTGAAAACCCTTTTAAAGCGCTATTCGGCCAATGTAACCAATACGCGAAAACAAACCCCTCTGATGCTGGCTGCATTAAAAGGCAATCTGCGACTGATGGAGTTGCTGCTTCTTCATGGCGCATCTGTTGACAGTTGTGACCTGGAAGGTCAGAGCGCACTATACTATGCGATTCTGGGAAAATCAGAACAAGCTGCCTTAACATTATTACCTCTGCTTCGCTTTCCTAATCAAGCGAACCGAAAAGGCTGTACCCCATTATTGCTCGCTGCAGGTCAGGGGCTTTTAGCAGTAGTTCGATATCTCTGTGGGCAAAAAAATGCAATGGAGATAAGGGATCATCTGGGGCGAAATGCACTACACTATGCCAGCATTCATGGTCAGGTCAGCGTAATAGCGTTCCTGTTGCAACAGAAATTTGCTATTGATGCGAGAGAAGAGCCTCAAAGTCTTAAAAAAATCAGGCAGTCCAGTCAACGCACACCCCTACATCTGGCCGCCTTGGCTGGAAAAATCGAAGCGGTCATTAAATTAGTCGAATCAGGGGCGAATCCTGGTCTTAAATGCCGTTTCGGCAAAACAGTGACAGAGTATGCAATTTTAAGTAAGAGCACTCCCATGCTTCAGCTCATACAACAGCTTCCTTTTTATCACGATGAGGCGAACGATCAATCTCTTATCGAGGCCGCAGCAATCGGTAATCATGAAGAAGTAATGGAAGAGCTCCTCCTTGACGGTGTTAATTTCAATACGCTTAATGAGCATGGTCAAAATGCCTTGCATCTTGCAGCGCTTTCCAATGCGGGTAATGTTGCTGAATTGTTAGTAAATCATGAGGAAATTGCAATTGATTTGCCGGACCTGGCTGGTAACAGCCCCATTCATCTTGCCGCTCATCGTGGCTATGTACGTATTTTAGAAAGTCTTGTGAATGCAGGCTGTACGATCAATAAAAGGAATGCAAGGCAGGAGACCGCCTTGTTCATTGCTTGTGAGCAAGGGAACTTGGGGGCGGTGTGTTTACTAGTCAAGCAGGGAGCGGATACTGCGCTTGCTAATGCACAGGGTGTCTTACCTCTTCAGGCTGCTCAAAAGGCAGGACACAAAGAGATTGTTGATATTTTACAAGTACTGAAACCAGAAAGTACTAACTCATTCAGTGTATTGTTGAAGCGTTTTGGTCTTTATCAATGTAGGGCACCCAAGCCTCATACTGATACAAATTACAAAGAAGAAATTAACTCCCCAGTTGCGTCATCCTGAGCTTAGCGAAGGATCTCAAACTGCTTAGAGCTGAGCCAGATTCAGGAGATCCTTCACTGTGTTCAGGATGACGTACCTGAGGAGTTACAAATGAAATTTCTCATTCTCATCTTAACAATGGCTTTGATGAATTTACGGAGTTATGCTGTGCCTCAATTATTAGACAAACTTTTACAGGATGCATTAAACCACTTTCATGCAAATCGTTATGAGCAGGCCATGCAGGCCTGGAGTGAAGCGTTTAAATTGGAGCATTTTCTTTATTATGGTCTCCTCCATACCTGGAAAGGCTTTGTTGAACAAGTTAAAAAAAGTGATCTCGAACAAGCCGAGAAATTGCTTGTATTAAAAACGATTTTTCCCTGCTTTAAGCATCCATTGGAATCAAAAGATGTAACACAGTTTCTAAGCCTGATTGAACAGTTGAAATCGACATCGGGACTTCGGTTATTTCATTTATTATTAACTGCAGATGTACCCAAAAAAGATCGTTCATTATCGTATTACATTGAAGCCTGTCAGTTCCTCATTGAATTAAAAGATTCTCCGGGGCTTTTAAAATGCGTTAAATCGATATTGCCTGATCTCGGTTTACTCGTTCATACACTGCGAGATCGTCATAATACTATGCTCAGTGTCAAATATCCTGAGCGTAATCTCGATGAAACGATATCTGCCTTTGCAAAAAAAGATGCAAATGTTGCATTTCCGCTGTCTATGAACGAGCTTTCCCTGATTAAGAAGGACTACGAACAGGTTAAAAAAATTCTTGGCGAGCTTCAAACAGAATCTCAGGAAACATTAAAAGAAAAATTAAAAGATTCCAATAAGTTTGAAAGGCTCGCAATTTTAATTGAAACACTGCGGCGCACTCATAGAATACAAGCCTATGACACGCAAATACTATCCATTTTAGCCTTATTGAATGCCCCGGAGAAGATGAAGGGCCGGATTGCGCAAATTAAAACGGGAGAAGGCAAATCATCCATCATTGCGCTTTTAGCTGCTTTTATGGCTTGCCAGGGGCAATCCGTAGATGTCATCACGTCCTCTTCTTATCTAGCACGGCGCGATTGTGAAAAATATACTTCTTTCTATAACGCGGCGGGTTTGTCGAGTTCTTATATCGATTATGCCCATATAAAACAATCTGATTTTAATGCACAAATTATTTATGGCACAAATACTGATTTTGAATTCTCATATCTTGAAGATAATTTATATCAGCATTCATTAAGATGTTCTCAAAAAGAAGGGAAATTACAGCCGCGCTCTTTTGATGTTGTGATTGTCGATGAGGCTGATAATTTATTCCTTGATGCAGCCCTTAATTCAGCACGCATGGCTATTCCCAGGCAAGAAGAAATTTCGTGGATTTATCCCATCATCCTTGATTTCGTCAAAACCCTGAATCGATGTGAAGCAGTCACCAATGTTATGATTGAGAACTTGCAGAATTATCTGATTAAACATGCAGATAAACAATATGAAACTCAGATTCATAGTTTTTCCCGGCGCCGTCTGGCGAATTGGCTTGAAAGCGCGCAAGAGGCCTGGTATCGAAAAAAAGAAAAGTACCATTATTTAGTGAAAGAGAAAGAAAATTCCGAGATATCAGGAGAAAAAGAAATTGTAATTATTGACTTTGCCAATACTGGTCGTTTAAATCAGGGCTCGCAATGGCAGCATGGTCTACATCAATTTTTGCAGGCAAAGCATCAGCTAAAAATAAAAACAGAATCATTCACCGCAGCCTCCCTGTGCCACCCAACCTATTTTAATTTGTATCAGAAAATTTTTGGTCTGACTGGTACGCTTGGCGAACCCATTGAGCGGAAAGAAATTGAAGCGATCTATCAAGTGGACAGTTTCGATGTACCACCTCATTTTCCAAGTTTAAGAAAAACACCAGCATATTCTATCGTATCTGAAACAGAACATTTTGATGCCATTCTGAAAGATATCGAAGAAAAAACTAAACGCAAACAGCCGGTGCTGGTTTTATTTAAAACCATTGCTGACTCCGAAAAGTTCAGTGATTATCTGACTAAAAAAGGAATGAAGCATCAGCTGCTTAATGAGAATCAGCAGGAATCAGAGAATTATATCGTAGGGCGTGCGGGCGAAGCTGGGCAAATCACTATTGCTACTAATACAGCGGGCCGTGGTACTGATATTCTTTTATCCCCTGAGAGTATACAGGCAGGTGGCTTACATATGATTTTCACTTTTTATCCCGATAATCTACGGGTAGAGGGTCAGGGTTTTGGTCGTGCTTATCGTCAAGGTCAACCTGGCAGCCTGAGCATGATACTCAATATAAAAGATGATTTTATTAACCGATATTCGTCAAGATTAACGCAAATCATTAAAAATCTCCCAGCAGAAGAAGCGATTGAGGTGCTGGACAGACTGAGATCTATGCAAATTGAAAAACAGTCTAAATGGCGTAGTTTATCCTCACAGATAGAAATGCTCTATTATGAAAAATTAAGCCATTTTTTTGAAAAAATTAAAGAAACTAATGCATGGTTCTCGCAGCCGGAAAATAAACAATCCTTCATCACAGCCTGCGAGTTCTCGGATTTTTCATTAGAAAACGAATTGCCTTTTTCATTGGAAAGTAAAGAATGGAAATTACTGGAGGATATAGCAAGCAGCTTACTTGAAAAACAAGAGCAGGGTATAAAAGTAAACTGGGAAGGATTTTATGCTAAATTTACGGAGTCCTATCTTGCTGAAATTCAACTTCAATGGGCAAAATTCTATAGTAAACTCCAGGATGAAGTAGATAGAACAGATCCAGGTGCAGCAAAAGAAAAAATTGATAAACTGTCTCTTAAAGCTGAAGGACAGATAACGCAGCTTTTGAATCATCCTGAACAAAATATTCAATCATATTTGCAAAAAATGCATTGTCAGATGGAAAAAGTAAGTGAATTGGTTCCTTCATGAGAAGGTCGATGCGCTACACCCAGGATTATCTGATAGATGCAGGTAAAGACGACTTTACCTGCGTTATTGAATGCTGGCTACATGCATAAGTTTGAAACAGTCAGTCCTTCTATATGCTCCTGAGTTAACAGTTGGGTTGAGCCATCTTGAAACTTCGATTTGCACTGAACCATTTCTTCAGAAGTTAAGGTGCTGGTTTCATCTTTATTTTGAGCTGTTGTTTGAAAATTGCTTATGGCATGAATTTCCGAGGGGCTATTAAAATAACCAATAATTCGATATTCGCCTACAGCAAGTTTTGAAGGTAGAAATGAAGGAACAACATGCGTTAAACCAGCACTTTTTAATTGACAGATCATTTGTGATTTAGCAGATTCAAATGACATAGTATGAACTTTTTTACTAAACCGAAGACCGGTTCTGTCTGTGGAACACTCCCATCCTGTTGCACTACTCAATTTACACACCGCATTAGTTAACACTTCATTTGGTAACAAAGGATATGCAAATTGATTTTTTGCCATGGCTTCTATTTCAAAAGGGCGCTCAAAAACAATAGAGGACTTGCCATGAGAGGGGGAAAGGCCATATTCCGTATTAAAACAAATGCTTGGTTTAAAATGAATATTCGTTAATATGTTACTCAGTATATGTTGAGTCGAGCCAATAACTCCTTCTGTATATAAAATCATATTTCCCTTATGTTCTTTATATTTCCATTCAAGGCCTGTTTTTTTAGATAAATTTTCAGCAGCTAATTTAACATCCGAAAGTTCAGTTTCACGCGATTTCATAAGGTATTTTCTCCGGGCTGTATAATAAATGACCATTCTACGGGAGGTTGACACAAAATGCAACAATATGACAAAAATTGTCACTAATGAGCAATATTAATTATCTTTGATTGGTATAAGGGAGTACAGATTTCTAAAAAGATACTATGAAAAAGCTGAGCAACTATCCCATGCCAGAGAAAGCATGAACAATTTAGTCTGCAATATTCGAAGGTAAATTATTTCTGTTTCTTTTTCTTAGTCTTATTTTTTGTATTGTTGCTGCTCTTGGTATTGAGGTTTATTTCTGGCGCAACAGAAGGAGCTTTGTAGCTACTCGCTACTCCTTTGTATAAGGCTTTACCATAGGTCAATCCTGTGAAACCCCCTTATAAATTTTCCAGTTCACTATCTGAAACTTTATCGAGGTGCTTTGAGCCGTGCTTTTTTGATTATCGTCTTCTAAGATAATTGCTTGTCTTTTTAGAATAGATTTTGCACATGTATTATTCAAGGCGGTCTATCCAATTATCGCACACCATCTGTTGCGTGATTATTTCAATTTATAGGTTAAATGCGCGTGAAGAAGTAATTACTTCATCTGGCTGGCAGCCAGCGACTTCTTTAAGTTGATTTGCTTTCAACAGAACCAGTGCATTACCAAGCTGTTGAAACTCCATAAATAACTCAGAGTTTAAAAACTGATTCAACCAGGTATATAAAGAGCTTAAATCAGAGAAATCTTTTTTTTCGAAAACCTGTCTTAATCGCAGTGCTCTTAATATCACTTCCTTGAAATCACTGAGACTGGGCTCGGGCTTGTCTCGCATGGATTGAATTGCAAAGTGTAATAAAAAAAGACGCTGCCTGGATGTTGTAATAATAATTTTGCCAGCCAGCTTAATCTTTTCTTTTTCACTTAATGAATCCAGTAACTTTTGATTTAATAGAAAAGTATCTGGACTGCGGCAAAAGTACTCGGCGGGATGAGTTAATTTTTGTAGATTTTCAAGAGTCAGCACATCATATCCTGTTATAAAACTTCACAAATCCATTATCCATGTGCCAGGATTATATTCTTTGTGAACTTGAAAGTGTATCGACGTCAGAACCTTGCTGTTTTGGTGTCGGGCTTTGAATGGCTTGTGGTCTATAATTAGACGATAACCATTGGTTAATTAGTTCTATGAAATTTTATATATGTGCAATAAGACCCTATAAAAATTCACTCGATCCAAGTGATTTTGTTTCGTCTTTCATCAACCTCATTCCCTCTATTACGACTCAAGCTAAAGAGGCATTGGGGGAAGATGTTATTACTGTGATTGCAACTTATGAATACGCGATAGGGGGCCAAAAGGGAATTACTAAAGAGGAAAAAACGAAATATTTAACCAAATTACAGGAAGCAGTAAAATCAGTACCTAACATAGTTCTGATTCCAGGAACCATTACAACCCTTTCTGATATAAGCAGCAATGATTTTGAAAAAATTACAAAAAAAGAGCAGAAACTGGCAATTAAATATAATGAAACCAGAAGGAAGTATGAGGCCTATGAATTTCCTACAGAAGAGGGTTGTTTCTATAAAGAAAGATATAAGTTTCTGAGAAATCAGAATCAACCTGGTGATAAAAAATATCTGGGAAATATTGCTCATGCTTTTGTCGGGAACCAAGAAATTAAACATAAAAAAAATAGGCCTATCTTCGAAACTCGCTTTCATCCAGAAAGAATTTATAACCTTGGTAGAGAAGAATACTTCTATGATATTAACCTGGCTGGTAATAACGTGGAAATGGGTATGCTGATTTGTGCTGAACAAAATGACGATGATCTTAGGAAATTAATGAAAGAAAGAGCTCCTTTTTTACAAGTAGTCTTGTCAAATGGAACCGGGTTTATTCCTGACAGCATGTTTGGTGCGCTTAATTTGCACGTTGATGTGGATACTTCTTGCAGCGGTTGTTGTATTAATAATGCTCATCGCTTAGCAAAAAATATTGAGGCTGTGCAAGTTCATAACCTGTTTGTAAGTACTAAGGATGCTCTCGTTGATGACTATAGAATTCCCATTTCAACATGGACCACTGTCGCTTCTTTAAAACCAGAAATCCTCGTTTATGATGACAAAAAGCCTGGAATAATAAATCCTGATTTTCGTGAAGATATCGATAATATCCTGGCCAGGATTACTGACAAGCATTCTTTTCTACTTAACAATCCTGAATTGATAAAGGATGGAGAAGATATATTAATGGCTTTAAAGTACTTAGAGCCACAGGAACATCTGCAATTCGTTCTGGAGCATATTAAGAAAATTCATCCTGCAAAGATTGGGAAGATAATTCAATTATTTCATGGAAATGATCTTGTCAAGCTAATAGATAGTTTTATTGCAGAAAACAGCAGAAACAACATTGTCAAACCAATCATTATGATAAATATCGCAAAGGCTTTGCCGTCATCAGATTGCTATCAATTTGCCAGTAAATATCATCAACATTTACCTAAACAATCTCAATGGCTAGTAACCATACTAAAACGCTTGCATCCGAATGATAGATTTGAACTTTTAAAACAGAGTAGGTATGAAATAAAGGATACAGACTCTCTGATACAAATATGTAAAGAGATCCCGCAACATGCTCGCTTATCAATACTTCTTGATCATAAAGATCTCGTGGAAAAAGACATTAGTTCTTTTAAGATTTTATTGGATGAAAATCAACTTGACGAATTGGTTTCAGAGCTAGATAGTACAGTAAACTCCGGAATCATTTCTGGATTCAGATAATCAAGCACCCTTCCGGGCGTGGAGGTCATAGCCGTCAGGCTAAGAAGTAATGTTATCCCCTCTCCCCCAGCTGCGCGGTGGAGAGGATCAGATATTCTTAGCCTGGCGGCTATGGGTGTGGAGGTTGACCTGTTGCGGCTTGTCCGGGGTATCCATTGGATGGTCGAGTAAAAGAGAGATTTCTTGATAAGGAAGAGTGTTTGTGTTCGCAGCTAGAATTGTGCCGGCTCAGGGAAGGATAGATTCGTCAGTCACTGCGTTCCTTCCTCACCCCTTCGGGGCGCGCTGAAGCGCGTCCAAAATGCTGCGCCGCGCTTTGCGCTCTTCGCTTCGCATTTTGTCGAACCTCATTCGGTTCAAACCCTTCCGGGCCAAGGGCATGAAACTCCACTCCTACGTGCCAAGGCTTGTGTATCCGGGGCGTCCATGGGATGGGCGAGTAAAAAGAGATTTCTTTGATAAGACAGAGTGCTTGTGTTCGCAGCTAGAATTGTGCCGGCTCAGGGGAAGGATAGATTCGTCAGTCACTGCGTTCCTTCCTCACCCCTTCGGGGCGCGCTGAAGCGCGTCCAAAATGCTGCGCCGCGCTTTGCGCTCTTCGCTTCGCATTTTGTCGAACCTCATTCGGTTCAAACCCTTCCGGGCCAAAGACATTTGGTATTTTTATTATATTTCGGAGTGATTATTGCTTTTTTGATTTTTACTGGGAAATGGCGCGCCCGGAAGGATTCGAACCTCCGACCCCCTGGTTCGTAGCCAGATACTCTATCCAACTGAGCTACGGGCGCGTTGTTCTTGGCGGAGAGAGAGGGATTCGAACCCTCGATGGGATTTTGTCCCATACTCCCTTAGCAGGGGAGCGCCTTCGACCACTCGGCCATCTCTCCGGTCAATGGTTGCGAAGTATAGCAGGAATTCTGTGGAGGTCAACACTTAATGTGAAAGAAATAAAGTTATCTGAAATTCAATAACATAATTTCCAAAAATTTTAATAGCTGGTATCTTTGATATATACTGAACTATTCAAAATGCTGAATACTCACAAGCCTTATATGTGACGGGATAATCTCTATTTATGTCAACAAACATGGTTGGCAGATATCAGGAGGACGAATGAAACACAAGTCTAATTTAAGCGGCCGCGATGTGTATGTCGTGGACGGACTGAGGACGCCTTTCTTGAAAGCAAAAGATGTGGGTCCTTTTACTGGTTCCGATTTGGCGGTAGCTGCAGGCTTACCACTCTTAAACCGGCAGCCTTTTTTACCCTCTGATCTGGATGAAGTCATTATTGGTTCTGCAATGCCCGGACCAGATGAAGCCAATATTGCCCGCGTAGTGGCTTTGCGTCTGGGTTGCGGTGATAAGGTTCCTGCCTTTACCGTGATGAGAAACTGCGCTTCCGGAATGCAGGCTCTCGATAATGCCGCCATGCAAATTGCCTCCGGGCGCAGCAACCTGGTGCTTGCAGGGGGTACGGATGCGATGAGTCATGCTCCGCTGCTTTTTAATCAAAAAATGGCATCCTGGCTTGGAAAATGGTTTGCCGCTAAAAGCGTTGGTCAGCGATTCGCTCTCGCTACGCAATTTCGGCCTGCTTTTCTTGCGCCAGTAATCGCTTTGCTTAGAGGCCTGACTGATCCTATTGTTGGGTTAAATATGGGGCAAACCGCTGAGAAAGTAGCCTATCGTTTTGGTCTGACCCGTGAACAAATGGATACATTTGCAGCGAACAGCCATAAACGCCTGGCTCAGGCTTATGCCGAAAATCGCATGGAAGAAGTGGTGCCGATTATCGACAGCAAGGGAAGAATTTATACTCAGGATGATGGAATTCGACCCGATTCTACAGTAGAAAAATTAGGCCAGCTTAAGCCCTTTTTTGATAAGAAATACGGGATGGTAACTGCTGGAAACAGCTCCCAGATTACCGATGGCGCCTGCCTCTTGATTCTGGCTAGTGCCGACGCAGTTAAAAAATATAAATTACCTGTTTTGGGTAAAATCGTGGATTCGCAATGGTCGGCTCTTGATCCTTCTCAAATGGGGCTTGGACCTGTCCATGCAGCAACTCCCATTATGGAAAGACAGCATGTGAAACCTTCAGAGCTTGATTGCTGGGAAATTAACGAGGCATTTGCTGCCCAGGTTCTTGGATGTCTGGCTGCCTGGGACGATAAGGAGTACTGCCAGAATCAGTTAGGTTTGACGGAGCCAATGGGGGCGCCTTCACTTGACCGGTTAAATCAGGATGGCGGGGCAATCGCTGCTGGTCATCCCATTGGGGCTAGTGGAGCAAGAATAGTACTGCATGTTTTGCAATCCCTGAAACATACAAATGGTAAAAAAGGAATGGCGGCAATCTGTATTGGAGGTGGACAGGGAGGCGCAATGTATTTGGAACGGGTTACAGAGGTGAAAGGATAATGACTAATTACAATCATTGGGAAATCGATACTGATACAGATCGTATACTGTGGCTTGGAATTAACAGAAACGATGCGGCGGTCAACTCTATTAATCAGGAAGTGTTGGATGAGTTGAATATCATTCTTCAGGACGTTGCTAAACAAGCCGACCTTGCAGGTCTGGTCATTTATTCGGCAAAGAGTAAAGGCTTTATTGCAGGGGCTGATATCAATGCGTTTTCTCAGTTTAAAACCCCGGAAGAAGCGGTTAACTTCCTAAGAAAAGGACAAACAGTCTTCTCCCGGCTTGAATCGCTAAAAATACCCACGGTGGCTATGATCGATGGATTTTGCATGGGTGGCGGATTAGAGCTGGCACTGGCCTGTGATTATCGTATTGCAAGCGATGACGAGGGCACTCGGCTTGGGTTGCCAGAGGTCATGCTTGGAATTCATCCTGGCTGGGGGGGAACGGTTCGTTTGCCGCGGCTGGTAGGTGGTTTCGATGCCTTATCCAGAGTTATTCTAACCGGCGCGCCTGTTTCTGCAAAAACAGCAAAACAAATTGGTTTTGTCGATGATGTCGTTCCTGAAAGACAATTGAGAAGAGCAGCCATCTATTTTATCAGAAATAAACCAGCCAAACATAAACCCCGGTTTTTACAATCGATTACTAACATGGGATGGATGAGAGCAATTATAGCTCCTGTTCTTCGCTATCAGGTTTCCAAGCGTGTAAGAAAGCAACATTATCCAGCACCCTATGCCATTATTGATCTGTGGGAAAAAGAAGGGGGCGCCGGGGAGAGGGCTTATCTGAAAGAGGCTGATTCTGTGGAAAAACTGATTACTCAGAGTAATACAGCCAGTAATTTGATTCGGGCCTTTCTTTTACGCGAACGCATGAAGGCTTTTGCAAAACACAGCGACTTTAAGGCCAGGCATGTACATGTAATTGGAGCTGGTGTCATGGGCGGGGACATTGCTGCCTGGTGTGCTCTAAAAGGATTAAAGGTTACTCTGCAGGATCAGAATTATAGCAAAATCGCACCTGCAATAGGCCGTGCCCATACACTGTATAAGAAAAAACTGAAAAAACCCCGATTAATTCAGGCGGCGATGGATCGGCTGATTGCTGATCCGGAAGGCTTTGGTGTAGCTCGAGCTGATGTGATTATTGAAGCTGTTTTCGAGAATCTTGAAGTAAAGCAGCAGATCATGAAAAAGCTGGAAGAAGAAGCCAGAGCAGACGCTATCATTGCAACCAACACTTCCAGTATTCCCTTGGATGAAATTAGTCAGGTTATGAAACATCCCGAGCGACTCGTGGGTATTCATTATTTCAATCCTGTTGCGAGAATGGAACTGGTGGAAGTTGTTAGCAGCAATAAGACGCTGAAAGAGGTTCGTGATAAATCCTGTGCCTTTGTAAATCAAATCGGACGTCTTCCATTACCCGTGAAATCAAGTCCAGGTTTTCTGGTTAATCGGGTCCTCATGCCTTATTTGATGGAGTGTGTTCAATTACTGGAAGAAGGTTATTCAGGAGAGGCTATCGATGAGGCTGCCGAAGCTTTTGGTATGTTTATGGGGCCAGTTGAGCTTGCTGATACAGTAGGAATGGATGTATGTCTGGCCGTGGCTGAGAATCTGACCAGGCATTATGGTGGAACTGTTCCTCAGAAATTGCGTGATATGGTCAAAAATGGGAAGTTAGGCCGCAAGACAGGCGAGGGCTTTTATGTCTATAAAAATGGCAAGCCTGTTAAAAAGAAAGTTCAGGCCAAAACTGAAAAAGATATCGCCAATCGCTTAATTTTGAGAATGGTTAATGAGTCAGCTGCCTGTTTACGTGAAGGAGTTGTTGCTGACAGTGATTTGCTTGATGGTGCAATGATCTTTGCAGCTGGATTTGCTCCATTCCGTGGCGGTCCTATGAATTACGCGAAAGATTTTGGCCGCGATAAGCTAAGCCAGCTTTTCAGTACTTTGCAAACTCAATACGGCGAGCGATTCAAGGTCGATGGCAGTTTGTAAATTTCAAATTTAATGGCAGGAGTAATCCTGCCATTTCCGAGAATAAATACTATGCGTTTAGCTGTTTTTCTATTATTCATAACCAAGGCATTTTTTGTCCAGGCTGAAACTTTTGTATTACCTGCAGAAGGTGATGTGGTCGGAAAAATCGAGTACGTGAATCCCCAGGTTGGAGAAACCCTGAGTGAAGCAGGTATTCGTCATGATGTTGGATATTATGAAATGCTGAATGCCAACCCAGGTGTTGACCCCACTCGACCCTTGCCGCCTCAAACCCGGCTGATTATCCCGAGCCAATACATTCTGCCTTCAGGTCCACGCAGTGGATTGGTAATTAATTTGTCAGAGTATCGTTTATATTATTTCCCGCCCAATGATAATGTAGTTATAACCATGCCTGTGGGTATTGGACGTGAAGGCTGGAATACTCCTGTAGGTCAAACCCGGGTTACCAGCAAGGAGCATGATCCAATATGGCGGCCTACAGCGAACGTCAGGGCAGAAGCTGCAAAACATGGTACACCAATTCCTAATGAATTCCCTCCTGGAGCTGGCAATCCCCTGGGACGTCACGTTTTTCGTTTAGGGTGGCCAACGTATCTTATCCACGGCACTAATCGACGCGATGGTGTTGGATCCAGGGTAAGTGCTGGATGTATCCGCATGCTTCCTGAAGACATCGAAGTACTTTTTGATATGGTTACAGTAGGAACCTCTGTACGGGTAATTAATGAACCCGTCAAAATAGGCCGGCTTAATAATGAGCTCTATATAGAAGTGCACACTCCGCTCGAGCAAAGTATTAATCTGCCTAAACAATTGAGCACAGCGCTTGGTAAATATGCCTTGCCCTCATGGAATAAAAGCCAGGTGCAAGAGGAGGGCTTACGGCCATCTGGTATCCCAAGGAAGATCGCTGGTTAGTTCGGCAAGCACTGCCATTAAGTTAAGGACTTCTGTCATTCCCGCGAAAGGCGGGAATCTATTCCTCAATCGGCATTGTGGCTAGCTCAGAGATGGATCCCCGCCTTTCGCGGGGATGACAGTTTAATATACAATTGAGCTTAACTTAATGGCAGTAGTTTGGCAAGCCGCAGAAACAGGCCTGCTATAAATGTTTCATTTACAATTGGGGAAAATGCTGTGCAGTAAAGTGGGTAAATATTTATTACAACGGGTATAAAGATAATTTGACAGCCATATAATTAAAAAAGCCCCCAGAATATCCAGTGGATAATGCCATCCCAGAAGTACGCAGCTTAAAATCAAAAGTGTATTAATGATTAGCAGTAAGCTAAAGGCGATGGGCCAACCGCACATCAATTCCAGGCAATACCAGGCCCAGAACGTGTGAAAAGAAGGGAATGCAACCATTCCGCCCTGAATGGTATCAGGTGGTATGTGCTGATGCAGCTGATTAAATTTAATACCAGTTGCCAGTTGCTCGATGGCAAACTCATCTGTTTGATACATAGCAGCCGGTGCAACCGTGGGGAAAAAATAATAAATTGCAAATCCAATCAATGAACTAATCAACAGCAGGCTAAAAAAACGCCTGATTTTTTCAAACTGCCCGGCAGCAATGACCAGGAGGGGTAAAAAACCTAGTTGATAGGGTAAGGTATCATAGCAAAGACCCAGTATATTTTTAAACCAGGGGTGATGATTCGTCCAGGAAACAATTTCAGGGAGAGCAATACCTAATTGATTTTCAAAGGCAATAATATAGCGATCAATGGGCGGAAAAGGGGTAAATTGCACCGCGTTAGTGGTAAATGCAATGAGAGACATCACAATGTAAAAGAGCAGGATCTCCTGAATGATTTTTACCAGATGATGATTTTTATTTAACAGCAACCTGCAACCGGCAAGCATTAATAATAAGGAAATTCCTATGCCTGCAGATCCTTCAGGGAAATAATTATTACCTGGAAATTGGTAGAAAAAGCAGTTAATAGCAAATGCAATTGAAGCAAAGGAAAATAATAAGAGCAGTTGTAGTAACAAGCAGCTGTGATGGAATTTTGAAGTTGGCATTACTTATTCAGTTACGAGTTCGGCTTCTTTCTCTTTTTGCTTAATAGCCTGATGAATTTCTTCACGATGTACTTTAATACTGCGCGGGGCTTCAACTCCAAATTTAATGTTGCCATGCTCCGGGGTTTTAAACGCAACAATCTGAACGATTTCCCCATTGATAGATACGGCCAAAGGCTCTTCAAATGAAAGGGTTATTATTTCCATGTAAAATCTCTTGTTTTTTAGTATGTTATATATCAATACCACCCTAAAAGCAATGCTATGTTCTGCTTCCCGGGACTGCCAGGTATTTGAGCAACTTTACAAGCCATGTTAATGCAACAGTTGCGCATAATACTGCTATAGTGAGCTATGAGTATATAGATTAATCGGCAAACGTTGGTGATTTTCGCGCTTAAATAATTGAGCATTGCCCGGAGTTTGAAAATGGGTTAAACTAACTCGCTTTTTATAACCTTGCCTCATCCAGTGAGAGAGGCTTTTTCCATAAGGATACACTATGCGACATTATGAAATCGTATTCCTTGTTCATCCTGATCAAAGTGAACAAGTTCCTGCAATGGTCGAGCGTTATGAAGGTATCGTTACCAATAATAACGGTATTATTCACCGCAAAGAAGACTGGGGCCGCAGACAATTGGCATATCCTATTGCTGAGGTGCACAAAGCGCATTACATTTTAATGAATATTGAATGTAATCAGGCGGCGCTTAATGAACTTCTGAACGCATTCAAGTTTAATGATGCAATTATTCGTCACATGGTTATCAAACGTGATGAAGCAATCACTACTGAATCAGTTCAGATGAAAAAAGAAAAAGATACTCGTGCAGCCTAAGGAATTAAACTATGTCAACTACATCCTATTTCCGCAGAAAAAAAATGTGCCGTTTCAGCTCTGAAGGCTCAAACGAAATTGATTATAAAGATATTAATCTGTTAAAAAATTATATCACTGAAACTGGAAAGATTGTGCCTAGCCGAATTACAGGTACTCAAACCAGATTCCAAAGACAATTGGCGCAGGCAATCAAGCGAGCACGCTTCTTAGGCTTGTTACCTTATTGCGATAGCCATAAATAAGATTTAATTGGGTATGAGCACATTACTGTACAAACAGGGAAATCTTCTGCTAAAGAATAAACTCTTTGCCTATTCTTTGGCTGCAGCACTTCCGTTTGTGCCGTTTGCTTCATGGCTATCTCTGGTGATTGTGGCACTGATTACATTACGTCAGGGAGCCAGAAGTGGCGTGGGCTTGTTATTAACCAGCCTGGTTGCGTCCATGCTGGCAGCTAATGCCAGTTATTCAGTACCATACATTGCGGTTAGCATTCTGCTAACCAATATAATTTGCTTCTTGGCTGCAATGGTATTGAGGGCATCTGCAAGCTGGCAATGGGTTGCTTCGGCAACGCTAGGTGTAACTTTGCTGGTAATAGCTCTGACGTGCAGCATCATACCTGATTACATTATTAACGAATATAACTACATACTGCTGATTTTCAGTAAATTGAATTCAAGTGATTTACTCGAAAATCTGCCGAAGGAGAATTCAGGCGATATATCATTTTTCGCCAGTTATTTTTTTGGTATTAAAGAAGCTTGTATCGCGATTTCTGCACTTGCTCCTTTATTGTTTGCCCGTTATATCCAGTCGATTCTTTTTTATCCTGGTGGATTCAAAAAAGAATTGATGGCTTTTAGAGCCAGTCGTCCGATTGTCGGACTTTTTGGAATTGCAATGGTGGGTGCATACCTGAATAACCTGGCGGCGATAAGTTGCTTACCTGTTTTGAGCGTTTATTTAATGATTGCGGGGCTTTGCCTGATGTTCAGTCTGACGCCTAAAAAAGGTCGTGCCATTAGCCTGGCTCTGTTACTTATACCGCTTGTTATGAGGCCTGATTTAATGTTACGGGTTTATATATTGTTTGGTTCTCTCGATAGTATGTTTAATTTTAGATTGCGTCTGGCTTCTAAAGCCAGCAATTCAAAAGGGGTTTAGTAATGGAAGTTATTTTATTAGAAAAAGTAAGAAATCTGGGTAATCTCGGCGACAAAGTAAAAGTTAAGCCAGGTTATGGAAGAAATTTCCTGATTCCACAAAGCAAAGCAGTTTTTGCTACAGCAAAAAACGTTGAACTTTTTGAACAAAGAAGAGCGGATCTTGAGAAGAAAGCTCAGCAATCATTAAGCAATGCTGAGCAACGCGCGGCCAAGCTGAATGATATCACTGTTGTTATCAATGCAATGGCAAGCGATGAAGGTAAACTGTATGGTTCTGTAGGCGCCAGTGAGATTAAAGATGCTCTGAAAGCGCAGTCAGTTGAAGTGAACAAACGAGAAATCGTAATGCCTGAAGGTCCTATCCACTCAATTGGTGACTTTGTGGTAGAAGTTCACGTTCATAGTGATGTGATTGCCAAACTGCAAGTTCAGGTCGCTTCTTCAAAATAAGACATCAGAGAAGACACTGCTTTTATTTAGATCCCGACTGCTTGCAGCCGGGATTTTTTTTTCTGCTGGCCAAATCAATCACTGGTTCTAATCAGTTCTTGCAATGCGATTCCAGGTTGGATCCCAGGCGAGAGCGCGTATTATTTTCCTGGCTTTCAATTGTTCAATGAGTATGTCCAGAGCAGGCTTGTCTGCAGCAATAATAATCATATTCATTGATTTCCTGACGGGCAATACTAATGTTGACATGTCGAACTGCTGTTTTAGCCACTTGAAAACGGGATATTGTTCCCTGCGATTGGCCAGGTTAACGCTAAGATAGCCATTGGCTGAGAGAGCGCTCTGACAGTCATTAAAAAACTGCGGGTTATAGCAATTGAGAGGAAAGCGGTGCGCATCAAACAAGTCGACAAGAATGTGCTTGAACTGCGTCTTGTTATTTATAATAAACGTACTGGCATCCTGGTTAATGATATTGAGATTTTTGAGCCTTTCTGTCATGAAATAAGTTCTCGCCACCTGAATAATTTCTTCATTGATTTCAATGGCTGTCAAAGTAGAAGAAGTAAGAACAGGGGACAGTGCATGCGCAGCCCCAGCTCCCCCTAATCCTAATAAGCAGCTCGGCCCGGGAAATAGTCTGGCAGGAAGAATTAGCGCACCAATATAATTCAGACCAGGCCTTTCTGGCTTATAAAGATTAATTAAACTTTGAATCGCCGGACTACCCAGCGAGAGCCAGCGAAAAATAAAATTGTCGTAGACAGAAATGCCGCTTTCACTTTGATACAGGCAGCGGCCAGCAAAGGTTTTCCACATCGTTTGTCAAGCTTGTTGAAAAGGATAAATAGAACCTAGGTCCAAAATCTGCGTCAGCTCATCGAGAGCGAGAAGGACTTCATCCACCAGTAAAGGATCCATGAAATCCTGAGCGTGCAGGCGATCGCGATAATGTCTTTTGACCCACTGTTCAAGACCTGTGAGCAGCGATTCATTTATTAGCACGCCCTGGTGCATCTCTGCAAGCTCTTCTTCCTGGAGCAAAACCCTTAATCGCAGACAGGCGGGGCCTCCTCCATTCCGCATACTCTGCTTTAAGTCCATGAAATAGCAATGATTGATGGGATTATTGGGTGATGACAGAATGTGATTGATTGTTTCATGAACCTTCTGGTTGTATTGACATTCACTCGGTGCCACAAGAGTCATCGAGCCATCCTCAAGCGTTAGCAGCTGAGAATTAAAAAGGTAACTGGATACTGCGTCATCAATGCTGATTTGCTGGTCATTTATTTCAACAATAGTAAGATCAAAATCAGCTTTGTCTTTCAGTTCCCGGATTACTTCTGCCTGATTGAGAAAGGCCTGCTGATGAATTAACAAAACCGATTCGTTGGCAACTGCAATAACATCATTGTGAAAAACCCCCTTATCAATGGCAAGTGGATTCTGGCAGGCATAAACTACTTTATTCGGATCAAGGAGATGGGCTCTGGCAATTGCACTGGAAGCTTCATAGGTTTGTCTTGCCGGGAAACGCTGAGGGGCTGGCGCATAGGTGGACCATAGGGCGCGTTTGCCGTATACGAATAGATGAATGCCCGCCTGATTATGATTTGCAGTAAGTCGGCTATGATTTGCAGCTCCTTCATCACTAGTCACCACACTAGCAGGTAAGGACGAATGATGCGAGAAATAACTATCCGTATTAAAGAGTTTTTTGAGTAAACGAGAGGAAAAAGACGCTTCCTGATGCCGGTGTAAATTGGATATCAGATTAGCTGCTGTAAAATGAACCCGCCGATCACTACTATCAATACTTGGAGTCACTGTAGCCGCATTGGCAGTCCACATACTGGATGCAGAATAAGCGGCTGCCAGAATTTCAGGCGCTTCGCGGCTCGCCTGAGACAGCATTTGCTCAATACTGCCGTAAAAACCCATTTGCATGAGCAAATTTAAATTCGGCCGCTGATGAGGGGGTAAGACCGCCTGTTTCAAGCCCAGCCCATGCAGGAAGCGCATCTTGGCCAAACCCTGCAGAGCTGCTGCCTGGGGATTGGCTATTGAGAGTGCATTCGAAGTAGATGCAATATTGCCCAGGGATAAACCCGCATAATTATGCGTTGGCCCCACCAGCCCATCCATATTCAACTCATAGCTTTTCATAAAGTAATTCCGGGTAATAACTGAGCTGGTTTAGTTAGTTCAGCGCTCTCCATGCTGGCAACGGGATAAGAACAATAATCCGCTGCAAAATAGGCACTGGGACGGTGATTGCCGCTGCATCCAATACCACCGAAGGGAAGGCTGCTGGCCGCTCCAGTGGTGGGCCTGTTCCAGTTTATAAGTCCTGAATTAATCTGCCTGTAAAACAATTGATAATGTTCAGGATGCTTACTTAAAAGGCCAGCCGCCAGCCCATATTTGGTTTGATTTGCCATTTTAATTGCTTTTTCAAAATCCTGATAACGATGGACCTGTACCAGAGGGGCAAAAATCTCTTCATCGATAAGAGAGCGGGCGTCTGACATGTCAATAATTCCAGGCGATAAAAATGCAGCATCGTCCTGCAATAATCTCATTTGCAGTAAGGCTTTGCCTCCTGAATCAAGCAGTTTTTGCTGTGCTGCAAGGTGTTGGCGGGCATGTTCAGGCCGGATAACCGGACCCATAAAAGGCTCAGGGCGCTGTTTATAATCACCAATAAGCAAGGCGTCGCAGGCTTCAGTAAACTTATCAAGAAAGCCTTTGCCCTGTGCGTTGTCTTTGATGAACAGCCTTCTTGCACAGGTACAGCGTTGTCCTGCGGTGATCATTGTAGATAAAAGCGTATGATAAACAGCAGCGTCAATGTCATCAATATCATCCACAATCAAGGGGTTATTTCCACCCATTTCGAGAGCAAGAATGACCTCAGGCCGATCCACAAACTGTTGATTAATTCGTTTGCCAGTGGAATAACTTCCTGTAAAAAATACCCCTTTAATTTTCTGGGATAAAAGAGTCTGAGCAGTTCTGGTATCCCCCTGAATACAATTGATCACACCCTCTGGTAATTCGCTCTCATGCCAGCATTGCATAATCAAAATGGCTACTGCGGGACACAATTCACTAGGCTTATAAATGACGGTGTTTCCAGCAAGAAGGGCAGGAACAATATGACCATTACTCAAGTGAGCCGGAAAATTAAAAGCACCGAGGACAGCTACCACACCATGCGGTTTGTATCGTAAAGCTGCAGTTGATTCCGGGCTTATAGTTGATTTTTCGGCATTGCGCTCATGATAAGCCTGAATCGATATGGCTATTTTGGCAATGACCGAATTAACTTCTGTCAGGGATTCCCACGATGGCTTGCCTGTTTCGAGACAAATCAGTTCAGCTAACTGCTCCCGTTTTTTTTCAACGGTATTGGCAAAACGTTTCAGACAGGCAATACGCTCCTCAACGCTTAAACTCATCCAGGGTCCTAAAGCCTTGTTTGCGGCTTCGGCTGCCTGTCTGATTTCAAACTCTGTTGCGTTATGTCCTTTCCACACTAACTGATTACTAGCGGGATTAATGGAGATTAAGTCAGGCCCTTCCCCTGACACCCACTGCCCATCAATGTAGTGGCTATACGAGGTATTTGAAATCGTATTCATCGATGTCCTTCATGTAAATGTTTTTCGGGATGTAAAGGAGAAAGTCTGACAGCGTCTCCCTTTTTTAGTTTTAACCGCTCCGCTGTTTCCTTGCTCACTATACAGCTATCGCTTTTGGTAATGATGGCTTGACTAAGGGTTGCCCGGAAATCAGAAAAGGTATTAGCTACCATATAGGATTTGCTACTGACCTCATCACTTATGCTGCCAATTGTTCGTAATTGGCTGGTTTTAATAGTATTGATTTCTTCAACAGGGGCTTCCAGTGTGGGACCGGCATCAAAAATATCCACGTATCCCAAAAAGCGAAACCCTTCATGCATAAGAATATTCATGGCCGGCAGGGTTGACTGATGGGGCTGACCAATGACAGATTGCGCAGCAGCCGCCAGTAATTTGACATAAATGGGATTGCGAGGCATCAAATCAGCAATAAATTGCTTGTCAGTGGAAATGGTCAGGCGATCGGCCTCAGAAAACGTCATATGAAAAAAATGACTTCCAACATGATCCCAAAAAGGCGAGTGGCCAGCCTCATCTGAAATCCCGCGCATTTCAGCAATTATTGTAGATGAAAACCGCAGAGGAAAAGCAGCAATGAAAAGAAAGCGAGCTCTGGAAAGCAGTAATCCATTGCTATTACGGCGATAAGCGGGATCGAGAAAGAGGGTACACACCTCACTTTTTCCCTGGTTATCATTTACCAGGCTCAAGACCTCATAGTCACTGCGAATATTAAGTGAATGACAAAATCGGGTTCGTCGGGAAATTTTATAGGAATAAAAAGGGCTGTCGAAGCCCGTGGCTCCTTCAATGGCTGATGTGCCGACTACTTTCTTCGTTTCCGGATCTTCCAGAACAAAAAAATAATATTCATTAAGCGGCTTTTTGACCTCTTTTTCAAAAGAAGCACAAGACCATTCAATGCGTTTTTTTAATAACTCCCTGTCCTTTACCAGCGTGGTAATACCGATACCGCTATGCATTGCCAGGTCATAAATCGAGTCAAGATCAGAAAGAAAAGCGCGACGGAAAATCATCATGAGTGAACTGCCTCCAAACTGCCCTGAGCCAGGTCCTGCAATATAAACAGACTTAAAGCGGTCCGCTCAATGAAACTGTCGAGCAGGATGAATTCTTTATCGCTATGAATCGCACCGCCGCGAACGCCGAGGGTATCGAGCACCGGTAAGCCTTTCTGTGCCAGATTATTGCCATCGCAGCAGCCGCCGCTATCTTTCCATACAATATCGAGATTAAGCCTTTCACCGGCGCGCTGCACGCATCCAAACAGTTTTTGCGTTTTGCTGTCGACAAATTTTACTGGCCTGCCGAACTGTCCGTCTATTGCTAACTGATAATCCTGTCTTTTTTCCTGGCCTAGTATTTTATTCAATTGTTGTTGAATCCACAGTTCATCCTCTGAATTGCTCACACGTATATCCAGTTTGGCGACCGCTTTATCTGGCACCATATTCAATGCCTCTCCACCGGCAATTTTACCCACATTAACCGTGATCCCTTCACGCTGGCCATTAAGGGCATGAATCGAAAGAAGCACCTGTGCCAGATAGCAGATTGCATTTCGCCCTTCTTCAAAAGCACGTCCGACATGGGCGGATTTTCCAGTTGCCACCACGGTAAATTTTCCACTGCCTCTTCTGTTTTTGGCCAGTGTGCCTTTAGCATCCATTGCTGGCTCATAAATGAGGCCCGCCTGATAACTGGCCGCCATGCTCTCAAGCCAAGGGCTGGAGGCGGGTGAGCCAATTTCTTCGTCGGCATTAATAAAAACATCCCAGCCCAGAGACTGAGATTCGGGAAGTTGTTCAAACATTTCGAGAGCATTCAGAATGATGAGCAGGCCGCCTTTCATATCAGCAACCCCAGGACCGTTAATCGTATTTTCATCAAGATAGCGAAGCGTCTGAAAAGGATGGTTTACGTGATAAACAGTATCCATATGCCCGCCTAAAAGTATTCGTCTTTTTAATTCCGGCCGCTTTCGGATAAATAAGGCATCCCCACAGACAAGTCTTTGGGAGTTACCGTTCATATCGATGCTGTGAAGAGGTGGAAAAGAAACTGACTCAATGGAATCAGCAAGGGGGCTAAATATCCGATGCAATTCACTATGGATGTCGGCGAGGCCATTAGGATTCGTGGTGCCGGAGTTAATCTCACATAGTCGCAGGAGCTGCTGAATCATCTCTGGTTGTCTTTCGCGCAAATCGACCAGGACACGTCTGGTTACAGGATCCATTGCATTGTCCAGAAAAAAAGGTAGTTAACCTTAGCCAAATTTCAGAGGTCATGCAAGACTATATACTCAATTCTATTGGTATTGAGCTTTCATCATGCTGCTCGGTATCTTCCATATTTTGTCTGACCAGTTCTTTCATACTGAGCTGAATTTGCTTGCGTTCATTGGCATTTTGAGATGTTCTAAATGTAGCCACTCCCGAATTAAACATTTTGGAGGAGCCAAAGGTAAATACATAGTGAAATATTCCGGCGATTATTTTCATAATACCGGCAGCAGCACGCCAGCGGGGATCTTTAACCTCCAGTTGATTAGCCAGGAGTTCATAGCGTTGTTTTTTCTCAGGACTAGGATTTTCCAGTAAATCGATGGTATCGCTAACCGCCTGCAGCAATAAACGTTTGCCGCTGGTATTCTTCCTGGCCTGCTCTTCAACTAAATCGATAAGTTTACCAGCCTGCTCAGACAGTTCTTTGGTACTGCGTTTGAGTTCCTGCAAATCAATTCTCGCCTGAGGTATACGTATCAGGAGAAGTTCATTGGCACGTCTGTGAGGACAATTATCGTCTCTCCACTGGACAAGCCAGGGGATATCCTGTTTAACCTGTTGATAGCCTGAATTAATATAGAAATCGATTGCATTCCACAGCAGTTCTTCATGGTGATTCATGCCGCGTCCTTTAACCATGGCCGGGGCAGCATGAAGAGCGCGTTCAAATTCCTCGCGGCTCATTGGAGAGCCTAGCTCGATGGATTTCATTAGATTGTAATAAGCGGAGGATACCCCTGCGCGATCTATCGCATCTTTACAGGTGAAATTAAAAGTTAAAGGTTTGAGTTCGCTAATCACAAGATCAGGTAAGGCAAATTTATTAAAATCAAACCAGATAGCCTGTCTTTGCGCTTTACTCAAAGGTTTATCATGGGTGGCTCCCATCGTGGTAAAACTGCCCAGGAGTAATCTTTTTATAATCTCTTGCTCGTTTGTTTTGTATAGCAGTTTTTTTATCTCAGGGCTGATGTAGAAGTCCTTTATCGCTTCGTTTGAGTTACCGATTGCAATGTTAAACAATCGCTCGAATTCTTTCTCATAATTCAGATTGGCTTTGGTGGAATGGTAATCACCAAAAGAAAATATTCCTTTGTCGGCGGGTAGAGTAATTACTGCAATATTGTCATGTTCTTTTTCAAGTCCTTCCAGGGTCTGGGTCATACGGCATTCCAATCTGCCCTCAGGATCAAAACGATCCCGGCCCAGATTGTTAAAGTAAACATGCGTAATTCGCTGGGCAGGGTCAGGAGATTGAAAAAGGGAGTCCAGAGGCCTTCTCAACTGATTGTTTAACCATAATTTAAACGAAGGGCTGATTTGAGTCAGGCCTTTTTCTCGTTGTACCTGGGTTCCGAAACGTAATTCTATAGGCAGGGTTAACCCGTTTTTATATTTGTAGTCTCTTTTAGTTGCCAGACTGGTTTTATGTTGTGGTTTATACTCGCGGCCAAAAGTGTCTTGTGCCCGGCTTTTAAAAGAGTCAACATCGGAGGGCGACGGCGCAGTATTAACCCGCGGATGCTCGTTTGCCAATTGGTTGCGAATTGCAGAGGTTATTTTCTTTTTATCGCCCGGCTTGTGATTTGCGGGGATGTGTTTTATGGCCTCGAATGTTACATCGAGAATGTGATTATCATTAGCATAGATCTTGTGAATAAAATCATTTAGTTCGCTAATTTCCTTTTTAAGTGCATTAATTTCGCTTTCTGAATCAGATAAGCTGCCAGTTTGAATACTCTGTTTTGCATCAAAAAATCCACCAGAGCTAGGTCGAAGATTTTGCCTCGCGGTCAAAATGTCCAGCCTTTTTTGAAGATTTCTCTTTATAAGCTCAACCGCTTTGCTGTTCCCGTCTATAAAAATAAAAAAATCACGGTATAAATCCGCATAGGCAAAATTAGGATTGTAGGCTGCCTGTAAAGTCTTTGTTAAATGATCCTGTAGCGCTTGGGGTAAAATCGCATAAATTGCCTTTGGTAGCTTGCCGTTTTCCGCGATGCCTCTTAAATAGAGATAGCAGTTCTGATTATGGATTTGCTCACTGGACATCGCCATAGATTTGTTCTCTTATTTTAGTCTTACATATTGTAAATAAGTTTTCTTAAGAAAATATGATGAATTATTCATTTTTGATAAACTAAACTTAATCAGTCCTTTTGAATTAACCAAGAAAAACATATGGCTCGTGATTTTACATTATATAATTTAATTGAAACAACCCATTATCAATGGCACGAAATCATTGAAGAAGGCTTGTCTGCTATGGACCCAGCCTACCTCAGGCAGTTGGAGCTAACTGACGATTGGCTTCCGGGAAAAGAGGCCTTATTCTCTGCTTTTAGCCTGCCGCTTGACGCCACGAATTATATTTTATTGGGTGAATCTCCTTACCCTCGAATACAATCAGCCAATGGCTATGCATTTTGGGATGCTGCGGTGAGTGATATATGGAGCCAAAGCGGTTTAAGTAAGGAAGTGAACCGTGCAACCTCACTCCGTAATTTCATAAAAATGTTACTTCTGGTTAAGGGTGATCTGAGTGAGGATTTATCGCAGCAGGCTATTGAGAAGGTTGATAAAACTAATTATGTGCAAACAGCCAATGAATTCTTTACTGGTTTAATTAATAGGGGATTTCTGTTGCTGAATGCCTCATTGGTTTACAGTGAGGGGCAAGTAAAATATCATGCCAGAGAGTGGCGGCCTTTTATGAGTTATCTTTTTAAGCGTCTCGCTGAAATTAAGCCGTCATTGCAATTAATTTTACTGGGCAATATTGCCAAACAGCTGGAAGAGACAAAACCCTTTTCCGGTCTGGTGGCTGAGCACCCTTATAATCTGAGCTTCATAACGAACAAGAATGTTCAGAATTTTTTTAAACATTTGGATTTGCTAAGTGTAAATGACTAAATCAACAATCGATGTGCGGGAAGTTTCAAAATTTAATGCCCTTTCCAGGCACTGGTGGGATAAGAACGGCCCGCTTAAAACACTGCATGATATTAATCCTGCCCGGATGCAATTTATTCAAAAATATGCGCTTCTTGATAAGGCCAGGGTTCTCGATGTGGGCTGCGGCGGGGGTATTCTGGCTGAGGCAATGGCCAAGCAGGGTGGGGAGGTTACAGGAATTGATGCAGATAATGATGCTATTGTCACCGCAAATACCCATGCCCTTGCTCAAAATCTCTCCATTAATTACCATGTCACCCCTATAGAGGATTTTGAGGAGCCAGCATTTGATGTGATTACCTGCATGGAAATGCTGGAACATGTTAGCAATCCTGAGCTGGTAATACAGCATTGCTTTCGTTTGTTAAAGCCAGGCGGCAAGCTGTTTCTTTCTACAATTAATCGAACTTTGAAGGCTTATGGAGCCGCTATTATTGCTGCGGAATATATTTTGGGATTATTACCCCGGCAAACGCATGATTATGAAAAGTTCATCAAACCGGGAGAGCTGGCAGATATTCTGAGGAGCACGGGATTGCAGCTCATTGCGCTGGAAGGAATCAATTATAATCCTTTTAGCCGACAGGCCGAACTCGCCAAATCAGTGGATATTAACTATTTAATGTGTGCAGAGAAGCCAGGCTGAGTCTTGCTGGCATTCATGTTAAACGCTTTGTTTATTACACTGTCATCCTCGGGCAGCGTTGTTTGCATAAATAAAGATAGGTCCACTAAACCGTCTTTGCGAGCGTCAGCGAAGCAATCCAGTCCATATTTTGTTCGAGCTACTATCTGGATTGCTTCACTTTGTTCGCAAAGACGACAAGTATATACATTCAGTGCAGGCTCAGGGTTTCCGAGTCGATCGCAGCCCTGCATCCTCGCTTTAAAATCACTCGGCTTTTTCAGAATCAACAGTCGATTTGTCAGATTTGGTGTAGCGAGTCTGAAAACGCTGGTGAGCGTATTTGGCTTGTTCTTCTGTAACCACATCTACTTCATTGCCATAAAGATCAACTCGAGCTGTATTCACTTTCTGACAGCTAAGATAGGCTGGTGATGAGCTATAGTAATTCAAGGCTTCCCGCAATGATTTTTTACTAAAAGGAGGTGACTCCAGTCGATCGTAAAATTCAATAATATCGTCGAATATTCCTATCTGCAGGGGTTTCACCTGTACGGGTTTTTTAAAAAAAGCATTTGGAAAATGTTCTATCAGCCAATCAATAATTAGTAATCTATCTTTTTTGACCAGGTTATTTTGCTTCATAGTTCTTACTCTGTTTACTGACTTATAAGCGGAGTCCAATAAATATCTATAACTTTCTTCATCTTGTCTGCCACTCATCTATCAGTTTTGCTCAATCAGAAAAATGCTTACGTAGAATAGCTACGCACACATTTTTCTTCAATCACAAAATTGAAATCTGAACGCCATACAAGCGAATAAAGTTATAGATATTTATTGAACTCCGCTTAGTCAAATTGCCTCAAGTCGATTATTCCATGCTATTCTAAACTAGAAAGCTGTAATTTTCTATCGTACTTAACTTGTTCATCCTGCTTACTTGACATCCGCTTTTGCTCAAGACACCCCAAGATATTTCTCAATTCCATTGAAGAAAAGGTAGCTTTTAGTGTTCAAGTGTCTCTTGATTTCACATTAACTAATTGAAATATATGATG
Source organism: Legionella genomosp. 1 (assembly GCF_900640215.1). Taxonomy (NCBI): domain Bacteria; kingdom Pseudomonadati; phylum Pseudomonadota; class Gammaproteobacteria; order Legionellales; family Legionellaceae; genus Legionella; species Legionella genomosp. 1. Next base: position 406,508 of record NZ_CAAAJH010000001.1, read on the forward strand.
TTTATTTTAATGTGTATAATTGCCTGTAGCATCCTTTGATGAGAAGCAGGCTTGCATAGACTAAACATCACTGCTAAATTTTATACATGACTTCAACGGAAATGAGGTCTTTAAAAGGACTTTCGTCATATGGAAATGAAATAATCAGGGAAGATTTCGGGACAGGATGTCCTGATTGGATGACTGCGAAAAAGCCAGGGTACGATACCCTGGCTTAATTTTTTATGCCATTGCATAACCAGTATGCGATAAATAAAACTTGTCGGGATAGTAAGCAAACACTACAGATCCTCCCTTAATCGTATTAATTACCGGCTTGGCCAGAGTTTGAGCGATAGAAGGGCATCCCCAGCTTCGTCCTGCACGGCCAGTTTTTTTGATAAAATCAGGCTCTACATACCATGCGCCGTGAATCACTACTCTGCGATTGTAAGCATTGTCATTAATTCCTCTTTCAAGCCCCTGAAGATTTAATGACAGGCCTTTTGACCCATAATAAGTATCGCGCGTTACATACGTTCCCAGGCTGCTTTCTTTGCTGGATACTTTGTTCGAAAAATGTTTTGGCACGTCCATTCCGGAGTTTTTACCGTGCGCTACGTAAGTATTATATAAAAGTCTTTCTTTATTAAGATCAAAAATCCACATTCTCTGCTTGTTAGAAGGTAATGAATAATCAATGACTGTCAGCAAAGGCTTTTTGACAGCACCTTTTGCAGATGCTTTCTGATAGGCCGCCAGTGCCAGCTTCAATACTTTTTTATTTAACTGAGGGGCTTTCTTGCTAAGATGCTGAACTTGAACGCTCAGATTACTTGCCGGTTTGGCTGCCGCAGCAACCTGTGTTGAAATAGGGTGAGTCGGCGCTGAATGCGATGAAAAAAACAGTGCCGATAGAAGGCTAATTACTGTACTCATGATACTCCTTTTTTCTTGTGAAACATTGATTACAATGCAATCAAAAGCTGATGATTATATTTACAAGTGAGGCAAAAGTAAAATAATAAGAAAAATCATTGCTCATGAGGAAAAAAAATATATCAATTCAGAATCTTAGCTAATTTTTCTAATCTATTACATGGCTTGTATATGGTCTACATGTCCAATAAATGCTCTAAAGGCGGTCGGGTTTTGCGAATTAACGGTATAAAAATAGAGCAATAAGGTTTAAATTAGATCTAAAAATAATGGGTTGTGCTTTTCCTGGAAATCGCTTTTCGGCGTAAATTTTCATGAAATTAAGTCCGGGTGGATTTCATTTGAGTGCATTCTGAATTATCATTGATTGTTAAATTTTATACCAAATTTTGTGGTGGAGACAGCAATGCTAGTTAAGCGTCATTTGCAAGGTCCGGAAGGATTGCGCGCTCAAATTAATCAAGCCTATAGAATCGACGAATTATCAATAATTAGTCAACTCATTGATGAGGCAACACTCTCCGATCCGCAATTGCATGGCGCAAGAGGGCTTGCAACCGATTTAGTCAAACAAGTTCGTTTTGAGCGGACAAAAAGCACCGGGATTGATTCTTTCCTGACAGAATACTCCTTATCCAGCGAGGAAGGGATTGCGTTGATGTGCCTGGCGGAGGCCCTATTACGAGTTCCTGATAATCCGACTATCAGCAGCCTTATCAAAGACAAATTGACCGCTGCCGACTGGAAATCGCATCGGGGTCAAAGTCAGTCGTTTTTTGTTAATGCAACCACCTGGGCGCTTATGCTTACGGGGAAAGTATTGACGCCAGAAAAAGCGGAGTCGGTCTTAAGCAAGGCTGTTTTCACTGTTCTTAATCGCAGCGGCGAAGGTGTTGTGCGTAAAGCGGTGGATAAGGCAATGCGTATCATGAGCAAGCAATTCGTAATGGGGCGCAACATTTCGGAAGCCTTAACCCGGGCGAAGAAAAAAGAAGCAATTGGCTATCGTTATTCTTATGACATGCTGGGCGAAGCAGCGTTGACGCAGATCGATGCGGATCGTTATTTCCAGGCGTATAAAGATGCGATTAAGGCGATTGGGGAAAAGGCGGATCGGCAAGCGACAATCTATCAACGGCCCGGGATTTCCATCAAACTATCGGCTTTGCACCCAAGATATCAGGAAGCGCAAAAAGAGCGTGTGATGCGAGAATTGCCTCCTCGACTTCTTGAGTTATCTCAAATTGCCAAACACTATGACATCGGTATGACCATTGATGCCGAAGAATCAGAACGTCTTGATATCTCATTGGATATTATTGAAGCCGTTTTCAATGATGATAGTCTGAATGGCTGGAAAGGCTTCGGTCTCGCTGTTCAGTCTTACCAGAAAAGAGCATCCTTTGTTTTGGACTGGCTTGCTGATTTGGCACGTAAAAAAGGCCGCCGGATTATGGTTCGGCTGATTAAAGGTGCTTACTGGGATAGTGAAATTAAAAAAACACAAATGCAGGGACTGGAAGAATATCCTGTATTCACCCGTAAAGTATTCACCGATGTCTCTTTTCAGGCCTGTGCAAAAAAACTGCTTACGATGACGGATGTTATTTATCCTCAGTTTGCTACCCATAATGCCTATTCGGTCGCAATGGTCTTGCAAATAGTAGGTGATTACCGGGATTTTGAATTTCAGTGTCTTCATGGGATGGGTAAAGAGCTCTACGAGCAGATTGTTCCTGCGTCTAAACTGGGGATCCCTTGCCGTATCTATGCGCCAGTCGGCAGCCATGAAGATTTATTACCCTATCTCGTTCGCAGGCTTCTTGAAAATGGAGCAAACTCTTCTTTTGTGAACAGGATAGTGGATGAAAAAGCACCGATCGAATCTTTGGTAGAAGATCCAGTCGCTAAGGCACGTGGGTTTTTATCCAAAATTAATCATAATATTCCATTACCTTCTGCCATATTTTTACCTGAGCGTCAGAACTCATCCGGATTCGATTTCACCAATAGACAGGAATTGAATCAATTACGCGCTTATTATGGTACCCAGGATTTGACGCACTGGCAGGCCAAACCTTTGTTAAATGGTCGTGAAGCAGGACAAGTGCATCGGAGTGTCACATCGCCGCAACGCACTGATAAGCCGATTGGTCAGGTCAGCGATACTGCAATTGAAGATATCGACTGGGCTTTAAAACAGGCGGAGAAGGCCTTTTCGCACTGGAATACTCGTCCTGTGAAGGAAAGAGCCGCTCTTATTGAACGCTATGCCGATCTGCTTGAAGAAAATCAAGCCAGACTAATGGCTTTGCTTTGCCTTGAAGCCGGAAAAACCTGGAGCGACAGTATTGCTGAAGTCAGGGAAGCGGTTGATTTCTGCCGTTATTATGCCACTCATGCTGTAAAGCTGATGGGCTCACCACAGTCATTACATGGCTATACAGGCGAGGTTAATGAGTTATCGCTTCATGGAAGAGGAACAGTGCTCTGCATTAGTCCCTGGAATTTTCCCCTGGCTATTTTTACAGGTCAGGTGGTTGCCGCATTGGTGACGGGAAATTGCGTTATTGCCAAGCCAGCGGAACAGACGCCTTTAATTGCTTGCATGGCAGTTAACCTTCTGCATGAAGCAGGGATTCCTACAGGGGTTATTCAACTCCTGCCTGGCCCTGGTGAAACTATTGGTGCGGCACTGGTGGCTGACTTGCGTGTGAAAGCAGTTGTATTCACCGGTTCGACACAAACCGCTAATCTGATTAATAAGACACTGGCAACACGGGGTGGAGAAATTATCCCCCTGATTGCTGAAACAGGCGGTCAGAATGCTATGATCGTTGACTCTTCCGCATTGCTTGAGCAGGTTATTGTAGATGTGATTACTTCCTCATTTGGAAGTGCGGGCCAGCGCTGTTCAGCCCTGCGTGTCATCTATATCCAGGAAGAGGTTTATCCTCGCTTCATTGAGCTCTTAAAAGGGGCTATGGAAGAATTAACGATTGGAGATCCTCAATGGCTGAGCACGGATATTGGGCCTGTTATTGACAGTGAAGCTCTGGAAGTGCTTAAGGCCCATGTGGAGCAAATGAGAAAAAGCCATGAGATTATTTACCAATGCCGCTTAAGTGAGGACTGCCGAAACGGATATTTCATGCCGCCCACAGCAATAGCACTCGACTCCATCAACTCGCTCAAGAAAGAAGTGTTTGGGCCGGTTCTCCATGTGATTCGCTATCCACGAAAAGGGCTGGATAAAGTCATTAGCGAAATTAATGGAACGGGTTATGGCTTGACTCTGGGAATTCACAGCCGGATAAATCATACTGTTGATTACATTCGTCAGCGGGTACATGCCGGTAACTGCTATGTTAACCGTAATATGATTGGTGCGGTGGTAGGACTCCAGCCTTTCGGCGGAGAAGGATTATCCGGTACAGGACCCAAGGCTGGCGGCCCATACTATTTGCTGCGTTTATGTCATGAGCGTACCTATACAGTGGATACGACAGCAGCAGGAGGCAATGCGAGTCTTATGTCTATTCCTGAGGGAATTTAATCCTGAATCGTCTCAACGTCATCCTGAATTGTATCAGCGTTATCCTGAATTGTATCAGCGTTATCCTGAATCGTCTCCAACGTCATCCTGAGCGTAGCGAAGGATCTCTGAGTCAGATTTAGGAGATCCTTCGCTACGCTCAGGATGACGAACCTGGGCAGGATGACGTACCTGGGGAGTTACATTCAGTGTTTATCTTTATTCTTTTTCTTACCCAGCAACCAATCCACACTGACCTCCAGCTCGCTGGCTATGGTTTGCATTGTGCCTGAGTCAACCATCACTCCATTCAGAACCGCTTCGGCCTTAAATTTTGGCAATTTAAGCATCTTCGCAAAGGCTTGAACCCTTTCGGCCATTAAATCGGGAACTCCTATCGCATCCAGTTCGTTATTCAAACGTTCAGACAATTCTCTGTTAGACATGACAGTCTCCTTTTTCATTTTGTTTTAGTGTAAAACAGGAATGCTTAAGGCTTGATTAACAGAATAATTTTTAAATAAAATGATTGGGAGCTCAGGGAGGGGTTTAAAAAAAAACCTCACTCTCACTCTCACCCTCACCCTTACTGCTGCCATTAAGTTAAGGATTACGTCCTTCCCGCGAAGGCGGGAATCCATTCCTCAATTGGCATTATAGCTCGCTCTGAGATGGATCCCCGCCTTCGCGGGGAGGACGGTTTATATACAAATGAGCTTAACTTAATGGCCTAGCCCTCTCCCAACTTGGGAGAGGGGATTTTTTTTAAATGACGCCTACTTCCTTAAATACTCTCTCCCCTTATGGGAGAGAGTTAGAGAGAGGGGATTTCTTTGTATTCTCAAAATACTTTAACCCACAAATAATTTCTGGCCAGGTTTGAGAAGATTCATGTTGATATTTGGGTTTAGCTTTGCCAGATTGGCAACACTGGTATTATTGCGCTTGGCAATTGCGCTTAAACTATCGCCGTTTTTAACGGTATAGATCCCCGGATTCACTTTGTTCCTCCAGATGACTAACTGTTGTCCCTTTGATAGTGCTTTTTTCGGATTGAGTTTGTTCCATTGTCGTATATCGGCGGCTGCAACCTGATATTTGGCTTCAATGCTGCGGATATCCTCTCCATTTTGCACAATATGAATTACTTTATAAATTTGTGTCGAAGCAGGTTTATCCACTATCGGTTTGGGTCGATTGCTGGCTATCGCTCGCGGCGCGTTCTTAGTGCTTGGAATTAAAATAAACTGGCCATTCTTTAGGCGATCGTTAGGGAGCTGGTTAACTTCACGTAATAATTTTGCAGTTGTAAAATAGCGTTGGGCAATAGAGTTCAGATTGTCGCCTTTCCGCACCTGATGCCTGGTCCAGCTGACGCGTTGCTCTCGTGGAACATGAGCCAGGTTACGATTAAAAGCGGCTACTTTGGCAGCAGGAATTAATAGCTTGAAAGGCTTATAAGGCGCTGTGGCCCAGCGATTGTATCCAGGATTTAATTTTATTAAATCCGTGTAGGAAATGCCAGCCAATTTAGCGGCATGGTTTAAGTCAATCTGGCTGCCAATATTAACTTCCTCAAAATAGGGGACATGCGGTATTTCAGGAAGACTGACCCGGTAACGCTGCGGGTATTTAATAATTTCGGCAAGCGCCAGTAATCGGGGTACATAAAAGCGGGTTTCATTCGGAACCGGTAATACCCAGAAATTAACTGCGCGACCTGTCTGACCGCTGTTTTTGATGGCTCTTGAAATAGTTCCTTCGCCTGAATCATAGGCTGCAATAGCCAGAACCCAGTTTCCATTAAAATATCGGCCAAGGTAATTCAGATAATTAAGGGCCGCATCGGTAGAAGGAGTGATGCTTCGTCTGGCATCAAACCACCAGTCCTGTTTTAAACCAAGATTAGTTCCTGTTCCCGGCATGAGCTGCCATAAGCCGGCAGCGCCGGCTCCTGAATAAGCAAAAGGATCGTAGGCACTTTCCAGCATGGGTATAAGGGCCAGTTCTCCTGGCAGATTCCGTTTTTTAACTTCAGTGACAATATGATACATATAGGGTTCTGCACGGGCCAGTTTTTGCAGATAGCCGGGGTGATTGATGAGCCATTGCAGTTGGCTTTGAACTTCAGGCTGTGTGACTTCATGATTCATTTTAAGCTGGCTTCTCAATACCTCCCATACCGTGGGAACAGAATGACCAAAACCCCAGCCAAAACAAAGATTCATTGATAAATAAAGAAATATTCCACAAATATAATTGAATTTAAACTTCAATGTGCGAACCTATTTCTGATAAGGGGAAGTCAGTTTACTAAAGATCAAATTCAGGATAAACCCTTTAATGCCTCATTTACTGTTTCTGTCGATTTATTAATCAATTCTCACGAGAAATTATTTTTATCTTCCCGAAGCTGTCTGAATACCCTCAATGGCTCAACTGAAGAACATCCTCGATTGACTGCATACTGTATAACAGAGGGTTCTGTAGTCCGCAGAAAGGGATTGATACGCTTCTCTTTTTCGATGGTCGAAGGCAGAGAGCAGTGATAATCTGGCTGGTTAAACTTGCTCATTTCCAATTGAATATCTGTATTTTGAGGTTCAACCTGATTAGCAAAGCGAAGATTTTGCAAGGTATATTCATGGCCGCAGTAAACCTTTGTGCTTCCCGGCAAATGACCAAGGCGGGTCAGTGACCCAAACAGCGCCTCCAGACTGCCGTCAAATACTCGCCCGCAACCTGCTGAAAAAAGTGTGTCGCCACAAAATAAGGCTTCTAATCGAGGCTCAAAATAGCAGATATGGCTGCTGGTATGGCCTGGGATTTCAAGTACTTTGAAATGACAATCAAGCCATGTAATCGAATCGGGTTCGGTGATCGAATGAAAGGGTTGTGGTATCCGCTGATCATTCGGACCATAAACCCAGGCAAGAGGAAAATGATTAAGCAATTCGGGTACACCGCCTATATGATCAGCGTGATGGTGAGTGAGTAAAATGCCATCCAGGCGAAGCTTGTGTGTATTGACATAGCTTAAAACCGGTTGGGCCTGTCCCGGATCAACACAAATGGCTATCTGCTGCTCTTCATTAACTAGTGTCCAGATATAGTTATCCGAAAATGCCGGTACAGGAATAATGTTCATTGTGCTTCCTCTCTTGAATTAAGACCCCGTCTTTTCAATACGATAAAATGATTTTTTGGGGTTAATTATAGAGCATAAATAATCCAGACCGCTTTTAACCTGCTCCTCGAGCAGATAGGGCGGGTTTATTATCCATAAGCCGCAGCTATTCATTCCATCGCCTGGAACGCCCAAATGGAACTCAATGTTTAGTGTTTGTTTAGCAGGGATGGCACCCAAATGCCGAATAAGCTTTTCATGTAAACGATTATCAATAATTGGATACCAGAGGCAGAACACGCCGGTTTCAAATTTTTTATAAGCCAGGCCCATTTTCTCAGGGATCTGCTTGTACTCTGTTTTTATCTCAAAGGATGGATCAATAAAAATCAAACCACGGCGTTCGGGTGGAGGAAGCAAGGCTGTGAGATTATGCATCCCGTCACTATGGGTAAAATGGACGCGCTTGCCCTGGTGAGACAAGGAGTCGAGATGGTCAAATTCTCGTGGGTGCAGCTCGCATGCTGTTAATCTGTCCTGAGGACGCAGATTATCAATAATTAATGAGGGTGAACCCGGGTAATATCTGAGCTCCTCATTATTTAATTTCTGGATGCTTTTTAAGTACGATTCAAAAGACGTCGGCGCTTTTTTCTTAAATTTCCAGACCTCTGCGATTCCCGCCAGATATTCTCCTGTTTTATTCGACTGCCGATCGCGAAGATCATAAAGCCCTCGTCCGGCATGGGTTTCCAGAATAAACAGAGGTTTCTCTTTTTGTTGCAGACTGGAAAGCAGGTTGGTGAGAACGAAATGTTTAACGATATCCGCAAAATTGCCGGCATGATAACCGTGTTGATAACTGAGCATAAAGACTTTCAAAAAATGAGATTTAAGCAATTATACGTTTTAAACCAGTTACAGCATACACTGCACAGCTCTTTTATTTTTTGCACTATACTCAAATTAAGATCAGTCTTGCACTGATTTGGGCTGATAAAAAAACTAAAGTTGCGTTTAGGAGGCGGGTATGGGTTTGCGAAATGAGCATGATGACAGTTACTCGTTTTCTGATTATGAGTATACTCATGAAGACGAAGAACAACTCTCTCACAAAAAACGTGTTCGAAAAATGCTGGAGGAGCGGCTCGAAAAAAAACGGCTGCGTGAAGAAATAGATGAGCTGGATGGTGATTTTGACTGGGATGAGCTTGATAGATGATTGACCGGATCACGAACCAGTGAGGTGTTTTGAAGCAATCAATGTATTCTGTAGCAGCATTGCGATAGTCATTGGACCAACTCCGCCTGGAACCGGTGTAATCCAGGCGACTTTTTCTACCGCCTTTTTATAATCCACATCGCCGCAAAGACTGCCATCTTGCAGTCGGTGTATTCCCACGTCAACTATTATCTGATTCTCTGACAGCCAGCTTGTATCTAGCACATCTGTCTTGCCCGTGGCGACTACAATGATTTCTGCATTACGAACATGTTTTTCCAGATTGTTACTGAAACGATGGGTGATGGTCACTGTAGAGGCTGCCAGCAAAAACTCGAGCATCATTGGTCTGCCTACAATATTGGAGGCGCCTATCACTAATGCGTCAGTGCCCCAAAGAGGGATGTCATAACTTCTCAGAAGCTCAATAATTCCAGCGGGAGTACAGGGCCTTAGCAGGGGGGAGCGCTGAGCGAGCCGGCCTATATTATAGGGATGAAAGCCGTCGACGTCTTTTAAAGGCGAAAGAGCCTCGATAATGGTTCCTTCGTTGATATGCTGAGGCAGTGGCAGTTGAACCAAAATACCATGTGTGTTTTCATCCTGATTGAGCTGCTCAATCAATTGCAGCAAAGTCTTTTCATCGGTATCAACTGGTAAATCATAGGCATAGGAATTTATTCCGATTTCAGCACAGGCTTTGCGCTTGTTAGCGACATAGACTTCTGATGCGCTGTCATTCCCAACCAGGATAACCGCGAGACCAGGAGTTACTTCGCCAGAGGATTTTCTTTGATTAATTTCTTCTTTAAGAGATAATTTAAGCTGGGATGCGACAGTTTTCCCATCCAGTATTTGAGCAGTCATTGATTACCTCCTTCAATTTCACATTACCCCGAATGATTATGCCTCTATCAATAGCTTAGCTGCAGAACAGGGATTTTGATGGCCGGCATTATGAAATAGAGCAAATTGATATGCAAATGTTAAATCGTTAAAGAGTATAACTTCGCTTGAATCCATTGAATGAAGATGATAATTTTGTTCTTTTATCTTAGGTTCCGTGAACATATTTTAATTATCCGCATTTTCGCTCACAATAAAATTTGTCCACAGAACCTGGTATTGAGAGTTTTTCCTACAGGGAGTGTTGTGAAACTAAATCGTCTGTATGCTGCAATATTAACGATTACTATGCCATTTGCCGTTTACTCCCTGGGCATGGGCGAACTCACTGTAAGCTCCTATCTTAACCAGCCCTTTCAGGGTGAAATTCCCTTGATTGATATTGATGGTATTCCACTTAACGGGATTAAAGCCAGTCTGGCTTCGGTCGAAGATTTTGAACGGATTGGTCTGGAGAGAAAAGAAATTCTCTCGTTCATCCAGTTTGACGTCCGATTAAATAAAAAAGGCAAACCCGTTATTGCATTGACATCCCAGGAGCGAATTACCGAGCCTTTTTTGCAATTGGTTGTGGATTTGGCATGGGCAGAAGGACAGTTGTACCGATCCTATACTATTCTACTTGACCCTCCCGGCTATAAACTGGTTACTGTAGTCCATAGTGATAAAGTAATCAGAAGCAAGACGATAAAAGGACCCGGGGTTGTAGACAAGCCAGTGTTTACGCATATTGTGGAATTACCCGATGCTGCTCATCAAGTTCGGAAAGAGGCGAGTTATGGCCCAACCCTGGTTAATGAAAATATCTGGCAAATTGCGCAGCGTTATGTGACAACTGACTCCAGCTTACAGCAAGTAATCCTTGCCATAGTGGGCACCAACTCTCAGGCATTCACACAGGGCAATCTGAATGGTCTGAAAATCGGAGAACGGCTTAGAATTCCATCGAATGAGGAAGTATTAAAAATACCTGCTGATCTGGCAAAAAAAGAAGTAGAGGCACACGATATCGCCTGGAAGTCAGGGAGTGAAATAAAGCATGTCCTGTTACCCCCCTATATAGACGCAGTGACTGGCAGTTCGCAGTTTGACCAAAAAACCAGGCAACAGCCAGGCGTTTCAACAGTATTGCCTGTTCCTGCATTTCAGCAGGACAAGTCCACCCAGCCAGTTTTATTTACATCATTATTACCCAAGCCTGATACTGTGGCGCAAGCAGGGGCCAAACAAACTGATCTCAAAATGAAAGCTGAGATGGACGTAAATTCCGCAGCAATTGATGCCGTCCGTTCTGAAAATATGCAATTAAAAGCACAACTTTCTGCTCTCCAGGGCGACAATAAGCAATTGCTGCAAAAGATGCAGCAGCAAAATCAGGAATTCTCCGAACTTAAGACGCAGATAAGTCAATTTATTACAGAAAGAAAAGGTTTAAAAGCTCAGGTTAATGAACTAAATGATGACAGCAATGGCCTGCCCTGGTGGGGGTATCTGTTGCTGCTAACAGGGGGTATCAGTTTAGGTATTATGTCAGGCATGTTAATTAGCAGACGGCGCACGGAAAAGCCCCAGTGTGCCCCGGTGGCTGCAAGTTTGCCAGCAAAACCGTGGTCAAATAATTTGCAGGAACTAAAGCCTCAGCTCGAACCGGTTGTGCCTGAAGTAAAGGAAGATTTAAGCCAACAGGTTCCTGAAAGGCCGGCTTTTGCTCCCGGCACCACAGAGCAGGCCAAAGAAAGAGAACCGGAGATTCAGGATGATAAGGAGCGCGATGATATTTTACAGGCAGAACTCAGCGCACAGCGACTGGATATGCCAAAGGATATTCCTGCTGAGAGTGTTCAGGAATCGATAGACAGCCAATCAGAGCGAGAAGATGAACCTTCTGCTGATGAAGTCATTGATGATGAGGAAAAATTGTCCGAGGCGGACTATACCCTGGAATTTGAACCCGGTCTGCATAAAAAGTTAACTCAGGAAAACCAGCCTGAAACTTCATCGTCGTCTGAATCAGATGATCGCAGTCTTGACTTTGTCCTCGATAAAAGCGACTTGCCTCCACTGCAGGAGACTACTGCAAGTGAAGAGAAAAAGGCAGACGAGCCAGAAGCAGCAGAAGCAGTAATAGAATTATCCAGCGACGAAAAGGATTTTTTTGCATCAATGAATCTGGACGAAGAGAAAACAACCACTAGCCAGCCACCGATTGCGCCTGCTGCTCCGGAAACTGCCAATAATACGAAGCCCGAAGAAAAGGCCTCAGAGCTGGTAACAAGTAAATCCGCGTTAGACACCTTGCTGGCTCTGGCCAAAACATATATCAGCATGGATGACCTTCAGGCCGCCAGACAATCTTTGCAGGAAGTGATTGAGCATGGGAATGAAGAACAGAGGGAGCAGGCGAAAAAGCTCCTCGCTGAGATCACAGACTAATTCCATGAAGTTAATGAATTGTGTCCTTCACGCGAAGGCGGGAATCCATTCTTCTATTGGCATTATAGCTAGCTCAGAGATGGTTCCCCGGCTTCTAGGGGAAGACGGTTTAATATACAACTGAGTTTAACTTAACGGCAGTGCTTCCCTACGTTCCGCGGCTTGTTCGCTGGGATCCAGGATTCCAGTACAATTCCCTGAATTCTACACATAATCTGAGAGTTCTCAATGCCATCACAGAGGTTCTTAATAAACTTCTATAGACAAAATAATAACGGTGTATTACATTGGGCCTTTTGAGCAGGAAATGCCATGCGTATTGCCTTAGGGGTTGAATACGACGGAAGCCAGTATCATGGCTGGCAGGCGCAAACAGGCCTGCATACGATTCAACAAGTTTTGGAAAATGCCTTATCCCGTGTTGCGGATATGGACATTTCAGTAGTATGCGCCGGACGAACTGACACAGGGGTTCATGCCACCAATCAGGTCATCCATTTTGATTGTGAAAAGCAAAGAACGATTCGTGCCTGGATTCATGGAGTCAATTCATTTCTTCCCAAAGATGTCTGTATCAAATGGGGAAAAGAAATGCCGGAGGAATTTCATGCCCGCTATTCAGCGCTTTCACGAAGATATCGATATATCATCTATAATTCGTCTATAAGGCCAGCCTTATTAAGAGGCAATGTGACCTGGCAGTATCGGCAGCTTGAGCATCACTCCATGCAAGAGGCTGCCCGTTTTCTGCTTGGAGAAAACGATTATACGTCCTTTCGCTCGGTAGAATGTCAGTCCAACACGCCCATGCGTAATATCCACACTCTGGAAGTGACACGTAATGGGGATTTAGTAATGATAGATATTACAGCCAATGCATTTCTGCATCATATGGTGCGCAACATTGCTGGTGTCCTGATTGCGGTCGGTACTGGAAAAAAACCGGTGGAATGGGTTGGGGAAGTGCTGCAGGCAAAGGATCGGCGCCTGGGTGCGGAAACTGCTCCTCCTTATGGGCTATATTTGGTCAATGTAAGTTATCCAAAAGATTATGGCGTTATTCAGGGCCCGCTTGGCCCCTTATTTCTCTGGAACAAATAATGAATAAACGCGTCCGGATCAAGATGTGCGGGATGACCCGCCGGGAAGATATCATGGCGGCTGCTCATTTGGGCGTCGATGCCGTTGGTTTAATTTTTCACCCGGCCAGCCCCCGTCATGTTTCTCTGGAGCAAGCCAGGGAGTTGGTTCGTGACTGGCCTGTTTTTGTTGATCTGGTGGCCGTGCTGGTCAATCCTGCTGTACAGATGGTGCAGAATATTTTAGATGAGCTGCCAGTTAGCTGCCTGCAGTTTCATGGGGATGAGCCGCCGGAGTTTTGCAGGCAGTTTAACCGTCCTTTTATCAAGGCCGTTCCAGTGATGTCTTCTGCTAGCGTTAATGACGCAATAGCAAAGTATGAAACTGCTTCTGCTCTGCTGCTGGAAACTCCTTCAGTTGGTGTGAGAGGAGGCAGCGGGCAAGTATTTGACTGGAATCTAATTCCTTTACAGAGAAGACTTCCGCTCATCCTGGCGGGGGGATTGAACACTGCAAACATCGTACAGGCGCTTGAGACCTGTCATCCCGATGCGGTGGATGTCTGCAGTGGAGTGGAGAGTTCTCCAGGTATTAAAGATCATGACAAAATGATTCGTTTTGTCGAATTGGCAGGAGGAATACATGAGCATTAATGAGCTGCCGGACCGATTTGGTCATTTTGGCCCCTACGGTGGGATGTTCGTTGCAGATACGCTGATGTTTGCGCTTGAAAACCTTAAGAAAGCTTATGAGTTTTATAAAAATGATCCCGAGTTTCTTGCCGAACTGGATTTTGAATTAAAAGATTATGTCGGCAGGCCTAGCCCCTTGTACTATGCCGAGCGCCTGAGCAAGCAATTGGGTGGAGCCAGAATTTACCTGAAAAGGGAAGATCTGAACCACACCGGCGCACATAAAGTAAATAATACCATTGGTCAGGGATTATTGGCCAAGCGGATGGGTAAAACCCGTATTATTGCTGAAACCGGCGCAGGCCAGCATGGAGTTGCCTCAGCAACTGTTGCTGCCAAACTGGGAATGGAATGCGTTGTCTATATGGGCTCTGAAGATATTAAGCGCCAATCGAGTAATGTGTATCGTATGAAGCTATTGGGTGCGACAGTTGTTCCAGTAACTTCAGGCTCGAGAACACTAAAGGACGCGCTCAATGAAGCAATGCGTGACTGGGTTAGTAATGTAGATAATACGTTTTATATCATTGGCACAGTAGCAGGACCGCATCCTTATCCGCAGATGGTCAGAGATTTTCAGGCTGTCATTGGAAGAGAGTCGCGTCAGCAAATGCTCGATAAGACTGGTCGCCTGCCCGATGCGGTTGTGGCTTGTGTGGGAGGCGGCTCGAATGCAATTGGCTTGTTTTATCCCTTTCTGAACGATCCCGCGGTGAAGATATTCGGTGTGGAAGCTGCTGGCAAGGGTATCGAAACTGGAGAACATGCGGCTTCCCTGATTGCTGGAAAACCAGGTGTGCTGCATGGCAATCGAACCTACCTGCTCTGTGATGAAGATGGTCAGATAAAGGATACTCATTCCATTTCTGCGGGTCTTGATTATCCCGGTGTAGGACCGGAGCATGCCTGGCTTCGAGACAGCGGTCGTGCTGAATACGTAGGTATTACAGACGACGAAGCGCTGAACGCCTTTCGCAGTTTAACCCGGGTTGAAGGAATCATTCCGGCCCTTGAGTCAAGCCATGCAGTTGCCTATGCGATGAAACTGGCGCCAGAGATGAAAAATTCCCAGCAAATTATTGTTAACCTGTCAGGCCGCGGCGATAAAGACATGCACACCGTGGCGGAAATTGACGGGATGACGATTTAACCAAGCAAGTAAGAGTGACTGAATGAATCGAATTGATAAAACGCTCTCGGCATTAAAAGCGGCTAATAAGAAAATGCTTAGCCCCTATATAACGGCAGGCGATCCGGGACCTGAGCATACTGTGGAGTTAATGCATGCTCTGGTTGAAGGAGGCGCGGATGTGCTTGAATTGGGGATCCCTTTCTCGGATCCTATGGCTGAGGGGCCGGTGATTCAGGCGGCTATGGAGCGCGCTTTGAGCCATCAGGTGAATTGCGATCAGGTCCTGGAGATGGTCAGGCAATTCCGAGAGAAGGATAGCAATACGCCTGTTGTGATAATGGGCTATGTCAATCCCATTGAAATTTATGGCTATGAGCGTTTCGCAAAAAAAGCCAGAGAGGTCGGTGTTGATGGAACGATTTTAGTGGATTTACCTCCCGAAGAAAGCAAACTGGTGAATGAAATTTGGCGCTCGCAGGGTTTGTACAGCATTTATTTATGTTCCCCCACGACTTCAGATGAGCGAATGAAATTAATTAATGAATATGGCCAGGGCTATCTGTATTACGTATCCTTAAAGGGCGTTACCGGCTCAGACGCCCTGGATATGCAGGCTGTCAGGGAAAATTATCAGTATCGAAAAACGCAGACAAGCATCCCTTTAATGGTAGGCTTTGGAATTAAAACTCCGCAAATGGCTGCGGATGTCGCTGAATTTGCTGATGGCGTCATTGTGGGCGCTGCGCTAATTAACGCGATGATTGATGCGTTTAACCAGAAAAAGAATATTAAACAGGCTGTGAATACTTTAACTAATTCGATCCGAAATGCGATAGATGGATAATACGATGACAGAAATTAACGAAAAAAGAGCTCATTTTATCAGACAGTTAATCACTGATGATCTGGAGACTGGAAAGCATAAAGAAATTATTACCCGATTCCCTCCTGAGCCTAATGGCTATTTACATGTAGGTCATGCCAAGTCAATTTGTTTGAACTTTGGTCTGGCAGAAGAGTTTTCCGGAAAATGCTACTTCCGTTTTGATGACACCAATCCAATCAAAGAGGAAGAAGAATATGTTCATGCAATGATCGAAGATGTCAAATGGCTGGGATTTCAATGGCACGAGATGACTCATTCTTCTGATTATTATCAGCAATTGTATGATTATGCGGTGTTGCTGATTAAAGAAGGCAAGGCCTATGTGGACAGCTTAAGCATGGAAGAAATCAGAGCCTATCGTGGAACTTTGCAGGAACCAGGTAGAGAAAGTCCCTATCGCACGCGAAGCATAGAGGAGAATCTGGATTTATTTAAGCGAATGAAAGCAGGGGAGTTTCCTGACGGAACTCATGTGCTGAGAGCCAAAATTGATATGCAATCCGGCAATATTAATATGAGAGATCCGGTACTATATCGTATTCGACATACCAGCCACCAACGCACAGGTGATCAATGGTGTATCTATCCGATGTATGATTATGCGCATCCCATTTCGGATGCACTCGAAAAGATAACTCACTCGCTATGTACGCTTGAATTCCAGGATCATCGTCCCTTATATGATTGGTTTATCGATAACCTGCCTGTTCCGGCTAAACCCATTCAAACCGAATTTGCACGCCTGAATCTGTCACACACAGTCACCAGTAAACGCAAGCTGCGACAGTTGGTTGAGCAAAATGTTGTAAACGGTTGGGATGATCCCCGTCTTCCTACCATTCGCGGCATGCGTAAAAGAGGGTATCCGCCAGCGGCTCTCCGTGAATTTTGCGAGCAAATTGGTATTTCCCGCAGTGATTCCGTTATTGACATGTCTGTTCTGGAAGCCTGTGTTCGGGATGAGTTAAACCGCCATGCTAAACGGGCTTTGTGTGTTCTTGAACCCATTAAACTGGTTATTGAAAATTATCCTGAGGATAAGGTGGAAGAGCTTATCGCCTCCTATCACCCTCAGGATCCGGATGCTGGTAATCGAGTCCTTCCTTTTGCTCGTGAGATATATATCGAGCGCAGTGATTTTATGGAAAACCCTCCGAAAGATTATTTTAGATTGACAGTCGGTGCAGAAGTGCGTTTAAGACACGCCTATGTGATTCGCTGCAATGAGGTGTTGCGCAATGAACATGGTGAAATTGTCGAGTTGCGCTGTACTTATGATCCCGAAACACTTGGAAAAAACCCGGTCGGCAGAAAGGTAAAAGGGGTTATTCACTGGGTCTCCGCACATCACGCTTATCCGGTTACTATTTATCAGTATGATCGTTTATTCAACGATGCGAATCCGGGGCGTGAGGACGATTTCATGCAGTTTTTGAATCATGATTCATTACTGGTGCAGCAGGCTTATTGCGAACCATCACTGGCAAAGTCTAAAGAGAATGAAGTCTATCAATTCGAGCGTCTGGGATATTACTGTGTCAATGAAACCGATGCAGGGCAGGTGAAAGCGTTTCACCGTGTGGTTGGACTAAGAGACACTTGGACAAAAATTAGTTAAGAGAGCAGGCATGTTAAGTTTATATAATTCGCTGACAAGACAAAAGGAAGCATTTAAAGCACTAACCCCGGGTAAAATCGGCCTGTATGCCTGCGGTATCACCGTATATGATCGTTGCCATCTAGGTCATGCACGTTCTATGGTTTGCTTTGACGCGATGGTACGCTTTCTGCGCAGCCAAAATTATGAAGTGACCTATGTGCGAAACATTACGGATATTGACGATAAAATTATCGTGCGGGCGCAGGAGCGGGGCATTTCTATTAATGAACTGACCAGCCATTTTATTGATGCCATGCATAATGATGAGCGTTCATTAAATATCTTACCGCCAGATGTTGAGCCGCGTGCTACAGCTCACATCCATTCAATCATTCAGTTAATTGAAAAATTACTGGAACGCAAAAACGCTTATATCAGTGATAATGGCGATGTATGCTTTGAGGTGAGCAGCTTCAAAGAGTATGGCAAATTATCTCACAAGGATTTGGAAGGGCTGGTAGCAGGTGCCAGAATCGAGGTCGTCAGAGAGAAGCGTTCTCCTCTTGATTTTGTATTATGGAAATCAGCGAAACCCGGCGAACCCAGTTGGCCTTCTCCCTGGGGGGACGGACGGCCAGGCTGGCATATTGAATGCTCAGCAATGGCGATGCATGAGTTAGGTCAGCAATTTGATATTCATGGCGGAGGCCTGGATTTACAGTTCCCTCATCATGAGAATGAAATTGCACAGAGTGAAGCGGCAACTGGAAAACCCTTTGCCAATTATTGGATCCATGTGGGAATGCTGCAGGTTAACAATGAGAAAATGGCGAAGTCTTTGGGTAACTTTTACACTATTGAAGATGTGCTCAAGAACCATCATCCCGAAGTGATCCGTTATTTTCTGTTAAGCAGCCATTACCGCAGCCCGCTGAATTATTCAGATGAGAATTTAAGCAACTCGGCCAAGGCGCTGACCCGGTTATACCAGTCACTGAAGGATATTGAATTCTCAGGCAATGAAGAGATGGATACTGACTGGTCTAATCAGTTTAATGAGGCGATGAATGATGACTTTAATACCCCGATCGCTCTTTCAGTGTTATTTCAACTGAGCCATGAGTTAAATAAAACCCGTGATCGACGCCAGGCTGCGACCTTAAAGAAGCTGGCTGAAGTTCTTGGCTTGCTGCAAATAGAGCCCGAGCAGTTTTTACAAGCTGAGCCCACAGGTATTGATAAGGCGACTATTGAACAGCTTATAGCTGAGCGTACACAAGCCAAGGCTGAAAAAAACTGGAAGCGTGCTGATGAAATCAGAGATCAGCTTGCCGAAAGCGGTGTGGAGTTGGCGGATAGCGCTGCTGGAACCAGCTGGCGGCGAAAAAACTGAACTTAAATTTCAATACGCAGCCATGCCATGTCATCTCGACGTAGTGAGAGATCTCCGAATGCTGGCACATACCAGGATTTAGGAGATCTCTCACTGCGTTCGAGATGACGGGATGCCTGTGAGAAGGACACAGTAGCACAATTAAGCGGACTGATTTGAGGGACCCTCAAGCTGCAGTGATTCAAGTTTCTCCTCAAGGTCTGCTACATTAGACTCCCGAGATTTACTGGAATGAAATAGCGTATTACGCCAGTCAACCTTCTTAATCATCGTTTTCAATTCATCCTGTGTATTGGATCTCAGCATTTCTGGAATTACTGATTTAGTATATTTGCTTGCAAAATACCAGATGGAGTTATTCTTTAGTAGTTCTCGCGGATTATTCTCTCCGACCTCAATATCCGGATTAAATTCTCGGTTAGGTAGTGCTTCCGGGCTTTGAATACCGTATTTATCTCGTTTATGGTAGGCCCAGGCTCGCAAATCCTGGGCCTCACCTTGTTTGCTGGTCCTTAGAACCTGTCTTGCGTCCTCATTATTAGCAATATATTGCTTAAGCTGCTTGGGTGAGCTTGTCAAATGCATGAACTCAGGCGGCAAACGATAGAAAATAATAGTTGTTCCATCAACGTTTTCTTCACTGATGAAGTACTTGTCTTTTAATACTTCTTTGGTGAACGATGGGTATCTGCACACCATTGATAAATTTTTCAGAGCATAATAGCGGCATCCCGTGGCAGCCGACTGCTGAGCGGTTTGAGATTTCAAAAGGACAACATCTTCACCTGATATGGAATATTTTCCGCTATTCAGTAAATCCAGAATAAATTGTTGCAAATTCCATGTAGCCAGAGAGTCGACAACATTTATATATAAGATTTCATCGATTTTTTCTAAAACAACCAGACAGCGATGCGCGCCATCATCATGATAGATGTGGCAGCGGTCTTTATCAGACACAAAAAATTTCTCAGCAAATTGCACGAGTTCAATCGCATGGCAATCACCGCTGATAAAATAGACAGATAAATCCTTATGGTTCTGATGGCGTGATCTGATTTTATTTCCCTTAGCATTCAGCATTAATGCTAAACCTTTTATGGAAAGATCATCATTTTCATCAAAGACTGAGTCGTTTGAAATGTTCCGATTAAAAATATCGAGCAATTGGGAATCATAGGTTGAATACAAAAAAGAACAAAGCTCGGTTAATTGAAGTTTTTCAGCCAGGTCAAAGGCTGTTTCATTAGCTTCATTCCTGTAAATATAAGGTAGATACCATCCGCTCTCAATCAGCTTTTTGGCAATGTTTATTTGAGAACTCTGAATTGCAATGAGTATAAAATTATTTTTCCTGCTATCCCGAAGATATCGGGTTTCAGGAAAGTGAGTCAAATAATAGCGGACATCATCCAGATTACCAGATTGTATCGCTTCAGTTATCACTTGAAGGTAATATTCGCTTTGCAAAAAGCCTTTGTTGCCTTTCCATTTCTGAACCTGATGAATAAACTGAATCAAAGACTCAAGTTTCTCAGGAGAAAGGGCTTTATTTTTATTTGATTCACAAAATGAAATGAGCTGGTCTAAATCAACTGCTCCCCGTTCAGCTAAATATCGGGCAATGTTGCTGCTTTCAAACTGAATACAGAAAGTAATTAATTCCGGACTGAACACGGAAAGCCAGGCTCGTTCAATTTGAGGGTAGGACCTGAAAAATTTGAGCAAATCTTCCAGGTTATCATCTTCAAATAATTGGCGAAAATCTTGAGGGCCCATGATATCTAAGCAAAGTTTTAAATTAATCTATTTTAAACAACGATGCTTAAGTCAATATTAGCAAGTTAAATTTCAGCAATTATCTGAAATGTCTTGGCAATCGAGCTATTTAAACCTATTATTAATTTTTACCCTAAATGTGAGTTTTTTTCTCTATCTTCACTTTTTTCTATTAATCAGTATGTTATTGTAAAAAAAGGACTTTATTTTGAACAAGAAAAAAATACTGGAACTTATTCACAGCAAACAAAATTACAAGAAAATCTCAATGGCCCTAATCAATGGATTGTCGAAAAATCCTGGGCTCATGGCATTAGCTTATAAAAGCACTACTTCAAGCGCTAGCAACTTGTCTCTCTTTCACTGTCTGCTTGAAAATAATAAAGAAGATATATTTTTTGAGCTACTTAAAAATCAAAGCTTTTGGCCATTACTATTTCGAGAGGATAGTGAAGGGCAAAGTGTCCTCCATTACCTTGTGAAAACTGAAAAAGACAATTCAACTTTGTTGGCAAATATTCTTGAAATTCGTCCTGGTCTAATCAATCGCTTAACAAGAAACGGCGATACTGCGTTGCATATTGCAGTAAAAAGCGGACGAATTTGGGCGATAAAAGCCTTGGTTAAGCAGGAAAAAAATGATGTATTGGCAAGAAATGAGCAGGGTGAGTCAGCTTTCGGCCTGGCCGCCAATAATCGAGCCGTATTGAATGCACTGGTGAGTAAGGATTTGGAGCGCTTAAGATCCTTAAGTCTCGTTGCCTGTGATACGTCCTCATCAAAAAAATCGGAAATCAGAAAGACCTTTCCTCGTTTTTGCCCTTTACCCGCTGGAAACACATCTTCTATCATGGCGGAGCTTGAAAATGACAGAAGGTATACCTGGGAAGAGGCACTCCAATTGATGAGAGGAGATTCTTTTCAATCCCAGGAAGACGAGTCTCTGGATGATTTCTCTCGCACATTTCTTGAATTGCTTAAAAATTATAACGAAAAAAGCACATCAATAGTCTATTTAAGACAACTTTCTGATTTTATTAAAAAATCAAGAATATTATCCTATGCGGATAGCCAACTGGAAGCGACTATTTTTAAAAATGGCAAAAGCCAGGAAATACTGGCAGAACTGTTGCAGGTTCTTCAACCAGTTGTTCAGGAGGAATCAAAAAAACTCTATGAAAAGCACTTCAGGCTAGTGGAAAATTATCTCCAGTTAATTTTAATCGAAGGCTTTAATCAGAACTATGTAAAGAATACTCCACCTTCATTTGAAACCATGGACTCTAATAAGGCAAAGTTACTTGAGGCTCTCTGGAGTATGACGGAGATGTCGAGTATTAGTTTTGAGAGTGGGCACTTTCCTATTGAGTTGCTGAATCGACAAATCCTCGGCCTGCAACAGGAGTATAGTTTTGAAGAAATTCTGAATGGTTTGTATCTCCTTTTTCCAAAATTAGACAGAAGACAAAAACTGCTTTCTCACTATTTCAATTGGCAGCTTCTTTATTATAACGGAGCTATTGGCAACATTCCCAATGAGGCCTCTTTCCAAAATCAGTTGAGCTTATTCGGTAAACGCAGTCTATATTATACGCAAGGCCTGGATGAGTTAGGGGTTCCTTTAAGTAAATTATTTGACGAGCTCGTTAATCTTCACAGTTCTCCCTTCTTCAGGAACTATCGGCAACTGGTCGATTGGAGCAATCATCCAAAAATTTCGCAGCGGTGCAGTTTTGATGCCCTTGTAGATAGTGCATTACAAAAGAAACCTGGAGAGCGCAGTGCTGAAGTGGAGTTAATTGCCGATGAGTTACGCATGCTCACCCGCGATTTCTACAGAAACGTTTCACTGGAAGAGTTCAGGCATAATAATTGGTCTAAGGCTGATCAATCAGATAAAGCCAGGACAATTCTTCAATGTACAGATAATTTTAATAAATTAAATAATTATTTTGTACAGAAAATTCTAAGCCAAACCTCGAAAAATGTAGCGAATGTCTTGCAACTGCTTTTACAATTAGCCCAGGCGCTTTGTAATTTCAGGGGAGAAAGTGAAGCTGATTTGAACCATCTGATGTTAATAGCGAGTGTCTTGAATTCTCATCGCATCCTTCGGCTTAATAAATATTTTAAAAAACTAACGCCAGCTGATCGTGAAGTCTATAATCAGCTTGATGAGCTGGTCAGCAACCAGGAAAATTTTAAATGGCTGCGCCGTGCGGCAAGCTCATTTGATAGCTCGCTGCCGTTTATCCCTGGGATACTGGGAGATATTACGAAGGCCTCCGAAGGTAACTCCAAATTGATTTCCAAATCAGAGCAGGTGGGCGGCACTATTCTCAATCTCTATGAAAGAAAATGTAAAAACCAGTTTCAAGCCGATTGTTTTCGTACGGATATACGTGAATTTTTAGCTAAGTATAATTTTTATAATGAGGATGAGCAGTCCTTAGCCTCTTATGTGTTATATCCCAGGAATGTATTTCTGGATTTAAGCCAGATTAATTTTTCTAACGTAACCTCAATATTGCAGCGATTCAACCAGGATTTTCTGGATCAGAATCTGCTGCCAAAAATCAAAATAGGGGATAAACTGGATTTACCTAAACTCTCTTTACCAAAGTTATTATCGGTTTTTCATAACTGGCTGAAATCCATGACTCACTTGTCGGAACCCCAGTACCTTTTCTTACAGAGTACGCTGACCTCTTTGAGTGAAAGTGTAGCCCGTGCAATAAAAATTAATAATGAGATTTATGTAAAAAAGATGGGTTTTCCCTATATTGAAGAGCATTGCTACAAACAAAGGCTTCAGTCATTCTTTTTACATATTGAACGAATAAAGACGCAGCCAGCGAATAGAGAAAATGCGGATAGTCCAAGAACAGCTATAGGGAAACTTAAAGCACAGCTGCTTTTCTTTGGTTCTTCGCGAGCGATGCCAGGTGAAGGAGAATCCAAACCAGCTAAACGAGTTCAATCTCTAAATGCATCAGAGAGCAGTTCCTCTTTATGGAAAGAGCCCCGGCGAAAAAGCACGCCCCCTTCACTGGAATGCGGTTCTGTCGGCATCAGCCTCGATGGGGGTTTAGCGAGTCTTACGCCCATTGAAGAAAGTATTATTCAGATGGCTAGCGATACATTTTCTCTCTGAATAAAGATTTTGTTGCTGTAGGAGTCAGCCCCTCTCCCTAGCCCTCTCCCGGAGGGAGAGGGGATTTTCTTAAAAAAATTTCACTTAAAATCCTCTCTCCCTCTGGGAGAGAGTTAGAGAGAGGGTTTAAATGCTTAGCTCAAGAAAAAAAAAGCTTAATGCTGACTGGTTACCCTTAATATCTCGGCGAGTGAGGTGTCGCCAGCCAGCACTCGTTTGAAACCATCTCCGCGAATTGTGGGAACAGCTGGCCTTAAATATTTCTCAATGGTCTGCAGGCTGTCGTTACGGTGAATCATTCCTTGTAAAGTCTCATCAACAGGGATGAGTTCATAAATACCGCTTCGTCCACGATAGCCCAGAAAATTGCATTCCTCACAACCTTTGGGTTCACATACTTTTGATGTATCCATATCAGGAGTAAGTCCCATGAGTTCTCTTTCATCAGGTCGTAAATGATGAGGGGCTTTGCAGTGAGGACATAGTCTTCTGACCAGGCGCTGCGCAATTAATCCAACAAGGCTGGAGGAAAGTAAAAAAGACTCTACCCCCATATCATTTAAACGGGTTAAAGCCCCAAGCGCACTGTTGGTGTGTAAGGTGGAAAGTACCAGGTGCCCGGTAAGACTCGCCTGTACCGCAATTTCGGCAGTTTCCAGGTCGCGAATCTCTCCAATCATCACCACATCCGGATCCTGTCTTAAAATGGCGCGTAAGCCCTTTGCGAAAGTCATCTGCACTTTGGTATTAACCTGCGTCTGGCCAATCCCTGGTAAATCATACTCAATGGGATCTTCAATGGTGAGAATATTACGGCTTACTTCATTTAATTCGGTGAGCATTGCATAAAGGCTGGTTGTTTTACCTGAGCCAGTTGGACCGGTCACCAGAATAATACCATGCGGTTGTGCAATCATTCCTCGCATGATTTTAAGAATATAATCGGGCATTCCTAATAAGCTAAGGTCGAGCTGTGCGGCCTGCTTGTCAAGAATACGAAGCACGATGCGTTCACCGTGGTTGGAGGGTAGGGTAGATACGCGTACATCAATGTTATGCCCGCCAATTCGTAAGGCGATGCGGCCATCCTGGGGAATTCGTTTTTCGGCAATATCAAGCTTGGCCATAACTTTGACCCTTGATATAACCAGCGGGGCGATTGCACGCTGAATTTCCAGCACCTCATGCAAGACACCATCAATCCGATTACGGACTAACACTCGGCTTTCATAGGTCTCAATATGAATATCGGAGGCTTTTTGTTTGATAGCCTGAGTGAACAAGGCATTGATTAATCGAATAACCGGTGCATCATCCTGATTTTCGAGCAAGTCTTCACTCATCGGCAGTTGATCCGCCAGCAGGGATAAATCCATATCCTCTTCCATCCCTTCTGCGGCATCAAGTACTGAGGAGCGTGATTCATAATAATGTGCCAGATGCTGTTGGAATTCGGTATCCGAGACTTCCTTTAATTCGAGACGGCATTGTAAGGAGCGCTGTAATTCAGCCAGAGCTGAGAAAGAGGGTTGCGGTAAATGATAAACCAGGGCGACCCCTTGCTCATTAGGGGGGGCGGCTACGATACCATTATTTTTGGCAAACCCGTAAGGAATTTGCCTGGGTTTATCCTGTGTTTCCATCATTATTTAGTCGGCATGGGAGTGATAACTACTTGCTTAATGGCACGGTTAAATGGTTTTGGCAATTCAGCTCCACTCAAAGCAGGTAAAACAATCTCATCGTCACTTTGGTGGAAACTTTCCTGCTGACGCAATGAATCAAGCTGATACTCTCTCAGATCATTGTATTTGCCACCAGTTACCGAAAATGAGTCTCTTGGGTTTCTTAAAATTATAGGACGAATAAATACCATTAACACCCGTTTTTCACGATTACGGATATTATGTTGAAAAAGCCTTCCCACACCGGGAATATCCCCAATAATCGGTAATTTATTATCATCATTTGCCAGACTATCCTGGGTTAGTCCTCCCAATACCACGATATCGCCGCTTTCAACATGGACTGCGGTCACAATACTGCTGATTTTGAACGTTGGATTATCAGTATTCAAAGTTGTTGATGGATCCAGCGTATCATTACCCTGATCAATCTGTAGCTGAATACCCTGGCCGCGAGTGATCTGGGGACGAACGTATAAATGCAAGGCGACATTGACCCTGTCAAAGGTAACATAGGGGCTCGCTGTGGTGGTACCGCCGGCATTGTTAGGATAAGTGGTTGACGCGACTGAAACCTGTTTACCCACCAGAATTTTCGCCTGGCGGTTGTCGAGAACCACAACGGAAGGCGTGGATAAAATATTGGCCTTCCTTGCCCGGGCCAGAGCATAAATCTGTGCCTGGAAATCATCGATACTGGTCTTACTATTGATAATGGCGAATCCAGGAGAAAAACTGGCGGGATTGCCTGTCTGGCGATCAGTACCCCATTCTATGCCAAGGCTATTGATGTCGCTTTCATCCACTTCTGCAACCAATGCCTCAATCAGCAACTGAGCGGGTTTGATATCCAGTTGATTGATTACTGCCTTTAAAGTTCGAATCAGACTGACAGGGGCGTTGAGAATAATTGAGTTAGTGTTCGGTTCTGCAATAATCTGAACGGTTGGTTTTGTGCTTCCTTCATTTTGCGTGGTACTTCCAGTGGTGTTTGGCGTCGCTGCCGGATTGCCAGATTGGCCCCCCTGGCCGAAGGGATTATTACCGCTGCTGCTATTACTGGAGGAACTGGATGAGCTGTTATTGGAAACAAGGCTGGAAGCGGGGTTTGTGCTGTCAAGCTCAGGGCGTGTGATTGTACCAATTGTTGTGCCGACATTCCCGCTGAAATTGGCCTGGGCAATACCTGCCAATATAGGAACCAGATCTTCAGCTCGTAAATAATTCAGATAAATTACCTGGGTGTTACTGTTAGTACCATTAGGATGTTGTCTGTCTAATCGGGAAATTAAAAGACGAAGCCGAATCCGTTCTGTTTTATTGCCGCTGATCAAAATCGCATTGCTTCGATCATCTGCTGCAAGCATCGTTTGCGAATGAACTGTTGAACCGGGCTGAGTTTTCATCAGATCTTTTAAGGTGGCCACCACGTCCATCGCCAGCGCAAAATGCAAGGGAACGATATCTATTCCATTGCTAGTCGAACTATCAACTTGCTTAATAATCGAGGCCAGTTTACGGATATTGCTTGCGCGGCCTGAAAGAATCAGCATGTTGGAAGGCGCATAGGCGGAAACACTGCTCCATTGCGGCATCAGCGGGCGCAATACCGGCACCAGTTGTTCGGAGGGAACATACTTCACCGGGATCACTTCAACCAGCATATCGTCGCCGCGAGGGGGAGATTTTAAATCATATTCGTAATCAGGAGAGATCGTTTTGGCGTCAATATTGGGAACAATTTTAATAACATCGCCTGAAGGGATAGCGGCATAACCGGAAACCTGCAACATGGAAAGAAAGACCTGATAGAGCTCCTTATCAGACATGGGTGTGCTGGCGACAATCGATATTTTACCCTGGACCCGCGGATCGATGATAAAGTTTTTGCCGGTTACGCGTGAGACTTCAGCAATCACCGCTCGAATATCGGCACCTCGCAGGTTCCACAATTTTTTTGTGGAATCAGCAGAAGGGGCAGTGCCTGAATTAGTTGTTTTAGAATTTGAGGCAATTGGAGTGCTGACTGATTTGGGGGTGTCGTTGCCTAATAATTTCTGGAGTTCTTTAGCCTGTTCGAGATTTTTAATCGGCCCCATTTTGACGACAAACAGTTTTCTGTTTGTCTGATAATCAATGGTTAATGGCTGCTTAAAAAGGGCAGACAATTTAAGCTTAAGCTGTAAGGCACTGCTTTCTTTGGGAAAAGCGCCAGCTTCCAGCACATAAGCTTTCTCACCATCGATAGTTATTGTTTTAAGACCAACCTCTGCAGAAAAAGCAGTGAATGTTAGAAACAATAAAGAAATTACTAACGCACCTGTTCGCATTCAACAACCATTAAATCCATGTTGCCCACATCATAGCGAAAAAAGAACGGCGACAATAGACTTTTTGTGAATTAAATACCTTTAAAACAGGTGCTTTCAGGAGCTTAAGTTATAATAAGCTGCATGTGGAAGATCCTTCCAGATGCTCGCGGGCCTCTTCGTTGGGGAGTAATTGATTTAACTCGTCTTCAATCCGATGCCAGAGCTGATTTGACTGCTCTTTAAGATCCAAAGAAATGATGCTGTAATGAGCGTGTATGATAACTACTGTTCTATCAAATTAATACAATCTTCATGAAGAGAAGTTTTAATGTAACTCCACAGGTACGTCATCCTGAGCGTAGCGAAGGATCTCAAACTGCTTGAACTGAGCCACATTCAGGAGATCCTTCACTGCGTTCAGGATGACGTTGAGACGATTTGATTGAATTAAAATCAAATTTATTCACAACCTGTTTTAGTTTGAATTTAACAGAATGGTTCGTCAATATTGAGGATGATGTGTCGTAATGAAGGATATGGTGGCTATGGGTGGACTCGAACCACCGACCTCAGCATTATGAGTGCCGCGCTCTAACCGGCTGAGCTACATAGCCACGAAGGTCGCCATTTTGTCTCGGATTGGCTATTCTGTCAAGTGGTAAAAATACTTTTTTTGCGGCATCAAGAAATTCTGTGTATGTCAGTTTGTTTGAGAGTGTTTATTAAACTGTGTCATTACTCACCGCCATCTCGAACGCAGTGAGAGATCTCCCAAATCTAGGTTTGTGCCAGCATTCAGAGATCTCTCACTGCGTTCGAGATGACATGGCATGACACAGTTTGATGAAGACTCTCGTTTGTTTGGAGAACATATATCAGCTCAGCTTTGTCTTTTTTATGCAGCAATGCCGCGGAAACGACTAGTTGCAAGAGCTTGATAACTCGGTGACTGCCTCAAGGGACTCTGCAATTACACGCAGGTTGGGCTTTGGCCAACCTGCAGTGATTCTTTAACTTAGTATTTAAATAATCAGAATGTACAATGCCCCTGGACCACGTAAAACCTGTACCAGAAGTTGTTGTTTTTTCTGCATGGCAATGTTTTGCAGGGCTTTAACATTAGGCGTTGGTTGCTTATTTGCACTAATGATAATATCGCCTGGGCGTAATCCTGCTCTCCATCCGGCACTGTTCTCAGAGGCGCCAGTAACCTGAATACCCACCACATTGCCATGAAGGGGAGAATCCTGCTCATAATTGCGAAGCGCAAGTCCATAAAGAAATGGGTTATTGGCCTGCAATTTTTGCTCATGTTTTTTGATGTCTGTGACGACAGCGGTAAGCGTGATATCTTTCCCGTCGCGGCGTACAGTCATTTTGGCTTCACTACCTACCCGCAGCAGACTGATTGTGGTTTTAACCTGAGTGGCCTGGGTAATTTTAGTATTGTTGATTTGGGTAATCACATCACCAGGCTTAAGACCGGCTTTTTCTGCGGGAGAGTCTTCATTGACCTGTGCAACCAATGCACCTTGAAAATCTTCAGAGTATCCCATGGCCTGTGCAAGTTCAGGAGTCAGGTGCTGCACAAATATTCCCATCAGACCGCGATGAATAGAACCGAACTGCATGATTTGCTGAACAACGTCCTTAGCCATATTGACCGGAATGGCAAAGCCTATTCCCACGTTACCACCATATGGAGACAGAATGGCTGTGTTAATACCAATGAGCTCACCCTTCGCATTAACCAGTGCACCGCCTGAGTTACCTGGATTGATGGCAGCATCTGTCTGAATGAAGTTTTCGATGCCTTCAATATTCAGATCACTGCGCTTCATGGCGCTAACGATACCAAAGGTTGCGGTCTGACTGTTTCCGAAACTGTTTAATCCGAATGGATTTCCAATCGCAACGACAAAATCACCAACTTCTACTTTGTCAGAATCACCAATAGGCAATGTTTTCAGATTTTTAGCATCAATCTTCAACACGGCAAGATCAGTATCCGCATCGCCGCCAATTAGTTTGGCCTTAAGACGTCTGCCGTCGTTCAATGTGACCGTAATAAGATTGGCATTGCGAATCACATGGTCGTTGGTAATAATAATTCCGTGTTCAGGATCAACGATGACGCCTGAGCCAATGCTTTGAAATTTTTTAGGCTTGGGAGGAGTGCCTTGCTGGGTTTCCTGATTGTTATCTTCATCCTCTTCGTCTTCAGTTGGGCCTGCCGGTGGAAGAACCCCCTGAACAGCGACATTCACAATGGCTGGCATCGCATTTTTAAGAACGGGAGCAAGACTTGGCATCGGAGCTTCCTGTTCTGCTGCCAGGGCGGAGGAGGAGAGAAGAGCCAGTAAGATACCGCTCCCCAATAAACGCAAATGACGAAACATAATTTTTTTTCCTGTTATTAAAACCTGTTACTAAATAAACCACACAAGAGTGGCCATTCTACCTGTTTGTGCTGCACGGCGGTAGGAATAAAATTCATTTTTTTGCTCAAATGTACAGACATTGGACTGAGCGATCTGAGCGACATGGTGATGAGCAAGAATTTTTTCAGCGATTGCAGACAGATTCGCCCGCCATTTGGAATCATCAGCCAAAAAGCAATCATGAGCAAATAGGTATTGTGTGAGAAAGCAATCATATACTTCTGGGCCGGTCTGATAGCAGGATTGACAAATCGCAGGTCCGACCCAGGCAATGAGATCCTGAGGCTTGCTGGTCATTTTAGCCAGGGTGTTTTCAATAATACCATTGGCCAATCCGCGCCACCCTGCATGAATAGCCGCCACTTCATCTCCCTGGGTATTTGAGAGTAGGATGGGTAAACAATCGGCAGTCATAATCGCCAACACGCGCTGATTGGAGCGCGTGATGGCGGCATCAGCCTGTCGATTATTATCCTGCTCTACAATAACGCAATCCGTACTGTGTGTCTGTTCAAGCCATTCAGGGTCTGCAGGCAGTTTGAGTGAGTCCACCAGAGAGGCTCGATTGGCCTGCACATGCTCCGGATTATCTCCGACATGTTGTCCCAGATTGTTTTTATCAAAGGGATGCTGACTGAAACCTTGTAAACGAGTAGTGGTCACTGCTCTGACATTCGCTGCTGCGTTCCAATTGGCCTGCAAATAAGTCATTTATTTTCCTTGTATTGATCCAGTGCACTCAGCAAAGTAGCGAAATCTTCAGGTAATGGGGCGCTGAAACTCACCATCTCATCAGAATGCGGATGTTCAAAACTTAAAGTGTAAGCATGGAGTGCCTGCCGTTTGAATTGCTGCAACAATTTAATCAGGCTTTCATCGGCCTCGGCGGGTACGCGGGTTCGCCCTCCATACAACTGATCACCAAACACCGGATGCTTGATATGAGCCATATGTACGCGGATCTGATGCGTTCTTCCAGTTAATAACTGCACTTCAAGCAAGGTAAAGTATTGGTATTGTTTTTTGATTGAGTAATGGGTAACTGCCTCTCTGCCTTGCGCGCAAACTGCCATTTTCAGCCTGTTTGATGGATGCCGGCCAAAACAGGTGGCTATTTCTCCTCCGGAGATTAAATGCCCCTGAACCAGAGTCAGATAATGGCGATGAATTTCCCGCTCCTGCATTTGCCTTGTCAATTGAGTATGGACAGTCAGTGTTTTGGCGATTACCAGCAAACCGGTGGTATCCTTATCAAGGCGGTGTATTAAACCTGCACGTGGTAATGCGGATAATTGCGGGAGATGATGCAAAAGAGCATTCACCAGGGTGTGCTCCCAATTTCCTGCCCCGGGGTGAACAACAAGACCTGCGGGCTTATTAATTACCAGCAGATAGTCATCTTCATAAACAATATCGAGTGGAATGTCTTCGGCCTCGGCAATTCCGGTTTTATTTTCTGTTAACTGGTCAAGATTCAGTTGTATGAGACTTCCATGATTTACTTTGTCTTTAGGTTTAAGAGTTCGACTATCAACAGTAATTTTTCCCTGTTTTAACCATTGGCTGAGCTGGGAGCGAGAATAGTCAGGTAGCATTCTGGCGAGAACCACATCAATGCGTTCCCCGTGGAGTTCACGGGGAATCATTAATTCTTTTGTATCAACGTCAATCATTAAGTGCCAGTTCCTCATCTTTAATTAAACGGCCACGCAGGGAGTTTGGTAAGGATTCAGTGATGCTGACTGATCTAAACTGACCAATTAATGATGCAGGGCCATCAAAGTTGACCACGCGATTGCATTCGGTTCGTCCAGCGAGTTGCTCTTTATTTTTCTTGGAAGCTCCTGTGATCAATATTCTCTGAGTGCTTCCCACCATCGCTTTACTATAATTTGAGGCATTAGTCAGCAGGCGATTTTGTAATATCTGCAAACGCTGCTTTTTTACCTCCATCGGTGTTTCATCAGGTAAATTGGCAGCGGGTGTACCTGGCCTGGCGCTGTATATAAAGCTAAACGACGTATCGAAGCCAATTTCATGAACCAAATCCATTGTATCCTGGAAGTCTTTATCGGTTTCTCCGGGAAATCCAACGATTATGTCGGTGGATAAACGAATATCAGGTCTGACTTTACGTAATTTGCGGATTCTTGATTTAAACTCAAGTGCAGTATATCCGCGCTTCATCATACTTAAAATGCGATCAGAACCGCTCTGTACGGGTAGATGCAGATGGTTGGCAAGTTCCGGAACTTCGGCATAGGCATTGATTAAATTATCTGAAAATGCCAGTGGATGCGAGGTGGTAAAGCGGATGCGTCCGATTCCATCAATTGCGGCCAGATAATGAATCAAAAGAGCCAGATCAGCTACCTCCCCGGAATTCATCTTACCACGGTAATCATTAACATTCTGACCCAGAAGATTGATTTCCCTCACTCCCTGAGCGGCTAATTGATAGCATTCAACCAATACATCGTCAAAGGGCCGGCTGATTTCTTCGCCCCGGGTGTAAGGAACAACGCAGTAGCTGCAATACTTACTGCATCCCTCCATAATTGATACAAATGCGACTGGTCCCTCTGCTCGTGGAGCTGGTAAATGGTCAAATTTTTCAATTTCGGGAAAACTTATGTCAACTACTGGTTTTTTTGATTTAAGACGTTCTTCAATCAGATCGGGCAGGCGATGAAGTGTTTGCGGACCAAATACAAGATCCACGAAAGGTGCCCGTTTGATGATATCGGCTCCTTCCTGGCTGGCCACACAACCACCTACACCAATAATCACATCGGGATTTAGTGCTTTAAATTCCCGCCACTGGCCTAACTGGGAGAACACTTTTTCCTGCGCCTTTTCACGGATTGAGCAAGTATTTAATAAAATAACATCTGCTTCTTCCACCTGCTCGGTTTTGTGTAAACCATGCGATTGCAATAAGACTTCTGCCATTTTTGAGGAATCATACTCGTTCATCTGGCAGCCATTGGTTTTAATATATAATTTTTTAGACATAGCTTCTTCAACTTCTCATTCAATAGATTTCAAAAGTGCATTATTGAACATTATTACAATAAGTCTCTTTTATCCTGGGCAATATAAGCAGGGAAACCAGTATGCCAATTGGCAAAATGGCCAAAGCAATGTGGTAGGCTTCCAAGGGATAGACGCGAACTTTATCAATGATTTCGCCTTGCCACAACCAATCCAGTATAAAACCGATTAAAGGTTGGGCAATGGCGATCCCTACCATATTCATCATATTCATAAAACTCAGACTGGTAGCGACATAGCGGCGGCTGCAGATTTCTTTGGCAACCGCAAAAGCGGGTAGAAAACCTGAGGAGAATACTCCGAATAAAAACAAAAGGAATTGAGTAACCAGTTTGGACTCAATTGGGGCATATAAAAATAACAAGGAAGTAATCAGCGCACCGATGCTACCGATGTAGAGTGAAGGTTTTCTTCTGCCGATTCGGTTAGAAAAAATTCCCCATAAAGGACTTGCGATAGCCCAGCCTACGAAAACCAGTGAGATAAGATTGGCGGCAACTGCTTTGCTGATACCCATTTTGAACATAAGATAGGGAACGCCCCATAATCCGCAAAATACCGGGGTTGCCATATACATAAGGCCGCCATAAAGGGCGACAAGCCAGAGTTGTTTGTTTTTGATAATAGCGAGCAGACTGGAAACTAAAGGTTCTTCGTCAGAATGATGTTCGTGGTGGATAGCGCCTTCCGATGGAGCATCTTTTGCGATTAGCAGTATTAGAATTGCCAGTACAATACCAATACAGCCCAGTATAGTCATGCTATGGCGCCAGCCCGCGTAATCTATGAATATCGCAAGGGGTGTTTCACCCCCAATGGCACCTAACATCCCAATGGTCACCATCATTCCAGTCAGAAGAGCGAAACGATTTGCTGGAAACCAGTTGGCGGCAAGCTTCATCGCGCCCACCGCAGCAAATGCTGAGCCAAAGCCAATCATCAGGCGTGCGAAACAGGCAGCAAAGAAATTTTCAGTCATCCCGAAACCAATTGTACTTAATGCGCAAATCAGTGTGGCTATCGTTAGCAATCGCTGCGGACCGAAGTAATCCATCAGAACGCCGCCGGGTAATTGCATGATGGCGTAGGAATAAAAATAAATACCGGACATAATACCGAGTGTCTGACTGGTAACCGCGAAGTCACGCATGAGCTCATTACTCATTACGCCAGGTGAGACCTGCAAAACCCATTCATAAAAGTAGAAAAGACAACCCAGTCCCCATACTATCCAGGGTTTTAAAAAAGAAAGGCGACTCTTTACAGTAGCAGGTAAATGCTCGTTGCCGTATACCATTAAGTGTTATGCTCCCTGAAATAGTTAGACAAACGATATTTCCCAAAGAATATTACAACAGGCTATTTTAACCCAAATTGTTGCTGGCTGTTAAGAGAAAATTAAAATCTTATCAGCTTGAACAGGAATTGTCTATTGAGACGCTTGTCCGTGGTGGGTGATTCATGCGATCCACCAGATAATTATGAATTTTCAATTGAGCCTGGACTGATTTGAGCGTTATAATAAGCTGTTTATTGCCTTATTTTCATAACAAGCCTGTTCCCACATCCCCTGGAGAAGTGAATGGTTGAGCTCTTATCGAGGATACAATTCGGATTTAGCATTGGTTTTCATATATTATTTCCTACCTTAAATCTGGGATTAGCCGTATTTCTGGTTATAATGGAGTCTGCATGGCTTAAAACTGGAAACCCGCTTTATCTTAGAATTTGTAAGTTCTGGACCAAAGTTTTTGCTTTAACCTTTGGGATGGGGGTTGTTTCCGGGATTGTACTTGCCTATCAGATAGGAACTAATTTCGGACCCTTCATTGCTCAATTTGGCAATGTTCTGGGAGCTTTATTTGCTTATGAAACCCTGACTGCTTTCTTTCTGGAGGCAGGATTTCTTGGCGTTATGCTCTTTGGCTGGAATCGGGTTTCGCCAGGCTTTCATTTTATCGCCACCTTGCTGGTTACTGTGGGTACAACAATTTCTGCGTTCTGGATTATGTCCGCAAACTCATGGATGCAGACGCCAACCGGTTATGAGCTTATCGCTGGGAAATATGTGGTTTCCAGTTGGCTGGAAGTGGTATTCAATCCTTCATTTTTACCGCGTATGATCCACATGCTTCTTGCATCCTATGCGACTACCTGTTTCGTGGTCGCTGCGGTTGCAAGTTATCATTTAATCAAAGGGATTCATTACCAGGTCGCCACTACCTGTCTTTCTTTTGCTATGTGGGCAGCCTTAATTGTTGTTCCAGTACAGATTTTTGTTGGCGATGTCGTCGGTCTGGTTGTACACGAGCATCAGCCATTAAAAACCGCTGCAATGGAGGGCGTTTGGGAGACACAGAAAGCTGCCCCGCTTGTATTATTCGCCTGGCCGTCGCAGCAAGAACAGAAAAATTATTATTCGGTGGAAATTCCAGGATTGGCCAGTCTCATTAATACTCACCATTGGGATGGTGAAATGCTGGGGCTTAAATCGGTTCCACCTGCAGATCAACCGCGTGTTGCACCGGTATTCTTTTCTTTCCGTGTGATGGTGGGGATAGGGCTGCTAATGCTATTGACTGCTCTGGCTGCCCTTTATTTGCGTTTCAGAGGTAAACTTTACCATGCTTCCTGGTTCCATCGATGGTGTCTGATGATTTCTCCCTTAGGTTTCGTCGCCAGCATTAGCGGATGGTTAACAGCGGAAATCGGCCGTCAGCCCTGGGTCGTATATAATCTCCTAAGGACTCAGAACGCTATTTCCGCAATTGGTACGGAGGAAGTTACCATATCATTTAGTTTACTCGTGCTCGTCTATGGCATCGTCTTTGGTTTTTATCTGACTTACTTATTCAAAACTATACGACTCGGGCCCCATGCGCTTAATGCAGACAAGTCCGAGCATCATTCCTTCCAGTATATGACCGACAAACCAGGAGAGGACGAATAATGCTGGCTTTTCTCTTTGCGGTAATTTTAGGTTTTATCATTATAATGTACGTCATTTTAGATGGCTTTGATCTGGGAATAGGTATTTTATTCCCCTTTACCCAAAGCGAAGCAGAGCGCGATAAAATGATGAATTCTGTGGCACCGGTCTGGGATGGAAACGAGACCTGGCTGGTTTTTGGAGGCGCGGTGCTTTATGGTGCTTTTCCCATAGCATATGGTCTCTTATTACCCATTTTATATATGCCTTTAATGCTGATGTTATTGGCATTGATATTCCGCGGAGTGAGTTTTGAATTCAGGTTTAAAGCGGAACGTTCAAAGCCGCTATGGAACTGGTTGTTTACAATCAGCTCGATTTCCGCCGCTTTTTTTCAGGGAGTCATTTTAGGTAGTTTTGTGCGCGGTTTCCCAATTAATGAAGCAGCGATGACCATCAGCGAAACCGATTGGCTTACTCCCTTTAGCCTATTAACAGGAATTGCCTTGATTTGTGGTTATGGGCTTCTGGGTGCTACCTGGCTAATCATTAAAAGCGAAGGGCATCTGCAGCGAAAAATGATTCATTTTGCCAGAGGCTTTCTGATAATGGTCAGCTTCTTTCTTGTTATTGTCAGTATATGGACACCTTTACATAGCAGTGAAATATTTGAGCGCTGGTATAGTTTTCCCAATTTTATTCTGCTGTTGCCTTTGCCCGCGATCACAGCACTTATGATCTGGATGACATGGCGAAGCCTTAATCTCAAGCAGGAATGGCGGCCGTTTATCTGTAGTGTGATAATATTTTTATGTGCCTACACGGGAATCGGCATTAGCGTATTTCCTTACCTGATCCCGCATCAGGTTACTATATGGGAAGCGGCGGCACCGACTTCAACCCTGCTCTTTATTTTGGTAGGTGTAGTGATTATGTTACCTATTCTGATAGCATACACTGCATACGCCTATCATGTATTTCGAGGGAAATCGACACAGGAAGGCTATCACTGACTGTCTCGTATGAAGGCTTGCGTTCACTAGCGATTAATTGTCTAATTATTCATAACATTAACGCTAAACTGTGATATTCTTAGTTCGCGCAGTATTTATACACGGTTAAGCAGTGGTGCCTTATTCGGAAATCGCTTAATAATCGATATTCATTTCTATATGGTTAGCATGTTCGAGGCTTGTGTTTATGCATGATGGTTCGGTTTTTTATACTATTTTCCTAATCTTTGCAGGAGCTGCTGTCTTCTCGACTTTGGTGCTTTACACCAGGCAATCGCTTTTAGTAGCCTACATATTATTAGGCGCAGTTCTGGGGCCCTGGGGGTTAAAGCTTGTAAGTGATGTCAGCACTGTTCAGCAGGTTGGCGATATGGGCATAGTGTTCCTGCTTTTTTTACTTGGCCTTCACCTGCAGCCTCAAAATCTGGTTCATATGCTTAAAAAGATTACCTGGATTGCACTGGTGAGTTCCATCTTTTTTGCTCTGGTTTCCTATCTGATTGGCCGCTGGTTTGGATTAACCAATATGGAGTCTGCGGTTCTGGGCGCAGCAATGATGTTTTCGAGTACGATTATCGGTCTGAAACTTTTACCCACAACCATTCTGCATCACCAGCATACCGGTGAGGTTATGATTAGTATCCTGCTTATGCAGGACGTCATTGCCATTATCGTTCTGATCCTGATTAATGGTGCACAGCAGGGCGGCGGGTACTCCGTTGATGATTTGGTTCTGGTGGGTGTCGCATTGCCAGCGCTAACCTTGTTTGCCTTTGCGGTAGAGCGCTATATTCTGGTTAAGTTACTGGCACGATTTGATAGAACCCAGGAATATGTTTTCCTGTTATCCATTGGCTGGTGTCTGGGTATGTCAGTGCTTGCCCAGGAAGTAGGGCTTTCTGAAGATATTGGCGCCTTTGTGGCTGGAGTTGCTCTGGCATCAAGTCCCATTTCACTTTACATTGCGGAAAGTCTGAAACCACTTCGTGACTTCTTCCTGGTTATGTTTTTCTTCTCAATTGGTGCGACCTTTAATTTCGGATTTGCAGCGCAAGTGATTATTCCCGCTTTGCTACTCTCTATTCTAATGTTAATTTTAAAACCTGTATTATTTAATTTTCTTTTGTTTAAGGCAGGTGAAAAGAAGAGCGTTGCCAAAGAGGTGGGGTTGCGTTTAGGACAGGCAAGTGAATTTTCTCTATTAGTAGGCAGTATAGCATTTAGTACCAAACTAATTTCGGAAGTGGCGACTAATTTAATCCAGGCAACCACAATTTTGACCTTTATCGTTTCTTCCTATTTAGTAGTATTAAAATACCCAACGCCGATAGCGTTGTCTGACAAGATGCGTAAGGACTAACTATGAAACTGTTGATTATTGTACTTTCATTACTCAGTGAGCGTTATTTGATTCATTCGGTTTCACAGCATCGATTTAATTGGTTTGGCGCTTATTTTCAGCGTATAGCGGGCATGCTTCCCAGGAGTGAAATTTTACAAAATTCTTATTTTCTTTTGGCTCTCGTTGTTTTGCCACCGGTTTTACTGCTTTGGTTGCTCTTGTGTTTAATTGGCCCCTGGTTCTTTGGTTTTATCGGATTATTACTGAATCTTTTTATTTTTTATTATTGCATTGGTCCTGAAAATCCTTTTTATCCCGTTAACTCAGACCCTGCACACTCTGATGGAGACAAAACGGCTGGTCATTATTTCTACCTGGTGAATAGTCAATTATTCGCGGTTATCTTCTGGTATATTGTGGCTGGTCCATTGGGACTTTTATTCTACAGATTATTAACACTATCAGTGAAATATCAGCCCATTGCTCAGCCGGCAGAGTTAATAGTTAGCCTATTGGACTGGGTAACGGCAAGGGTTACTGTCATGTTATATCTACTGGTGGGAAATTTTCAGCGTGGATTTATCTTTTACAGAGAACGATTCCTGAGTGCCCCAGATACAAATGAACAATTTCTCAGTGAGGGTGGAATTTTTGCTGCAAAACTTCATGATGGAGACACCGTGAGCCTAACCAATGCTCAGACTCTTGTAGAGCATGCGCTGGTTGTATTTTTAGTGCTGATTGCTTTCTTTACTCTGGTTGCCTGGCTGTAAAGAGATCGCTTTTTCGTCAGGTAATTAAAGTTACTGAATATCAACCCAATTATGGAAAGTGAGTAATTTTATGAAACAGGTAGTTTTTGTATTAATGACATGTTTGTTATTCTTTGTTAGCGCATGCTCTGAGCATCGAGTAATCAGAGAAACCAATATTGAATTTGAGAATTGCTCTCAGGGTTGTGAAATTAAACAAGAAAAATGCCAGGGAAGCTGCAGAAATAATTGTGTGCAATGTTCCGCTCATGCGAACCAGACGAGCAAACTCAGTTACCGTCAGTATCAGCGGGAACAGGTTATTCGGGGGGGAACTATTGCACGTCAGTTGAAATCTTACCGGGATCCACTACAATGCCGCAAAACAACTTGTAACTGCAAAGCAGATTACCAGGTTTGCATCCAGGCCTGTGGCGGAAAAATTCATAAGGAACTGAGAGCTGCCCCAGTTTGTTAACACATTAGATTTACGAGGAAACATTCATGGCGAATGAAATAAATACCGATATTGACCCAATAGAAACCCGTGAATGGCTGGATGCTTTACAGGCTGTGGTCAATAATGACGGCAATGAGCGGGCTGCTTTTTTGCTGCAACAATTACTGAACAAAGCGAATGCAGAAGGTGTTGCCCTGGAAAATAAAATCCATACTCCATACCGCAATACGATAAAACCGCATGAAGAGCAATTGATGCCCCCTGATGAAGGCCTTGGAAAACGAATTGGCGCACTCATTCGCTGGAATGCTGTCGCTATGGTGCTTCGTGCTGGCAAGTATGCTCCTGAGCTGGGAGGTCATATTGCTTCTTACGCATCTTCCTCCACTTTATATGAAACCGGTTTTAACTATTTTTTCAAAGGCCCGAATGGCGAAAATGGCGGCGATTTGATTTATATACAAGGCCATTCTTCTCCTGGTATTTATGCTCGCGCCTTCCTTGAAGGACGTTTGTCAGAGCAACAGTTAGCCAACTTTCGCCAGGAAGTAGAGGTTGATGGATTATCATCCTATCCTCATCCCTGGTTAATGCCTGATTTCTGGCAATTCCCTACTGTATCAATGGGTTTAGGGCCACTGCAGGCTATTTATCAGGCGCGTTTTCTTAAATATCTTGAAAACAGAAGCTTAATCAAGTCGGAAGGCCGCAAGGTCTGGGCATTTCTGGGTGATGGTGAAATGGATGAGCCCGAATCACTGGGTGCTTTGTCTATTGCCGCAAGAGAGAAACTGGATAATCTGATTTTTGTTGTAAACTGCAACTTGCAGCGCCTGGACGGCCCTGTACGAGGTAACGGCAAAATTATTCAGGAACTGGAAGGCATATTCCGGGGGGCGGGCTGGAATGTAATTAAAGTGATCTGGGGCGGCCGCTGGGATAACCTGTTCGCCCGTGATAAAACTGGAATCATGCAAAAACGCATGGAAGAATGCGTTGACGGCGATTACCAGGCTTATAAAGCCAATAACGGCGCTTATGTCAGAGAACATTTTTTTGGACAGTATCCTGAATTGAAAAAAATGGTTGAATCCATGTCAGATGAAGAAATCTGGCGGCTCAACCGCGGTGGTCATGATGCGCAGAAAGTATATGCCGCGTATGCAGAGGCAGTAGAGCATAAAGGACGTCCCACCGTAATTCTTGCAAAAACAATTAAAGGCTATGGAATGGGGGCTGCAGGCGAGGGGCAAAATATAACCCATCAGCAAAAGAAAATGTCGATTGAGCAACTCAGGGCTTTCCGTGATCGTTTCAGTATTCCTGTCAGCGATGCAGAAATTACCGAGATTCCTTTTTATCGTCCTTCTGAAGATAGTCCTGAA
The DNA here is from genome assembly GCF_900640215.1 of Legionella genomosp. 1. Classification (NCBI taxonomy): domain Bacteria; kingdom Pseudomonadati; phylum Pseudomonadota; class Gammaproteobacteria; order Legionellales; family Legionellaceae; genus Legionella; species Legionella genomosp. 1. The sequence goes on from NZ_CAAAJH010000001.1 coordinate 447,738, forward strand.
ATACAATATATTCGCAAACAGCGTGAAGCATTGGGCGGCTATTTACCAGCACGTAATACCAGTGTTGAACCTTTGCCTGTTCCTGACTTGTCTGCGTTTTCTGCGGTGACTAAGGGAACTGGGGATCGTGAAATATCCACGACAATGGCCTTTGTCAGAATTTTGTCAGTTCTATTGAAAGACAAAGTACTAGGTCCCCGGATTGTGCCAATAGTGCCTGATGAATGCCGGACATTTGGAATGGAAGGCTTATTCAGACAAATCGGAATTTACTCTCCCGTAGGGCAGCTTTACACGCCAGTGGATCATGAGCAGGTGATGTATTACCGTGAAGCGCGTGACGGTCAGATTCTGGAGGAAGGTATTAATGAAGCTGGGGCGTTCTGTTCCTGGATAGCAGCTGGAACTTCTTATAGTTCTAACAAGTTAGCCATGATTCCTTTTTATATCTATTATTCCATGTTTGGTTTTCAACGGGTTGGTGATCTGGCCTGGGCAGCGGGCGATATGCAGGCACGCGGCTTTTTATTGGGCGGAACAGCGGGCCGCACGACGCTTGCTGGCGAAGGTCTCCAGCATCAGGATGGTCACAGCCATATCATGGCCTCAACAATTCCCAACTGTGTCAGTTACGATCCCACCTACGCCTATGAACTGGCAGTCATCATGCAAAATGGCCTTGAGCGGATGTATACCAGACAGGAAAATGTATTTTATTACATCACAGTAATGAATGAGAATTATACTCAACCTGATATGCCAGAGGGTGTGGAAGAAGGCATCATCAAGGGAATGTATTTACTGCATGCAAGTAATAAGAAGAAAGCGAAAGCCCATGTTCAGCTAATGGGTTGCGGTACTATCCTGCGTGAAGTTGAAAAAGCCGCCTCATGGTTACTCTCTGACTTTGATGTAAGTTCGGAAGTCTGGAGCGTGACAAGTTTTAACGAACTACGGCGGGATGGACTGGCGGTTGAACATTATAATCGGATGAATCCGGAGCAATCTCCCAAGCAAGCTTACGTCACGCAATTACTCGCTGATCGAAAGGGTCCTGTTATTGCAGCTAGTGACTATATGCGCTTATATGCAGAACAGGTTCGCCCCTATATCAATGCGAATTATGTAACCTTGGGAACTGACGGCTACGGAAGAAGTGATACCAGGGAACGTTTGCGCCACTTCTTTGAAGTGGATGCCAAATATATTGTCATTGCAGCCTTGGAAGCTTTAGTCAAGGACGGCAGTCTGCCAAAATCGGTTATGGCTGATGCGTTTAAGAAATATGGGATCAAACAGGATAAGCCAAATCCTATAACCCAGTAGGGTTTAAGTTAAGTTGTCCTTTCCTGGCGTATAGGTGGCAACTTAAGAGAAAACCCCTCGCCCAAGCTGGGAGAGGGCTAGGGTGAGGGTTGATTTTAATCCCCTCTCTCTAACTCTCTCCCCTGATGGACGAGAGGATTTTAGGTGAGATTAAAAAAGAAATCCCCTCTCCCAAGTTGGGAGAGGGCCCTGGTGAGGGTTGATTTTAATCCCCTCTCTCTAACTCTCTCCCCTGAGGGCGAGAGGATTTAAGGTGGAGATTAAATAGAAATCCCCTCGCCCAAGCAGGGAGAGGGCCAGGGTGAGGGTTGATTTTAATCCCCTCTCTCTAACTCTCTCCCCTGAGGGGCGAGAGGATTTAAGGTGAGATTAAAAAAGAAATCCCCTCTCCCAAGTTGGGAGAGGGCCAGGGTGAGGGTTGGTTTAAACCCCTCTCTCTAACTCTTTCCCCTGAGGGACGAGAGGATTTAAGGTGGAGATTAAAAAGAAATCCCCTCTCCCAAGCTGGGAGAGGGTTAGGGTGAGGGTTGATTTTAATCCCCTCTCTCTAACTCTCTCCCCTGAGGGGCGAGAGGATTTAAGGTGAGATTAAAAAAGAAATCCCCTCTCCCAAGTTGGGAGAGGGCCAGGGTGAGGGTTGATTTTAATCCCCTCTCTCTAAATCTCTCCCCTGAGGGGCGAGAGGATTTAAGGTGGAGATTAAAAAGAAATCCCCTCGCCCAAGTTGGGAGAGGGCTAGGGTGAGGGTTGGTTTAAACCCCTCTCTCTAATTCTCTCCCCTGAGGAAAGAGAAAATTTAGGGAGAGTTCCTTAAGAATTAAGCGTCTTAGTGCAGCATATAGGTGCTTCGTTAAGACAGTTTGACCAGTTTGCTGAGGAAAAATATGTCAGATGAGATGAAAGTTAAGGTTCCAGACATCGGGGGTGCGGCTGGTGTGGATGTCATTGAACTATTGGTGAAGCCTGGTGATGAGGTCCAAATCGATACACCTTTAATCACGCTGGAATCCGATAAAGCGAGCATGGAAATCCCCTCGCCTAAAGCCGGTAAGGTACACTCAGTGCTGGTTAATATTGGCGATAAAGTCTCGGAAGGGGATGATATTCTTGTTTTAACAGTTGATGAAGGCCTGCCTGCGGCCAGACAAAGCGAACAAAAGAAAGAAGAACCTGTCGCTAAAGCAGCAGCTGAGCCTAAAGCCGAAGAAAAGCCAACTATTCCACAAGGCACTTCATTGCTTGCGGTCAATATTCCCGATATTGGCGGTGCAACTGATGTTGATGTCATTGAAGTGATGGTTAAAGCAGGCGATTCAATTGAAAAAGATCAGGCTTTGATTACTCTCGAAGGGGATAAAGCCACAATGGATATTCCTTCTCCAGCAGAGGGCGTCGTTGAAAAGGTTGCTGTGAAGGTTGGGGATAAGGTATCGCAGGGATCTCTGGTCCTTACAATGAAATCCACAGAGCAGATAGAAGCGCCTGCACCTAAAGCTCAGGAAGATAAACCATCGCTTGAGACAAAATCAGCTGAACCAGAAGTGAAGCAAGCGCCAGTTCGTGAAGAGAAAATTGAAGAATCAGGCAGCAGTTCAGGTGTTTTTGCAGGTCCTGCGGTTCGTCGTTTAGCCAGAGAATTTGGCGTTGACTTAAAGCTTGTAAAAGGCAGCGGCAGAAAGGGACGTATCAGCAAAGAAGATGTTCAGAGTTATGTTAAAAGCCGCCTTGCAGAAAAGCCATCGAGCTCTGGATTTTCATTGCCGCAGGCACCGTCTATTGATTTTAGTAAATTCGGAGCGATCGAAACAAAGCCTTTGAACAAGATCAAGCGCCTGACTGGTGTTAACGTACACCGATCCTGGATTACTATCCCTCACGTCACCCAGTTTGACGAAGCAGATATCACCGACCTGGAGTCATTTCGTAAATCAGAATCAGAGGCTGCCAGTAAATCCGGATATAAATTAACAGTGCTGGCTTTTGTCACTAAAGTGGTTTGTAAAGCATTGCAGGTGTTCCCCCAATTTAATGCTTCATTAGATAGCAGCGGTGAGAACCTGATTTTTAAACAGTATTTTAATATCGGTATTGCTGTTGAGACGCCTAATGGTCTGGTTGTGCCTGTTATTCAGGGAGTAGACAAGCTTAATGTTGCCGGAATTGCATTGGAAATGGCTCGTTTGAGCACTAAAGCTCGCGAGAAAGGACTGATGCCTGCTGATATGAGCGGCGGCTGCTTTACCATATCAAGCCTGGGAGGTATCGGTGGAACGGCTTTTACTCCAATAGTAAATAGTCCTGAGGTCGCTATACTTGGATTATCTCGCTCCAGCATTAAACCGGTGTTTGATGGAAAAGAATTTAAGCCGCGCTTAATGCTTCCGCTATCTCTATCTTATGATCACCGGGTGATCGATGGTGCTGAGGCGGCCAGATTTACTCGCTATATTGCAGACACATTGGCAGATATTCGGAGAGTTCTGCTTTAGACAATGTTATTAATAAATATTATGTGCTAAACGTTAAAAGAGGCGTCTAATGAGTGTAAATATGAAAGCGGAAGTGGTTGTTTTAGGCAGTGGACCTGGTGGTTACACGGCAGCGTTCAGAGTGGCGGATTTAGGTAAGAAAGTGATTCTGGTAGAGCGCTACAATAGCCTTGGAGGCGTTTGCTTAAACGTGGGTTGTATCCCTTCAAAAGCCCTGCTGCATATCGCCAAAGTGGTCGATGAAGCGCATGAAATGAATGATTTGGGAGTAAGTTTCAACCAGCCTTCCTTCGATAACACTAAACTGGTTGGCTGGAAAAATAAAGTGATCGGCAAGTTGACTGGCGGCTTGAAGATTTTAGCGAAACAGCGAAAGGTTGAGGTCGTAACCGGAGTAGGGCGTTTTTCAGGTACTCATCAGATTACAGTGGAGAATGAAGGACAAACTACCACGATTGATTTTGATAATGCGATTATTGCGGTGGGCAGTGAATCTGTTAAATTGCCGTTTATTCCTGAAGATCCAAGAATATTCAGCTCAACAGGCGCTTTGGAACTGGCAGATATCAAAGGCGATCTGCTCGTTCTTGGTGGTGGAATCATTGGGCTTGAAATGGCGACGGTGTATTCTGCCCTCGGGGTGAATGTGACAGTCGTGGAGTTCATGGATCAACTAATTCCGGGCGCGGACTCTGACTTGGTCAATGTTTTACAAAAACGAATGAGCAAGAAAGGCGTCAAATTCCTTCTTAAAACAAAAGTTACCGCAGTTGAGGCAAAAAAAGATGCCTTATATGTGTCTATGGAAGGTCAGCATACCACTGAACAACCCATGAAATTCGCTCAGGTTCTGGTTGCCGTGGGAAGAAAACCTAATGGCGGCGCGATTAATGCTGGAGCTGCTGGTATCAAAGTGGACGATAGAGGCTTTATTAAAGTTGATAACCAGATGCGTACCAATGTGCCGCATATTTATGCGATTGGCGACGTAGTAGGCCAGCCAATGCTTGCCCATAAAGCGATGCCCGAAGGAAGGGTAGCTGCTGAAGTAATTTCAGGTTTGAAACACTATTTTGACCCAAAATGTATTCCCAGCGTAGCCTACACTGATCCTGAGATTGCCTGGACTGGTTTAACTGAGAAAGAAGCTAAGGAAAAAGGCATTTCCTATGAAAAGGCTGTATTTCCCTGGATGGCAAGCGGTCGTGCTCTAAGTATGGGCCGTGAGGAAGGGATGACCAAATTACTGTTCTGTCCTGATAGCAAACGAATTCTCGGAGCTGGAATTGTCGGGATTAATGCAGGCGACTTGATTTCAGAAGCTTCATTGGCAATTGAAATGCAATGTGATGTGGAAGATATTGCTCTAACAATTCATCCGCATCCCACTTTATCTGAATCGGTTGCTTTGGCCTCTGAAATCTTCGAAGGGACAGTGACGGATTTATATATGCCAAAGAAGAAAACTGAGAAGTAAATGACTCCTGTCATTACCCGAAGGCGCATTGGCGCCAACTTGTGAAAAAATCTCCTCTCCCAAGTTGGGAGAGGGCTAGGATCACTGTCATTAAGTTAAGCTTAGTTGTATATAAACGGTCCTCCCCGCGAAGGCGGGGATCCATCTCTGAGCTAGCTATAATGCCAGTTGAGGAATGGATTCCCACCTTCGTGGGAATGACAAAATTCCCTCAACTCAATGGCAGTGAGGGCTAGGGTGAGGGTTGATTTTTGAACCCTTCTCCCTGACTCTCTCCCTTGAGGGGAGAGAGAACTTTCAGGCAAGCGGGAACGACACAGCTAAAGGATACCCGTGAAGTATTCAATACGGCCGATGAGGCTTGAAGATATTGATGATGTATATACCATTGAAACTCAGGGGCATAAAGCGCCCTGGAGCCGCGGTATTCTTGTAGATTGCATACTGGTTGGTTATGATTGCCGGGTCATAGAGTCTATTAAAGAAAACCAGCAACAGATTCTTGGTTATAGTATTTGCCGTCAGGCATTCAATGTCTGTCATATTTTAAATTTGTGTGTTGCTCCTTCGTATCAACAGCAAGGCGTCGGGCGTCAGCTTTTAACTCAGTTACTTGATTTACCAGTTAGTCCGCTTATCAATACCTATATTCTGGAAGTCAGACCCAGCAATGCGGGGGCTATTCAGCTTTATGAAAAAATGGGTTTTTTACGCGACGGAATCAAAGAACATTATTATGATGATCAGGCTGGAGTTGAAGACGCGTGGCTGTATAAGAAAGTCATCGTCTAGTTAGTTCGTGAACTTATCCAGCGCTTGGTTTCTTATATTCATCAAGGATCTCATTAAACATTTTGGTGCTGGCAGTTGTCGTTTGAAACCAGTGAGCGTTTCGATGAGTGCCAATTAATCGCCGCTTGTCCGTTAACCAGTCTTCAATATGATGGATCAGTTTTGGATAATCACAAGCATAGTCCTGTGTGGTTTCATTATAAAGCTGCTTGATAGCCTCAAATTTATCACAGGTAATTGGATTTTTATCTCCAATCTGAATCATTTCATCCAGACGACTATAGAGTCTCTTTGCAATAGCCAGAGTTTTGGGATGCATGTTGGTAAATGCATTTGGCGGAGGAGGCAGCAGAAAGAAATGATCGGTTTCAACAAGTCCTTCGTTTAATCTCATGGACAAAGGCAGTCTGCGAAAGAAAAGCCGTGAAACTCCTTTGCCAAGATCATCCAAAAGAGTAGCGCGACGGGTCATATCGACAGCGGTATGTCGGCAGGTATTTCGCTGGCTTATTTCACAGTAATCGGGTTTAAAGCCCTCCTCTGTATCCGCAGAGGTTAAGTCTCTCAGGAATCGGTGCTGAAAAATGATTTCATCCTCATTTTCCTCAACTGGCTGAAACGCTGATAAGTACCTGCTGGTTACTTTTCTCTTTACTTGTTCGGAAGAAAATGTAGCCATTTCTGCCATATGCCGTTTATAACTCTCGTAATCGATTTCAAACGCTTTATAGGTTACATCCTGCAGATAGGCGCCTGAAGTATTTAGCAGGATCGATTCATCATACATAACCCCCTCGGCTTGCCAAAAAGCCATTTCACAACGAGTAGCATTTTTCTTCTTGTATTTACCGAATCCAGCAAGGATCAACGGGATGTTGTTATGAATGACACCCAGACAACTAAAGGAGTGTGGATTGTCCTTCCTTTTACAGATAGCTACAAAAAATTTATCGTCAGGCTTAATCTTTAAGGAAAATTTACCATCAGAATCTGTAAATAAAGAGTGTTTCATGGAAAGTCCTGGTTTTTACACACATACTATAACTTAAACCTCTTAAGAAACCCTTAAGCGAGATAAAGTTTGTTAGCGCTTATGCCATCTGCTTTAAAAATTCCTGACAATGCAGCCGTTCATTTTCTCCTGCCAGATAAGTTTTGAGAGTCAGGATGGCATTTTCATACTCCTGCTGCGTTATACTTCCCCGAATTAACTCAAAGCGGAGATAGACACAATAGGTATTGAGAACGTCCGTTTCACAATAGTCACGAATACTTTTTAATTGACCTGCCTGATACTGATCCCAGACTTTTGAGCCGCTCATTCCCATTTTACCGGGAAAACCCAGCATATGGGCAATGTCATCTAATGGTGCAGAGGCGCGGCTCTGATAAGCTGCGAGCACGTCCATCAAATCAAGGTGGCGGTAATGAAAACGGTTAAGATAATTGTTCCAGCGAAAATTCTGCTGATTTTCTCCATACTCCCAATAGGTAGGGGCAGGAATTCCATGCAGCAAGGCGCGATAATGCAGAACCGGCAAATCAAAACCACAGCCGTTCCAGCTCACCAGAATAGGAGTATATTTGTCAATACCGGAAAAAAAACGGCTAATCAGTTCTTTTTCATCGGCCTGTTCATCGCCTAAAGACCATACTTTGACCTGATTGTTATTCTGAATCACCGCTGAGATAGCGACTACTCTTTGCAGATAATGAGGCAGGAAATCATTTCCGGTCTTGGCACGGCGCAAGGCAAACATCGCTTTGGCTGTTTCTTCATCGCTGAGATTGTCCAGATGAAATAGCTTTCTGCCAGAATGCACATCGGGAACCGTTTCAATATCAAAGACTAAAACACTCATAAACTACTTGATAAATAATAAATCTCAAATTCTAGCACAGTTATTGCTACCAGGATATTTGTTCCTGTTGTCAAAGGAAAAACTCGATGATATTGCGAGACAGTGGGATTTTTGTTACTAATACGCTCATTTATACCAACATGACGTGGTTTTTTAATATGAAACGCCTTTTATTGCTTGTCCCTTTCTTACTGCTCAGCGCCTGTGTCAGTACACCGCCACCGCGAGATGTTAATAATGTTTGCAGTATTTTCAAGCAATACCCTAAATGGTATCTGGATGCAAAAGATGCTGAGCGTCGCTGGCGGGTGCCTGTGGCTGTTCAAATGGCCATTATTCATCAGGAGTCCAAGTTTGATGCGAATGCAACGCCCAAGCGAACCAAATTGTTATGGATTATTCCCTGGAAGCGTCCTTCTTCTGCCTATGGCTATACTCAGGCTTTACGTGCTACATGGGCCCAGTATAAGAAATCAGATGGCGGGGTATGGGCGGCTCGTGATGATTTTACCGACGCAGTAGACTTCGTTGGCTGGTATGCTAACCAGGCTTATCGTCGTGCTGGAATTCAAAGAGATGACACCTATAATCTCTATCTGGCGTATCATGAGGGAATAGGAGGTTTTATGAGAAAAACCTATCTGCAAAAACCCTGGCTGATTGGCGTTGCCCGCAAGGTTAAAACCCGCGCAATGATCTATCAGGCTCAAATGGCGCGTTGCGGCCGTGGCTCCTCTTATTATAGCGGGTATAAATAAGCGTCTATTATTAAAGAATATGCACATGTTGAGATGTCGGATAACCGCGAACACAAGTCGCGGTACGTAGGCCAAGAGACACTGCTATTAAGTTAAGGAATTTGTCATTCCCGCGAAGGCGGGAATCCATTCCTCAGTTGGCATTATAGCGAGCTCAGAGATGGATCCCCGCCTTCGCGGAGATGACAGTTTAGTATACATTTGAGCTTAACTGGATCTAGAAAAAATGCCTGTTAGTGACATTTTCATTCAGGCAAGTTAAAATAATAAGGCCGTTTGACGGATATTGCCTTGAGTCGATAGCACAGTACTCTTCTTTAAAAGTTGAGGGCTGCTTTTCAAGTCTGGTCAAGCTTGAACTTTCCATGTAGGAGTCACGAATGCGTTTAATGTTATTAGGGGGGCCAGGTGCTGGCAAGGGTACTCAGGCAGTACGGCTAATTGAATATTTTGATATTCCGCAAATATCCACAGGCGACATGTTAAGAGCCTCTATTGCAGCCGGTACTGAATTGGGTCGAAGTGCCAAAGCGGTCATGGATGCAGGCAAACTGGTTTCTGATGACATCATTATTCGCCTGGTAAAAGAAAGGTTACAGCAGCCAGATTGTACAAATGGCTTTTTATTTGATGGATTCCCGCGAACTATTCCTCAGGCTGAAGCATTAAGAACTGCCCGTATACGTCTGGATCATGTGATTGAAATTGCAGTTCCCGATTCTGAAATTATCAGCAGACTTAGCGGGCGGCGCGTTCATCCAGGCTCAGGCCGTGTGTATCACATTCGATTTAATCCTCCCCAAGCTGAAGGCCGGGATGACCTGACTGGTGAAGCACTCATCCAGCGGGATGACGATAAAGAAGAAACGGTCAAAAGACGGCTTGAAATTTATCATCAGCAGACGGAGCCTTTGGTTCAATATTATCAGCAATGGGCGGATAGCGACAGTTCAGGTGCTCCGGCATTCCATAGAGTTTCTGGATTAGGAAGCGTTGATACCATTTTTTCCCGCATTCTGGAAGCCATCACGACTAAGGAAGAGTCATGCTCAAAAGCGTGAATGAAGATCAGCTGGATGTATTGATTAATCAGAAAGGATTGTTCCTGATTGATTTTTGGGCTCCCTGGTGTGCACCTTGCAAGCAATTTGGCAGGATTTATGAACAAGTAGCAGAGCAAAATCCAGATATCGATTTTGTAAAGATCAATATCGAAGAGCAGCCGCAAATCGCAGACGCATTTCAAATTCGCTCTATTCCCCATTTAATGATTATTAAAGAAGGTATCGCCATTTATTCAGAATCAGGTAGTATGCCCGAATCAACTCTTAAAGAATTACTGCAGCAGGCCCAAGATATCGATGTCAGCGAGATCCTCAATAAAATGAATCAAGATGAAGGCTAGAGATTAATAATAAGGTGTAACCTAATCATGATCGCAAGACGGTAAAATTCAACAGTATAGGAAGTTTTCAATGTCAACAACACAGACAGTAGTGCTTGAGATTCAAAACACTGATAAAAAAAGAAATGGCTTTTTTAAGCATCAAAATAAACTGCGTTCTGGTGCCCCTGCGCCAACTCCACCTGATGGGAGTAAAACAGTTTGTGATGATGATCAGGATGATTCCAATAAAAACTCTAGTAGTTGCTGTGTGATCAGCTAACTCTGAACGAAAATTAAATTAAAAACTGAATAATAATAACTATATGATTGTATTGACTATTAAAAGACTCACTAAATATTTGCTCCCAATGCTGCTGGCTGCTTGTACCCATCAGCAATCGAATACTCCGGATCACTATGTGATCAAAGGAAAAACCTATCAGGTGATGAAGTCAGCCAAGCATTACAAAGCGAAGGGAGTTGCTTCCTGGTATGGGGGACGCGGTCGGAATCAAAAAACATCTACCGGAGAGCGCTACAACATGTATGCAATGACAGCAGCTCATCCAACACTCCCATTTGCTACAAGAGTGCGTGTCAAAAATCTGAATAATGGCCGCTCAATTGTGGTTCGCATCAATGATCGAGGTCCTTTTTTATCAAACCGATTAATAGATTTATCCTTTGCTGCCGCTAAAAAACTCGGCATAAAAGGTATCGCCCCTGTTGAAATCGAGGTAGTTTGATTTTGCTAGGAAGTATATGCACCGTAAGTTTGCTGTGTAATCTCCTCTTTCCCAAGCTCCTCGCTTTCAGTATTAACAGGATAAGGCATGGGAATAAAAAAACGTGAGTTTTGAGCTCCCGCCGCTTTGTTATAATAATATCCTAACAAATCCAGCATGTGCTTATCCTGTTTACTGTAAGCAATATTGAAAGGGCTGCGGTTTAAAGAATCGACAGTAGTCAGCTGCATCAGGCTTTGTTCTAAAATAGCCTCAACAGCTTCATAGGCTGATTCATAAACAGCCCGGTGTATTGCAAAATAGTGATAATCTCCTATTGTGAATGGAGTATGGGCGGCTTCACTTTGCAACAGTTCGCTTATAACCGCTTTGCGCTGATTACAGCAGATAGCCCAGTGAAGAAGCGATTGAATAAATGCAGGCTCTCCCTGACTCGCCTGCTGTCGAAAAAATTTCATCCCTAAAGAGAAAATACAATCAATAACCTGCTGAGTATGCGTTTCGCGAATACAATTCAACAGGGAACGTCCTGAGCTTTCTGTATAGAACAATAGGGGCAGCAGGCCTTCGTACATTGAGCTAACAAGCATCTTTTCTTTTGCATAAATAAACATATCTATGACATTGTCAGGGAGATTTCGATATTCCTGCGCGGCAATAGCTGGAAATTGAGCAACAAATGATAGAGATTGATCAAAATCGGCTGCCTGGATCACTGAGGGTCGGAAATGCTGGTTTAATTTTAAACGCCAGAACTCATTGTTTCTAAGTACAGAATGATGTTCCGCATTTAAGGAAGTGCACTGATAACGCGCTCTTAACCCATACCTGTATACACGAAGGGCATCTTCAGGAGCAAACTGTATCTCCAAAGGATTGAACTTCTCAGTATTCACTACTTTTTCAACTACTGGTTCTCGTACCGGCTCTTGGACACTCTTCGGTGTTAGCTCTTGTTGCTCTGGCAAAGTCTCAGCAGATGCAGGTGCAGAGGATTCAGCTTCCGGTAATGTTGCCTTTTCTGGAATGGAAACAGGTTTCCGTAAGGCGTTATGATAATCGGCAGAGCTTGTTTTAAGCGCATTAATAATTTTTTTGGCTATGTTATTTATTTGCTCAAGCTTAACCACTTTGTTCCATGCAATTTTGCACATTAAGAATTGATCTACGACCTCGACTTCTTTGTTACCCAAAACTTTGCTTAAACTGCTCAGAAGCGCTGTGTCGAACCAGGTTTTTGTTGCATAAAAACGGCTGACTCGCTCATTCGCTTTGCTCGTTTTAACCTGCCAGTAACTATTAATTTCCGGGGGTCGAATCCTGAGTTTGAAATAATCAGTTTCCTGAAGCACCATGTCGATAATCAGGTTTTGTGCTTCTCCAAAAATAAGATCAATTGCTTTTTTCCAGGCTGTAATTTGCTGATCCTGCTTTGTAAGAGTCGCAGACTTGCCTTTTTCAACCTTAGGTGCTGTTGATTCAGTCAGTTTAGTCTCTGCCAGTTTCTTGATGATTGGTTCAACTTTATCAGGAACGGGCGCTTTGGCTGCCGGCTCATTTTCTGTAATAACTAAACTTTCTTTTGGAGCGGGGAGATTGTCTCTGGGCGTCGGGACTGGTGCTGGAACAGCTGTTTGTTCAATACTTACTCGCGGGCTAAGTTGCTGCTCCACTTTATCAGGAATAGACGCTTTGGCTGCCGGCTCAATTTCCGTAATAACTAAACTTTCTTTTGGAGAGAGGAGATTGTCTTTGGGCGTCGGAACTGATGCTGGAACAGCTGTTTTTTCAATAATTATTCGCGGGCTAAAATGCTGCTCGAATGTTTTCTTTAGCTGACTTGGCAGCCAGTCGATCAATTTAGGATTTAAAGTAAAAAAACTTCGCCTGTCAGGCCTGCTCATTAAATATTCAGCAGGTGATAAATTATCAAGCTTGGAAAACTTTTGCAAAAAAAGTCTTTGCGTAATTAAAGATACCAGTCGAGGTTGATTTTTGAAGTAATTGAAATGTTGTTCAAAAATAAGAAACAAAATAAACACCGGGAATTCGCCCCTAATGGTATTTTCCTTAATTAAATTGTTCATCGCCTTGGATGAAATAGCATTTGTAATTTCCGGTCTGATCTCAAATAGTAAAATAGCCAGAGGATTTTTTAAGAGACAAGTCAAAACACTGACATTTGTTTTTTTGCCTTCAGCGTATATATAGCTTTCCAGCAGGGTTTTCAGGGAAATTGTTGTATGGTGTTGGATGTAACCAATAAAACTGGTCAGATTGTCTATGTTTGACTGGCAAAGTTTAATGGTACTAGTCAGATAGCCGTATAAGGCGAAATCTATGGTAAGCTTCGAGCGCATGTATTCCAGTTGTGAAATTAATGAGGTAACAGAGTTAACCGCTTCACAACTGTTAAGACGTTCTAATGCGTCTTCGCGGCTTTTAACTGCCCGATTCGTTCTGGTTAGTTCAGGCATATAAAGAGCTGGATCGGCATTTAAAAGTTCCAAAAGTTCAGCATAAGAGGAAGTCGCCTTATCTATAGAGTTATCTATTTTTGGAGCTGAATTACTGGCACAATCGGCTGTGGGTTGTGGCTGTATAATTTCTTGTTTTCGTGTTCCTGATGCTTCCGCTAAAACTTTGTAGGCGGTCAGGAGTAAAATACACTGTAGAATCGCCTGAGCTTCCTGACTATCTGTTATTGAGTTTTTCAAAGCATACAGCGCTTCAATAATCTTAAGCAAAGCTTCATATTTGCGGTCAGGAGCCTGATGGACGATTTCAAATATTTTTGATGCAGTTTTAGCGCTTAAATTTTTACGCAGGCAACTATCCGATGCGATTTGACGATTGATGCTGAGTTGCCAGTTATGAAAGTGCATTTTAGCCAGCATTGTTAGTTTTTGCCGCTCAATTTGCTGGCTTAACTGCTCACATTCAGAAGTGTTGGTCAGGCGTTTAAAATCCGTATCAACGGAACTCAATTGCTCAGGTGCTGGTCTTTCATAGCGCGTAATTAATTGTTTTAATTCATCAAAAAGCATTATTAACTCGTTATTATGACTGCTGAAAATAATGGTAACCAGGTTTTACAAATTATTAGCAATCGAATAAAAATAAGGCAAAAAAAAGTGCAAAAAGCCAGTCATTATATTAATGAAATATTAACTAAACCTTAAGCTGTTTTCGTTTTGAAAAAGTATATCACAGTATTGATTTAAACGCGCTCTATATGTATCAAATCAGTTCATCTTGTGATAAGATTCGCTACTATGTCTGATATTGGATCGAAACCGGGTCTGACTTATAACGCTCGTGAAAACGCATTATTAAAGCCTGCCAGTAGTATAAAGTTAAAAGGTTAAGTATGAACTATTTTGATGAAATTTATAAACTTGCCATTGAAAACAAACCTGAAGATTTGAAAGCATTTCTTTTTAAACACAATATCAGTATTGATATTCGAAAAAAAATAGTTAATACAGAGGCCCCCCCCCTAAATCCTGAAGATCCTGAAAATCCTGTTTGGCCAGCAATTATTGTATCAGCGGCAGAGTTACTCACTTACGAAGGAAAAATAGACGCTGCCAATCTGCTTATGCATCTCGGAGCCAACCGTGATTCGATTGTACGGGGAGCAGCAAGAGCCAACAACACAAGGTTGGTAGAATGGATGCTTACTCATAGAAATGCCAACATTAATATGGCTGCTCAAGGATACGCACTGCGTGGTAATAGCTATGAAGCAAGAAAACTGATAGAAAAAGGTGCAAGGATTGATGCAGTTGCCATAAGTGCAATTCAAGGAAACGACTCTTATTTTGTAGATGAACTGTTTGCTATGCTGGCCGACATCAATGTGATGGCAGAAGCTGCCGCAACCTGTGGCGATTGGAAAACAGTAGAGCTCATGCGTTCATTCGGTGCAAATGAAGATTCTATTACACTGGGTATCGCCAGTGGCGGCTGGATTGATAAATTACCCTCAATTGATATAAACGCCAATATCAATCTGATTGCCAAAGGCGTGGCGCGAGCAGGGCTTATCGTTTTTGCTAGATCCTTGCTTAACCAAGGTGCAAGCCTCGAAGCAGTCGCAGAAGGCGCCAAACAGGGAGGCTATGGTTTCCTGGCAATGGAATGTCGAGCGCGTATTAATTACCATGAAATCATTTGCCGTCTTGCTGAAGAAGGAAAGGAGACTGCGTTAATAGATTTACTGAAAGACCCCTTGGTTAGCATAGACGTGCGTAAGCAGGGAACTGATTGGACACCTGCAGAAGTGTTGGCCTCTCAAAAAAAGGTAGATGCAGTCAAATTACTGGTCAAGCTAGGAGCGAATATTCATTTAGCAGGCAGAGGCGCTGCGCGCTCTGGCGATGTTGAAGCCACAGAAGTGCTCAGGCGCGAATCAAACACTTGTATTCATCAGATTGCCAGGGGCGCTGGCGAAAATGGTGATCCGATTTTTACCAATTGGTTATTAAATCAGGGAGCATGTACTTCAGCGATTGCTGAAGGCGCGGCTATAAAGGGAGATGGGGATAAAGTCTCAGAGATGCTATTGAAAAAGGCTAGTTTTAAAGCAGTTTTACGAGGGTATTTACAGGGAAAACATATAGAGCCGATACTAACTTACTATAATAACCCCCATAACTACGGCAATCGGACTTTTTTGGCTATCTATGCTGCTGCAAGTGGTTTACACGAATTAGCTTACGAGCAACAGCAAGCGGGAGTTGAGTTTAAGTATATTGCTATGGGACTGGCCAAAGGCGGATATATCAATGAACTCTTGCCATTGATAGACCAGATAAGTGACATCAGTGAGGTTGCTGCAGCAGCCGCTCTTAGCGGTCATTTGTATTTAGCAGAGATCTTGCGAAGAAAAGGTGCGGACATAACTACGCTTGCGGTTGGCGCTATAAAAGGCGGACACGTTAAATACGCTGAATATCTGCGTTTATCGGGAGCTGATATCCACCGGATTGCAGCAGGGGCTGCTGAGGTAGGAAACATTGCTTATGCTGAATCCCTGCGTCTGCTGGGGGCGGATATAGATCACATAGCTCATGGGGCTGCCAGAGGACGCCAGCGTGCTTATGCAGGAGCATTGCGCGAGCTCGGTGCTGACAAGCTTACAATTGCCTCGGGCGCTATACTGGGCGAGGACTGGGAATATGCAGAATATCTAGGGACCCTTGGTGTTGAGTTGAGTCATTTAGCTCGTATGGCTGCTTATTATGATTACCAGGAATATGCCGAATTCCTAAGAGCAAAAGCAAAAGAGATGGGTCTGGATCTGACTGATCAAATGGCTGAATCTGCAGCCCAGGGTGGAAATATGTACTATACGTTGTTTTTAAAGAACAATGGTGCCAATTGGGCTGCAATTCTCAGGGGGGCTGAAAAAGCGGGTATCGATTTTCTTAACTATATCACCCCATTCCTTAATCACTCTGAGACAGAGACCAGTCAGGGATCACTGTTTCCTGCTGTGGATGTAAATCCTGTATCAGATATTTTGTCCGCTGATTTTGCAAGTATTCATACAGACTTAGAGCCAATGACGCTGGAAATTTTTGATGTTGACACCCTTCAATTTAATGAGGGTAGCTTATCCAGTCCAATTATTATTACAGATGACTCTGAAGGATTGAGCGAATCATCATCCGCGACTGCAGTCATCAATATTTCAGATGATATCGAGCAGGAACTTCCCGAATCCAGGGAGCAGAGTCCCATTCCTTTCTCACAGGAGCCTCAGGAAAATCGATCCAGGCTGCAAAAGAATAAGCGACTGAGCGACTCTTCTTCTGAAGAAGAGCTACAATCAAAAAAACGAAGTAAGAAAACTAAAGATCCATCGCGTATAAAAAAAGCTAATGAAAAAAATGCTCTGTTTAGTGCGAAATATTCACAGACATTTGAACGCATACCGGAAATCCCTTTTTTATTAAAGAAATCCAGCCGCAATATTACCTATTCCGGGGCATTCCAGTTTAAATCCCTTGATTCCTTCAAACAGACAATGGAAGAGCCTGAATTTACTCATGAAATCAGCAGTGGTGACTCAAGATTTCGCCTTGTTAGCCGCAGAAATGATTTGCCGTCATCCGATGAGACAGTGACCTTCGTGTTTGCAGGACGTAAGCACGATGCGATGATCCCTGACCCCAGTCTACTGGGGGATAAGCAGCGTTTGTTAGTGGTGGTCAGCGCTTATGAATATGAGAATTTGAGCGATCGAAATAAGCCTGAAAATGTCGAGTTTTTAATTACAGACGCTCTAAGTTATAAAACACACGGCAATTACCATCCCGAAGATATTCAAACGCGCCGGTTGACGGCATTTATGCTCTCGTATTTATGGAAACTCAAGCATTGTGTTTACCTTGATGACAATCTTAGTCAGATACAAGCCACAGAGGAGTTTTGCGATGTGTCGACATGGGCTGGAATAACGAAATCGCTTGCCGCTGCACGAGAAAAAGATAAGGCGATTATCTGCGGCATGCAAACTTTATCGTTTAAGCGGTTTTACTTTTTAGAACCAGACTATGGGTATAAGCTGTTCGATTTTGATTTTGAGCAGGCAGCCAGGGTTTTGAAATTACAAACTGCTGAGGATGTGTCTATTCTGGCATACCCTGGAGTGCATTCTCGCTTGTGTATGCAAGACTTTTATTTTCAAATGATTATTGATCATGCGCTGGAAGAAGCAAGAAAGGAGAATGGTGATCAAGATAATGAATTAGCCAGAAACCTTCTGCATTTACCTGGGCTGAAGTCAATAAGTTTAACGCGTTCAAAAAAAGTTAAAAACCAGGCAAAAGCAAATGCAGGTGGATATATTGAGCAAATCCTGGCTATTCAGACTGAAGAATTTCCTCCTCAGGGATTAAGCCCATTTTATACTCGACTGATGACAAATAGTCTTTCGCATATGAAAAGTGAAATTGAAAGAAGTTTTAAATCGGTGGAGAAACAAAAACGTCAAGTTGAAACTCGCGATTTTCGCTCAATAGTGGAAGCGAATAATCAACCTAAATCTGACTCTAATCCTAATCTTAATCTTAGAGAGTCCTTTGATGGTGGAGAACCGGAAGAATATGAGAAGCCGAATCTTCTGGCCAAACAAAAAAGATATGCGAAATCAGCTGCTCCATGTAATAACACATTTCTCCAGAAACAATGGACTGGCTCTAAGCTTAATTCACTGTTTGACCCCCAAAAACTGGAAGAGTTCTTACAGAAAGAAGAAGTTTATCTTTATCCTTACCAGGCTGATGCGTTAAGAGCTGTCAGTCAATGCGACTCATCAAACGGAGTGGTCCAAATCACAACCGGCGGCGGGAAGACTCTGACTGCTATTCTGATGCTCATCTACCTCTTTAAAAATAACCCTGATGCTGTGTTTCATATTGTGGTGCCCACACTTCAACTGGTAGATCAATATCATGAAGAGTTTATGGCAGTTCTTGAAAGGCTAGGGAAGTTTGCAGAAATTAAGCCAAAGAATGTGATTCCAGTCGATAGCAAGGAAAATGCAGTAACGATCAACTTGCTTCACAAGAATAAACCCATGAGGGAAAAGGCAAGCGTTCTGATATTCTGTAAAGCCAGCTATGCAAAATTTGTCAGTGCAAAAGATGATATCCTGAAAAAGCACCGTAAACCTTTGCTGACTGTCCTGGATGAGCATCATCTGTATCAGAAAGATGCTCAACGAGTAATGGAAAGCGGGATGACCTCGCTGGGCTTTTCAGCAACGCCGGGGAATTCTGTTAAACCACTATACGTATTTACGCGAACGGATTCTCGTAAAGCGGGTAAAACTGCCCCGCTGATAGTGGGTCGTTTGCCTTATTCACTGGCAATTGATTCTGCTGAAAAATGTCAAAAAATTGCGACTTTAATCAAAGAGCATCGTCATCCGATGGGTGAGACACTCGCTTCCTACAAAGGCATCATTTATACCTCGAGTATTCAAGAGGCGAAATTATTAACAACTGCAATTAATGAAGGAGCTGGAACTAAACTCGCCAAGTCGATTCACTCAAATATCAAAAAGTATAAGGGATGGATTGAGCGTTTCAATAAGCGGCCAATGGACCAGCCAGGGATTCTGGTCGTCGTTAACATGCTAGGTACAGGCTACAATGACAAGAATGTGGCCTGGGGCCTGTATGCGAAAGAAAAAAGTCCTGAAGAAAGCCAATATCAAAATAACTCGGTTGATATTCGTACAAAGATTGATAAACGCTCACAGGAGGTGGGTCGTAGTTTACGAATTCCCCCGGAATTCCCGGATAAAATTGCCTATTATCTCACTGGATTAGGAGTGCCGCTAAATGACGATGAAGTGTTTAATGATGAAGATGCTTTAAGGAATGCACATCCTGATTACTATAAATATAATTGGCAAGTGATTTATCTTGAACTTTTGAATGCAATTGAAACTCAACGCCCCTTTAAGCATTATGCGCCTATGTTTCAATATGATAAGTTGAGCTCGATTTGCAGTTTATCCAAAAATCTGATGCTGTTATTAAAAGCACTGGTCAGCGAAAATGAAGAATGGAGCAGAGGTCTGCTGAAATTAAATCAGGGGCTAAGAAGAAACTGGAAAGACCAATGGGGTAAAGAATTCAATCTTTTGGAGATATTCATTAATGAGGTCATTGGAGCATCCCTGCGCCTTCGAAATGGCTCGAAAAAAGATCCTTTAAAAGATATTTTGTTTAATACGGATTCCTTTGATAAGTTATTGAACTTTCTGAGCAGAGAAACTCCGGAGTTTTTAACGCTATTGACGGCAAGAACCAGTCTGAAGGAGCTATTAAGAAGGGTGGATCTTCAGTATGCTCTTCTCCTGCAAAAATATAGCAGCCTGAATGTTGGATCGTCTGCTGACATGACTTTATCCTGGCCAGATAACATACGAGTAAGGCCCACTACGGCATCCTTGTCATCGAATCGCTACAGTTTTGCGAATTCGCAGGCGACTGCAAGATCAGGAGAGGGGTTGAGCAGGAGAGATGAGAAAAGGGAAGATTCTGAGCTAGCCTCATTTTACCAGTGAAGGGTAGTCGATAGAAACTGTGTCATACCATGTCATCTCGAACGCAGTGAGAGAATCTCCCAAATCTTGGTTTGTGCCAGCATTCGGAGATCTCTCACTGCGTTCGAGATGACGGCGTGCCTGTGAGTAATGACACAGTTTAATGAACACTTTCCGGTATTCAGTTCTACACGCTCTGATACTATGCTAAAATTTCAATTTGTATAACTAATCTCAACTATCAATTATCAATGCAAATATGGATCGATGGTGATGCCTGTCCAAAACCGATTAAGGAAATCGTATTTCGGGCAGCAATCAGAACTCAGCGCTTACTCATGATTGTCTCAAATCATAATCTGACTATTCCTGCCTCCCCCTTTATCAGGAAACATCAGGTGGGGGCGGGATTTGATATGGCCGATAAATACATTGCAGAAAATATAGAGCCTGGTGATTTAGTGATTACCGCTGATATCCCACTGGCGGATATAATAATCACTAACGGGGGTTTTGCTTTAAATCCGAGAGGAGAGATGTATACCGCAAACAATGTAAAAAGCCATTTGTCAATGCGTAACTTTAATGAAGTCTTGCGCGGCGCGCAAATGCTTTCTGGCGGCCCGCCTAAAATAAGCGCCAGAGAAATCCAGAGTTTTGCCAATGGTCTGGATCGATTTTTAGCGGGTATTGTGAAATAAACTGAGACTATTCTTGCTGACGATTGCAATACCTCTCCAGTTTGATTTTTTCCTCAACCGAGAGCTCAAGCCCCAGTTTGGTTCTTCGCCATAAAATATCATCAGCGCAGCTTGCCCATTCCTGATTCATTAAATAATCCACTTCTTTGGTATAAAGCCCATGACCAATTTCCGATCCAAGATCATTCATTTTTTTACAACCAGCCAGAAGCAGCTCGGTTCTGGTTCCATACGTTCGCAGGTAGCGGGTGAGTATACCAGGGGCAAGCCAATGATACATTTCCCTTGCATGAAATTGATATTCATTAAAGGACATCGATTCAAGTTTCGCACCAGGAAGAGCTGCTTTTGAACTGCCTGATGCAGGTAAACCGGGAAAAACCGGCTTTAGCTGATCAATCGTTTCAGTAGCTAACTGGCGATAGGTGGTAATTTTACCACCGTAAATAGAGACTACTGGCGCAGGTGAGTAATTCATATGAAAAAGATAGTCCCTGCTTAATGCCTGAGGGCTTTCTCCCAGCTTGAATAGTAGAGGACGAACCCCGCTCCAGGTATTGATAATATCGCCGTGGGTCAGATGATGCTTAAAATAACCGCGAACGAGCTTGAACAGATAGTTTATTTCAATGGGAGAAATGGCTACGTGATCCAAATCGCCAGAAAATGGCACATCGGTGGTGCCAATCATGGTATGCCCATAATAAGGAATTACAAAAACGATGCGGTTATCCGTATTTTGTAATAGATAGGCGTGATCTCCCTCATAGAGTTTGGGAACGACGAAATGACTGCCCTGAACCATCGATATTTTATATTCAGATTTAATTCCAAGAAGGGTATTCAGAGATTCCACCCAGGGGCCTGCTGCATTGATTACCACTTTTGCCGTAATGGTTTCAATCGATTGATTTTTACTGCGTATGCGCAGTGTCCATTGATTATCATGGGCTTCAGCAGCACATAATTCCGTTTGAGGTAAAATGTGTGCACCATGTTCTCTGGCAAGCAATGCATTGACCAGGGTTAGACGGGAATCATCCGTAGTACAGTCCGAAAATAAAAAGCCCTTGTTAAATTCCGGATTGAGCGCGCTGAAATAATTCGGGCTTTTGTTGCGCTTAATTAAACGGCTTTTGGGTAATTTATTTTTACGACTGAGATTGTCATATAAAAAAAGACCAGTACGTAAAAGCCAGGTCGGGCGCATGGATTGCAGATAGGGCAGAACAAAGGTGGTAGGGTAGACAAGATGTGGAGCAAGACTGATTAGCAATTGTCTTTCGTCCAGTGCTTTTTTTACCAGAGAGAAATCATAATATTCGAGGTAGCGCAGGCCCCCGTGAATTAATTTACTGCTGTTTGAGGAGGTTTTTGAGGCAATATCATCTTTTTCCAGCAAAACTACGGAAAGTCCGCGCAATGCTGCATCCGCTGCGATACCACAGCCATTAATCCCGCCGCCAATCACCGCCACATCATATCCTTCAACCATGTATTTTGCTCTCCGTAAAAAGCGTATAGAATTATTTCCAGGGATAATACGAAAGAGAACAGGGCATGAAATACTTACTTGCAATCGATCAGGGAACAAGCAGTACCAGAGCCATGCTCTATGAAAGTAATGGCAGGCTTATCACCTCCAGTCAATACCCTCTCACTCAATATTATCCTGAACCCGGGTGGGTTGAACATTGTCCTGAAGAAATTTGGTCTAAAACCCTGGCCGCTTTAAAAGATGTTGTTAGCGGTGTTGAGTTAAAATCGATTGCTGCCTGCGGGATCACGAATCAGCGGGAAACCGTTTTACTCTGGAATAAAAAAACTGGCGAATGCCTGCACCGGGCTATTGTATGGCAGGACAGAAGAACCCAGGATTTTTGCGATAGCTTGCATACTGAGAAAGAACTAATTCAGGCAAAAACCGGACTGCTGCCCGATCCCTATTTTTCCGCCAGTAAAATACACTGGTTAATTAAAAATATTCCTGAAGCCGCGAGGCTGGCACATTCAGGTGAACTGGCAATCGGTACAATTGACAGTTTTTTAATCTGGCGTTTAACGAGAGGCAAGGCGCATGTCACCGATATTACCAATGCCTCAAGAACTTTATTATTCAATATTCATGAAAGACAATGGGATAAGGAATTACTCGATCTCTTCCATGTCAACTCCACACTCTTGCCCCAAGTGCTAGCCTCTGATGCTCATTTTGGAACAATAGATAGCTCATGGCTGGGTGCTGAGATTCCCATTACAGGAGTGGCCGGCGATCAGCAGGCAGCATTAATCGGACAACGTTGCTTTAATAAAGGAATGATTAAAGCCACCTATGGTACAGGCGGCTTTCTGATGATGAATACAGGTAGAGAACCGGTGTCCTTTGCCAGTCATTTGCTAACTACGATTGCCTACGAGATTAAGGGCCAGACTGCTTATGCGCTCGAAGGCAGTCTCTATCATGCCGGAACCACAATTAAGTGGCTGAGAGATGAAATGAAACTTATCCAAACAGCTGCTGAAACTGAGCAGCTGGCTGAATCACTGAATGATAATGCGGGTGTATATCTTGTACCATCGTTTACAGGACTCGGAGCTCCGTACTGGCTTTCGACTCCTGGCGCCATTATTGTGGGATTGTCTCGCAAGAGTAACCGTGCTCATATTGCCCGAGCGGCACTGGAAAGCGTAGCTTATCTCACGCGCGAGGTGATACGCTGCATGCAAGATGCTGTTGAGACCGACTTGAATGTTTTACGCGTGGATGGGGGAATGGCTGCCAATCACTGGCTTCTTCAGTTTCTTGCTAATCAGTGTCAGATGACTGTACAAAAGCCGCTTGATATTGAGTCTACCGCGCAAGGTGCTGCCATGCTGGCCGCTTTGGGCTGCGGTCTGTATTCTGAGCCTGGCGATCTGGAGAGCAGCTGGCAATGTGCAAAAGAATTCAACCCTGATGAAGGTTATCAACAGAGAGACTGTGATTTTACCGGCTGGCAAAAAGCGGTGGCTTTACTGTTATAAAATGCTCTTGCAAGTGCTGTTTTTGTTTATCCGTGGGGCAGTAAATCACAATTAGATCATCAATAGAATATGATAAAAAAATATTGATAGCTGCCCATAAATTATCCAAAAAGTAAACTATAATTAATCATCAAATGTTTCCTGGAAGGATGTTGTTCTATGGCTGTTGCTGTAAACTCCGGGATCTTTAGTCAGCTGGCTTTAAATACACAGTTTGAGCTTCCACAGGTTGCTAGGATTCTTCCTCTCTTTCTTTCAAATACCCTGGTGATTTCCATTAATGACAGTTTTTTTGCAGTGCAACGTCCCGCCTATCCGCCAGCTGAGGTCGCTGAACGAGATGATGGCGCTGAGCAGACGGATCCTGATCTTTTCAATTATCTGCTTAATTTTCTGCCTCCTTCCTATCTGATCGTCGAACCTGATAATCTCGATGGGAGCACTTTCGTTTCATTCAATCCTTATTATTCTCTGGGATATGTGGATGCAGGATATGATACATTAGGTATTAGTCAGTCCATTATTAATACATTATTGGATAACTGGTTCTTTCTTACCAGGCGTTTAACCTTACTCGATTCTGACGCTGATCAAACTAATAGTACTGAATCAACGGAATCAAGAGAGTCGAATGCTTCGGTTAGTGTCTCTCTTTTTGAATCAGGACTTCAGAATGGACATGCCCCCGGTGCGGCTACGACATATTCCGGGAACCTGACTCTGTTAAATCCAGAAAACAGCCCTGTTGCTTTAGCCGCAGGCTCGGGAGTTCTACCCTTCACTTCAAATGATCTTCCGATTAATTACATTATCGAAAACTCTCAACTGATTGCCCAGGCTGGTGGTGAAACGATATTTATTCTGCAGATTTTACCGAATAATCAGTTTAGCTTTCAGTTAAACAATAATCTTGATCATCCCTTACCCGGTGCGGATCAGATTGTTATTGATTTAAGCGAATTTATTCAAATAGGAAATATTAACTTACCCCCAGGTACTTTTATTACCCGGATCAATGATGATATTCCTCTGGCTGTGTCTGGAAGCAATCAACAGTCGCTTCTGCATGAAGATGCTTTGCCTGGAGCCAATATCGATATTCCCAATCCCATATCCGAAATTAGTGGAGCATTATCCGCACTTGTTTCGTTTGGTGCGGATGGTCAGGCCGGTTTTCATTTTATATCAGAACCTGTCTTAAGCACTGTTCTTGAGAGTTTTGGGCTGAGTTCAGGCGGGCAACCATTGGATTATCAGATTTCAGACAATCGATTACAGGCTTTGGATCCTGACGGGAATGAAGTTTTTACCTTAATAGTAAACTCAGATGGCAGCTACCAGTTTATTCTGCAGCAATCATTGGATCATTTGGGCTCTGATTCGTCAGTTATTCCTATTCCCTTAGGTTTTCTAATCGAAGCAACGGATGGTGACGGAGACGGCATCACCTTAAATAATCAGTTTATAATTGTTATTGCTGACGATACGCCGTTCGTAGTCCTGTCCACTGACATTCCCGAGTCAATCCAGTTTAGTGATAGTGTTTTGAACGTCACATTAAGCACTTCTCTGGCCGATAGTTTTATTGGTCAGGGTGGAGCCGATGGCCTGTCGTCCCTTGAGTATCAACTTCAACTTAATAATACTGTAAGCGGCCTGACTGATAGTTTAACCGGACTTCCAATAATTCTTAGCGTAAACGCTGCTGGTGAAATAGTGGGTTATGCCGGAGGCAATCTGGTATTGGTATTCACTATTGATGCCAATGCGGAGCTTTCATTTACACAATTTAGGCCTATTGTTCATCCTGATAACTCTCTCCCCAATGAAGTGATAAATTTTCCCTCAGGAATAGTAGCTGTCGTGGCTGTAGCCACCGATGGCGATGGGGATCAAGGCAGCAGCTTTTTAGATATCGCTTCGCTGATCTCCATTCAGGATGCAGGTCCGAGTCTATCAGTGACCGATCCCGGAGCTGGCGCCCTAAGTGTGAATGAGGCCAATCTGGCGGTAAACAGCTCAATTGCTTTGACTACCGTATTTAGCAGCAATGTGGGGCCGGATGGCGGCAGTGTCGACTATCATTTTGAACTGGTCAGCAATGATTCCGGTTTAATCGATAGCCTAAGCGGTTTGCCGGTGTTGCTGAGCATCAATGCCCAGGGCAATGTCGAAGGGCGAGCCGGCGGGCTGTTGGTGTTTACTTTGAGCGTGGACGCCAATGCGATTGTACTGGATTTAGACCGCGGCGTGATTCATCCCGCCGGCAATGGCACGAACTCACTGTTGTTTGCGGAAGACCTGATTAGCCTGGTGGCTACCGTTACCGATGGTGACGGGGATACGGTCAGTGAAAACATTGATGTCGGCGCCTTGATTCAGGTGGTAGACGGAGTGCCAGCATTAACGGTAGACACCGGCCTGGCCGGCCCCCTGAATGCCAATGAAAATAGCTTAAATACAACCGTCAGTACGTCGCTGGCGCAGGTCTTTGAATTCACAATTGGCGCGGACGGCAGTCTGCCAATTAGATATGCCTTAGAGTTTAATAATGCCGATCCCGACAGCGGCCTGATTGATACCTTAAGTCAGGAAGCGGTGATATTAAGCTTCAATGGCAATGTAGTGGAAGGACGCACGCAATTGGGTGATGAGCTGGTCTTTAGTGTCAGCATTGACAGCAGCGGTGAACTGTCGTTCACCCAGTTTCGCGCGGTGGTGCATAGTGATGGCGGCGGCACTAACTCAATTAATCTTGATAACAATATTCTATGGGTTATCGCCAGTTTAAGCGATCTTGATGGCGACAGCAGCAGCGCACTACTGGATTTAACCTCAGTGCTCTTCATCATTGATGATGTGCCGCAGCTAACCGTGGATGCCGGACTAATTGGCAGCATTTTAGTCATGGAAACTGGGTTGGGCGTTTCGAACAGCGTCTCGCTTGCCGCTGCGTTTATTCCTGATTTTGGAGTGGATGCCGGCTCATTGGCCTATGGTTTATCCATTATCAATACTCAGTCCGGCTTGACTGACAGCTTAAGCGGCGCTGCTGTTCTGTTAACAGACAACAATGGTGTCATTGAAGGCCGCGCCAATGGCGAGCTGGTTTTTACCATTAGCATTGATGCCAGCGGGGAACTCCTCTTTACCCAGTTTCGCCCCATTATTCATCCGGACAGCAGCGATCCAGCAGATCCGCTTGTATTCCCGGCCAGTGTCGTAGAAGTGGTAGCCACCGTCCTTGATGGCGACAATGATCAGGCGATTCAGGGTATTGATTTATCGGCCATAGTGTCCATTCATGATGCGGGTCCGAGTGTATCAGTGACCGATCCTGGCGTGGGCGCTTTGACTGTGAATGAAGCAAGTCTGGGAGTCAACAGCTCGATTGCCTTGAATACGGTATTTACCAGCAATACAGGCCCGGATGGCGGTAGTGTCGACTATCATTTTGAACTGGCCAGTAATGACTCCGGCTTAATCGATAGTTTAAACGGTTTGCCGGTGCTGCTGAGCATCAATGCCGAGAGCAATGTCGAAGGGCGAGCCGGCGGGCTTTTAGTGTTTACTTTGAGTGTGGACGCCAATGCCATTGTACTGGATTTAGACCGCGGCGTGATTCATCCCGCCGGCAATGGCACGAACTCCCTATTGTTTTCTGAAGATCTGATTATCCTGGTGGCTACCGTTACCGATGGCGATGGGGATACAGTCAGTGAAAGTCTTGATGTGGGGGCTTTGATTCAGGTGATAGACGGAGTGCCTTTATTAACGGTGGATGGGGATTTGGCAGGCACTGCATCGGTTAATGAAAACAGTCTCAATACCACGGCCAGCGTTTCTCTGGCGCTGGCCTTTGAAGCCGCGATTGGCGCGGACGGCAGCCTGCCGATAGATTATGCCTTGCAGATTAACAATGTTAACAGCGGCCTGTTTGATACCCTCAGTCAGGAAGCGGTGATATTAAGCTTTAATGGCACTGTAGTGGAAGGGCGCACGCAATTAGGTGATGAACTGGTCTTTAGTGTCAGCATCGACAGCAGCGGTGAACTGTCGTTCACCCAGTTTCGCGCGGTGGTGCATAGTGATGGCGGCGGCACTAACTCAATTAATCTTGATAACAATATTCTATGGGTTATCGCCAGTTTAAGCGATCTTGATGGCGACAACAGCAGCGCACTACTGGATTTAACCTCAGTCCTGTCTATCATCGATGATGTGCCCCAACTGACGGTGGATCCCGGATTAGTTCCGTTATTAACAGTTAATGAAGCTCAGTTAGGTCTAACAGGCACAACTTCGGTTGCCGCAGCTTTCGGTGCGGATTTGGGAGAGGATGAAGGCAATCTTGATTATACGTTGCAGATTAGTGGCGGCGATAATACTGACTCAGGACTAATCGACAGTTTAACCGGCGCCTCCATTCTGTTAACTAACAACAATGGAAGCATTGAGGGCCGTGCCAATGGTCAGCTGGTATTTACTCTGAGTGTTGACGCTGCAGGCCTGGTCAGTTTTACCCAATATCGCTCGGTAATCCATCCTGATGCAGCAGGAGCTAATGCTTTAAATTTGGCTGTGAATAGTATTTTTGTCATCGCAACGGCACTGGATGGAGATAATGATCAGCTTAGCGCTCAGATTTCATTGGGTGAACATCTCCAGATCATTGATGCCATTACCTCCCTAAGTGGAGCTTCATTAAGTGAAACTGTACATGAAGATGTGCTGCCAGCGGGTAACAGCGAAGGAGGGCAGACCTTATCGGTTAGCGGTTCGCTGGCCGCTCTGGCGAGTGTTGGCAATGACAGCGGTCAATGGGTTTTTGATACCAACTATGAAGCTATTTTAATTGCTAATAATCTCACAGCAAACGGTGCCGGTCTGAGTTATTCCCTGAACGGGAATATTCTGACAGCCAGCGCTGCGGGTGTGGATATCTTTACATTTGAATTGAATAGCGGTGGTATAGCAGGCAATTTTATATTCAATCTTTTAGCTGCGATCGACCATCCCCTTGCAAATGGCAATGATCTTGAACAAGTATTGGTTAACCTGGGCTCAGTGATTAATCTTATCGACAATGATAATGATCTGGTTAATCTTGGTAGTCAATTTGTGATTGCTATTCAGGATGATGTGCCTATTGTGACCGCCAGCGCTGAGAATGCCAATGTGTATGAAAGCAATCTAAGCTTAGGGCCTGTTGCTGTTTTGGGTAGTCTTGATGCCTTGGTTGCCTTTGGCGGAGATGAGCAGGGCTTCTTTTTATTCCGTTCCCAGGCCGAATTGACTAACTTGCCGGCGGTAACTGTCAATGGTGAGGCGGTTACTTATGAAGTGAATGGCAATACCTTGTCGGCACTGGTGAATGGCTCGCCGGTCTTCACACTTGAGTTGGAAGCGGATGGGGATTATACCTTCACCCTCATTACAGCGATTGATCATGCTGCCAATGAAGAGTGGCTTGCTCTTGATTTCAGTACGGCTATTCGAGCCGTGGATCGAGATGGCGATCCGGTCAACCTCGGTGCTGCACAGTTTATAGTCAATGTGGCTGATAATGCTGTTTTTAATCCCAATGCCGGGGATACGATGTATCTGACAACCTCTTTAGGCGGTGTAGTGCCTATGGAAGGTTTTTACGGCTTGTCGGCATTGGATCCGATTGAAGGTGACTTGCCGGCATTGATAGCGGCTTTGATCGGCCCCGGGGGGATTCTCGCGGGAGGAACTACCGAAGATGCTCTGGCTCTGATTCTCGAGCAGGAAGGTGTGTTCTTTAATGAAGACATCTTGAAATTAACTGCCGATGGCTATGAAATGGCCTTTAATGGCAGCGAAAATTTCAATTTTGAAACCAGTCTGTTAAATCAACTCTCGCTTTTAGGATTCAGTATTGACGGCTTGCATGTTGTGGGAAATCAGATTTTATTTTCTACTGCAACTGGTGGAAATTTACCGGGAATTGGCAGCTTTGAAAACCAGGACATTGTTCTGGCGACACAGGGCAGCGATGGACGATATACTTTTGAACTATTTCTGGATGGCAGTGCTCAGGGGCTTCAGGACGGTCTTTTAAATGACGGAATTTTCCAGAATCTGCTCATTGATTTTAATATGGATGATTTTTCATTTACCTCAAGTGATAACAGTTTTAATAATGGCACTTTGTATTTTACATTAAGTAATCTGGTTGACGTTGATTTGGCCTATGCTTTGCAGACATTGGATGTCTGGGGCGGAATTACCGCAAATGGCACTGAGGTCTTATCGATTAATCGCGTCAATGGCTCCTGGGATATTGGCTCTCTGGATATTTTCTTCAGCGGAGAGGATATTGGACTGACGGATGAATTGCTTGGCAATGCACTACAGGCATTGAACAATGTTGATTTGGCCGGTTTAGTCGCTGCCTTACTGGATCCAGACACTCGTTTAATTGAAATTGATGGCCTTGAGGTGAAAGGGGATACCTTGTATTTTTCTCTGGCTCCCATTTTAAATGTTGACCTGCTCTTTGGCTCCCTGGGTGAACTCTTATCCAATCCATTTGATCCACTCTCGGCATTAACCTTTCGAGGTGAGGATATTTATTCGGTCACCAAAAATCCAGTCACTAATCAGTGGGATGTTAATACACTTAAATTATTCTTTGACGGCAGCGAACATGGACTGGCCTCCAACGATGGTTTGCTTGGCGGCTTACTGGATAATTTGCCGGAAAATCTGAATGCCTTTTCCTTAACCGAAGGTACGGAAGTTCATGATACGATTCTATTTTCTACTGAAGGAGGCGGAAATGAGCGTCAGGTCAGCGGCTATGACAATCAGACATTGATTGAATATAATAATGGACAATTTCATGAATCATTCGATTTGGCGGCCATTACAAATGGCAGTTTAAACAATCGAAATATTAGTTCTGTCCATATTCTTGATAATGGTTCAGTATTGTTTACTCTCTCAGCTGCTTCAACTTTGCCGGGTAATGTGCTTGCCGGCACCAATGATGTAATCCAGTGGAATGGCAACAATTTTAGTTTGTATTTCGACGGTTCCAGTCATGGTCTGGACGATAGTCAAAGCATTAATTCTCTGTATGTTTTTCCTGATAATCATGCCAGCGCCGGACAGATGGTTTTCTCACTGGCTGCGGATAGTAGTCTTCCGGGTGTAGGGGATTTTGCCAATGAAGACCTGATTTTGTTCAATCCTGTAAGTAACAATTATTCCCTGTCATTTGATGGTTCAACTGCAGGAATTAATGATCTGAGTATCGATGTAACCGTGACCACTGATTTATCAGCCAGTGTCGGGGCGCAGGTCGATTTATTGTTTAACCCCTTACTCACTGAACTGGATGGGCTGGTGGATGATGCACTGGGAATAATTGAAGCTAATCTGAATACTTTGGATGGTTTATTGCTACAATTACAAACGGTTCTAAACTCCAATCCCATTGCTATTTTACTGAATTTAGTCGGGGATTTATTGACTGGACTGGACAATTTACTGGGGACCGGTCTGAATAGTTTGCTCGACGGTTTGTCGACA
The DNA here is from genome assembly GCF_900640215.1 of Legionella genomosp. 1. Taxonomy (NCBI): domain Bacteria; kingdom Pseudomonadati; phylum Pseudomonadota; class Gammaproteobacteria; order Legionellales; family Legionellaceae; genus Legionella; species Legionella genomosp. 1. The sequence goes on from NZ_CAAAJH010000001.1 coordinate 478,927, forward strand.
GCGACTGGTATAGATAGTCTAATTGGTGCGCTGACGGATTTGATCGACGAATTAACACCCACTCCTCTAAGTTTACTTCTAAATCAAGCACTGGTTAACTCCATAAAATCATTATCAACGACCATTATCGGACAACTGGATGCTTTGGATCCCAATTATTTGTCCACGCTAAATAATGCGATAGATACTGTGGATCAAGGTATTCTTGCTTTGACATCAACGCTTGAAGATGCCGTCTCAGCAGGTGCTCAGCTGGAAGTTAAAATACTGGATGTCTCAGTAAACGGCCTGCATATCAAAGAAAACGGCGATTATCTCTTAAGCTTCTCCCAGGATTTGCGAGCCGATATTATCTTGAATCTCGACACCAGTTTCCTGGCAGGTTTAGCCAGCTTAAATCTTGCGGTGAATACGGATACATTAATCACTGAACTCAATGATATCCTTGATCCAATTGTCGCTCCTTTGCTGGGTGCTTTGAATTTAACGGATGTATTAAGTCCTGATCTAAGTTTGACCGGAATGAATATTTATCAGTTGCATCAGGATCAGACCAGCGGCACCTGGCAGTTCAGTCTTTATTTTGATGGTGTCGATCACGGGCTTGATAATGGCGGATTAGGCGATACTGTGCTGGATTATGTCACGGCAATTGATTCTGATCTGACCGTCCTTGATTTACAGGATTTAGGCGTATTGCATTTAAGTTCGAATGAAAACCTCGATGCCATTTATGTCAATGAGCAACATGGAGGCGCGGTTATTAATGGCAGCGATATAGGTGATTTACTGGTTGGTGATGCTGGAAATAATAGCTTTAATGGCGGGATGGGAAATGATTTGATGATCGGAGGCAAGGGCGCTGATAATTTTCATTTTGATGCAGCATCTTTGACTGCGCAATCTCCACAACAAGATGTAATTGCCGATTTTAAGCCTGCAGAAGGCGATGTGCTCACGCTGGATCAGATATTTAATAATTATAATCCCTCCAATCCATCCAGTCTGAGTAACTATATCAATATCTCTGTTATTAACAGCGACAACATAGGAGGAGTGAATGACAGCCTGTTGAGTTTATCGGCTGATCCCAATGGGGCAGTGGTTCAGACGATTACCCTGCTAAACTATGTCCCTGCTGGTGCAACTTCCGTTGAAATGTTGCAGAATTTATTAACTCAGGGCAGTTTAGTGGTCAATGCCTGACCTCGGCCAGATCGGGTGTATTCATCAATTTGAGTACCATATCTTTTCCAATGGCTTCGAGCATGAAAATGAATAATCCAGGTTGACGTTCCTGTAATCGCTTGAGGGTTTCGTATTCCCAGTAGATAAATTTCACAGGCTCTTTTACGATGACATCCGCAGTGGCAAGTTGATTATTAAAAAAACTCATTTCTCCCAGAAAATGATAAGGCTTCAGTTCAATGATCTGTTTATCGCGGTAAATCAAGGCTTTTCCTTCAGTCAATAAGAGGAGACGTGATACGGGTTGATCCCTGCTCATCAATGATGCCGTGCGAGCTTCCCCTTCCTTGCTGAGTTTAATTAACTTCACAAACTCGGAGGTTAGCATGTGAGTAAACAACTGGTCTTTAATCGCTTGTAGAGGTGGAGCGAGCTGGGCAGGTAATTTTTGTCGGAAAATTAATAAGATTTGGAATATATTGACTACAAGATAAATAACCGACCACCAATAGATCTCGGGCAGATTGTGGTTTATGCCATAGAAAATATAAAGCAGACTAACGAAACAGGCTACTATTCTTAGATGAAGCATGTCACGTAATAAATAAGAAACGAGTAGTAAAAGTTCTGCAATATGGTAAGTCAAATCCATTGCCGGCCTCCAATGAAAGTATCTATGATGTTAAGCGTTCTTTCAGTCAGCATTCATCTTAAACTGAATTGAGTTTACGCGCGAATTTTGTTTCTGACGCTATGAGCAAAATAAGGTTTTCTTAATTATTTTCTGATAGAGTTTTGATCTGAATGAATATATAGAGTGCCAAAATGCTTCAACTTATTACCAAGGGAAATTCAGATAATAACGACTATAAATTGTATTTGAGCGATACAGGCTTTTCCAGCCTTGAAGAAAGTCTGGAACAAGATGTAATCAAGGTGCTTTCTTTTTTATGCAATGAAGAGATGATGCTTGCCGGTTTCAAGAAATTCGCTAAAAGCTACTATGAATTTAAACAATCTGAAGGCAGAGCAGGACGTACAGAGAAGCATACTATAAGAAAGTTTTTTGATGAGTGGGGGAGTGTAAATCATTTTAATCAGGGATCAGACGAGCCTGTTCCTGCGGAATATCGAACCAATACTGAATTTGATTTCCCCAAATCGACAGCTGTATTAATCGATGAATTAACCACCGGTTTATTTCTCGATGTGTTACTAAAAAATGCTTATCTATCCTCTGATCCGGGAGCAGGAGTCACTCATGGTAAATGGTCACACTCAATTCAGTTATTTATATTGGAAGAAGCACGCAAGTCCGGCTTTTTACAGTTAAATGCAGTTAATATCGCTGAATTCATCAAGCAGATTTCACAGATTAAACCGGAATTTGGTTCCTTAAACCTGTGGTACCTTATTTTCGACAGCACACTGGAAGGAACATTCACTTGCCCGGATATGATAGTCAGAACATTAGAGTCTAAATTGGATGAAGCAGAGGAAAGCATTTATTTAAGTGAAAAAATGAATGTGTATAAGAAAAAATCTGAAATACCTTCATCCGAAGTTATAGATGAGAAGCGTTATAATACTTATGTAGCTAAAAAATATGCTCGAAGAACTCCTGAACTAGGATTCATTGAAGCAGACCAGTCAAGAGGTTTGCTATGGTTTACTCATAAAAAAACCACAGGCCACGAGCAGGAAATATCGCCTTCGATGAATATTGAGATTAAATAAGCAAAACTTACTATTATTGAAATTAAACCAGCTGAAACGGATCCTCGTTCTGTGTTTCACAATTCATCTCTGCCTCATTTGCTACCCTGGCTGCTTTGATCACATTTCCAAGAGCCACTTCTTCTTTGGGACTAAAGAAGCTGAATTTTGAAAGAAATTGATCAAAGGGGAGTCGGGTCGCCAGATAGATTCCGGCCAGGGCGCCCATTAAAGCGCCAAACGCCGCAATGAAAAGAGCGCCAGGGCCTGTCATTTTAGCGCCAAGTGCCAAACCTGCTACAAAGCCGGCCATAGTCGCCGCCATAATAAAAACGCTAATTAACAAAATTTTAAACAAAACACGCGAGTACCATTTTCGCCAGCGAAAGCTGGAGTCTGCATTATCATAAAGTATTTTTGTACAGGTTTGCTGGTAATAGTTAATGGCAGCGAGTTTGGAAATATTTTCATCCCGGGTAAAGCGCTCGATCAGATTGACTGTTTCATTCTCAATTCTGTTTCTCTCTGAAACTGGTAAATGGTTCAGGGCAGCATGCAGATCTCTCAATGCTTTTTTAAGCTCTGGATACTGTTCATTCAAAAGCGAAATTGCGTAGTCGATTGGCTGTGTTTCCAAATGGTTTTCAATAGCTTGCCTTAGCAACCTGATTCCAGCAGCTCCTCTGGAAGGAGAATAAGTTTGTGTATCATCCGGCTTTGCAGAGGTTATGAATGTGTTAAATCCCGCTGCAATTAATTGCTTTTCGAGTGTGTCCACTGAATGAGTAAATTTCTCGTCTAGTTTGTCATAATGTGTCAGGGCCACATAAGTCAGAATACCTGATTTTGCGTTGGATAATTTTAGTCTTTCTACAGTGGATATTTCGTAAGAATGGCCCTGGTCTGGTTTTAAAAACTCTGGCAGGTTGATGCAATAAATAAAGATATCAATATCCTTAATAAAAGCATTCCATTTTAAACTTTCATTAGTCAGGATTAGCTCCGAACTTAACTCATAGAAATTAAACTTGGCATGAGATCCCGGAATCTGTCTGGTGCGAAAGAATAAAGAGGGTAATTCGCCGGTTGAAAAGGGAGCATCACATAAATACTTAATAAGCGCCGTTTTTCCTGATTTTTTTCCTCCAATTACTGCAATATTGGTTTTGTTTTGGAAAAACATAGGCCTGGATACTCTCCGGAACGTGTAATAATAATTGCATCATTGTACACAATTTAATCTAAAAAGTCATTGCTCAATTTATTGTCTTATATTTAATACAGTTAATTGTATTGCTTAAGTCATTCTGAAACGGGTAAATTATTATTTTAACAGGAGCCTTTATGAAAACTAATGATTGGCCAGCAGAGGATTATGCCATTGGTTCTTATGTTCAGGCGACAGCCGCAAGGGAATATCTCCCCCGACTGCAGTTCAAGCCGCAGGATAAGATATTGGACATTGGTTGTGGAAACGGGTCATTCACCGAGAATTTGATTAAAATGTTGCCAAATGGATCAATTATTGGGGTTGATGCATCAGAAAATATGATTAGGCTGGCGGCAGAGCTTAGCCGGGTTTATCCCAATTTTTCAGTAAAACAAATGGATATGGAGTCACTGCTATTTGAAGAACAATTTGACTACGTTGTATCATTTTGGTGTCTGCAGTGGTCTAAACATCTGATAGGGGTTTATAACAATATATTTCGCGCCTTGAAAAAAGGGGGCAGAATCTTTCTGCTTTTTCCATGCGGTGATGATCCATTTATTAATACAGCGGTCGCGGTAACCCAATCGGGGCAGTTCCCAGAGTTACGTGATTTCGTTTCGCCAGTGGACCGAAGCCAATACAGTGACTTTAATAAGTTAAAAGAGAATCTTAACAAAAATGGGTTGTTCAGCAGATTCCATATAGAAAAAAATCAGCATTCTTTGCTGTTGCCTTCACTGGATTTTTTCCGCAAATTTGTGAGAGGGGTGGGATATTTCCAAGGCCAGGTTTCCACTTCTTTAATCGATGAAATTAATGAGGCAATGGTGGCTATGTATGCGAAAGAGTGTGAGGAAAAATACCAGGGTCAGTATTATTTTAATTTCAGCCTTTATGTGATTGAGGCGGAAAAATAGCCGGTTGATACTGAGCACAAATCTGTCATTTCCGCGTGGCATTATTGTGTAAATAGAACAAAACAACTAACTTGTCGTCTTTGCGAACACAGTGAAGCAATCCAGATCGAAGCTTGAACAAAGTAAGGAGATGGATTGCTTCACTTGCGCTCGCAAAGACAGTTTTTGTGCTCCCATCTTCATTTACGCAACAACGCCTCGGGCGTAGCCGTTTAGAAGGATTTGGAACTACAATTCAATCGAACGAATCTGATTTTTCCCTGAGTTTTTTGCCTGATACAAGGCTTTATCCGCTGCAGAGATTATGTCTTCGGCTTCTATGTTCTCAGGTGGTACGGTTACTATACCAATACTAAGCGTCGTGTTATTCACAGCCGATTCTTCTTTGAAGCATTCCTGTATTTTCTTACAAATATTAATTGCCTCCGCAGCGGTACTGTTGGCGAGCATCGCGGCAAACTCATCTCCTCCGATTCTGAAAGCAGCGTCGTTTGCCCGAGTAGCCGTTTTTTTAATCGCCCTTGCCAGTCGTTTCAGCATTAAATCCCCTGCAGGATGGCCGAAATTATCATTAACGAATTTGAAATCATCCACATCGATTAATATTAAATTAAAATAATGCTGATTACGCTTAGCCCTTCGCAACTCTTCATCCAGACGAGCGTCAAAATATCTTCTATTATAAAGTCCAGTAAGAGAATCAGTTATTGATATGCGATGAATTTCTTCAAGCACTGCATCTTTTTCATGGTTGGTGTGATTCAGATTCTGAATCAGGTTGTCTTTTTCCTTTCCCAATCTGATAGTTTCCAAAAGAAGCTGGGAGGGGAATTTAGCAGTTACCATGAGCATTATAACAAAAAGAAGAAACATAGTGGCTAGTATGCTTTTATCTACTTGTAAAAACGAATAATTGTAAACAATTAGAGGGATAAACATAGGAAGTAAATAGGCATAATATGCCGGTAAATAAATAGAAAGTGATGCAATACCACCAGCAGCCATTCCTCCAAGCACCAGAGTGATTATATTTTGATGTGCAGCAGATAGATAATCATAAAAAAAAATATAACAGCTACCCCATAATCCCCCCATAATGAAAGTGAGACTGACGAATAGAATCATTTTTGATTTTTTGGAATGGATATAGGACCTGCTGGCAATACATTGGCGGCTGTAAATCCAGCGTAAAATGCTTAAACTAAAGATTGCCAGAAACCAGATTGTGGATGCAGTAACAGGGGCGCCCCTATAGATGAGATACCCCCAGATTATTATTGATAGAAAGATATTAAAAGGTATCGCTTTAAGTGAGCTTTGCAGCAATAATAAAAAAGATTCATCCTGGATTTGACGAATGTCTCTCATATGGTCTCCTGTCCTTTGCCGCTTATATCCTTCAACAAACTTGTCGTCTTTGCGAACTAAGTGAAGCAATCCAAGTTCGAATCCTATAAAGTAATGGGATTGCTTCGCTGAAGCTCGTAAAGACGGTTTTATGCATCTTCCATAAAGGCAATAACACTGACTCAATTAGTATCCAAATACTTGACCTATTTGAATTATAGTCGAATCAGTTATGCACAGCTAAAATCAGATGAGTACCCGCCTGAATCAGAAGGGAGTTCGTCAGGAATCGGTTCAGGTTGAGCATCACCCATTATTTCCGAATACTCGGCCAATGTTCGTGCTTCCGCTGTGAAAGCAGTTTGCTGACGCTGGAAGGCGTGAATAAAACGATTAATGGACATAATCATGAGCATAAAAGGGGAGAGAATCGTTCCGGCAGTGGTCCCGCCAGAGAGAATTGTACCGGTTATGGTCACTGCGAAGAGTACAATGCTGGCCAGAGCTAAAAGGGATGCAATTAGAATATCTTTTTTATTTACATGGGTAGTCTCGTATCCGCCTTGATTAAGCAGTTTCACTAAATACGCAATAGCCTGGGGATTTTCCGGTTGGCTAGTCACTTTTTGTGCTGCGTTCACACATTCAGTTAGTTTATGTATACGGTGCATCGAAGGTTCTTCTGCTCTTAATAAATCAAGCGCCAGATCCTGAGCGCAGCTTAGAACAGTCTGGGCCTGTTTTTTCAGCAGTTCTTGCCTGGATAAATTGCTGGATTGCTGAAGTGCTCGTAAGGCAGTGATCAAATTGGTGGCTTCTTTTGATAAATCGGAAGTATCCTTGTATTTTTGCGCGATTACTTCATCCAGCAATTCAGTTCTGCGATTTACCAGATCATTTTGGTCTACCCAGTCCTGATGTGAGCTTGATAGGTTGGTGGCGCTACACATTTTTTCCATAGAATCAAAGAAAAGGGTCTTTCTCTGATCACTGTTAGAGAAATAGTGTAATTGACCAAGACCTACGCCAAGACTTACTCCCTCAGCGGAGATAATCCAGGCATGTACAGCCATGGATAAGCCATGACTGGCGACTGCTTCAAATATAGCTAAGCCTAAAAGGGCTGCGGACACCAGGATATGAATAACTGCATAACTGGTTTTTTCACGATCTGCTCGATAGCGGCTATAGTCACTTTGTTCCACCATCTCCGAAAGTTTAAGCACCTGTTCTTTGTTGCCAGGATTTTCAATGACCGATGCGGTTTGTTTGAAACATACAGACAATTGTTTGATTTTAGTGATTGAAACTTTCTTGTTATTGAGGATTTCAAGAACCAAATCCTGACAGGCCAGAAACGCTTTCTTTGCGGCAGCATGAATCACTTGATTAGGTTCTGCACCAGCCAGCTGTTTTGCGATTTCATTTAATGAGGCAATTAATGTTCTGACTTCTTCCGTAAGTTTAGAATTAACTTTGTTTGCAGCAATAAAACGAGCAAAGGCCTCTGTGACTTCTGGATTCAAGTAACGTATTAGTTCGTCTTCAGGATTATCAGGGCATGAAGCAAGACGAGATAAAACCATTCGCGAACTGGCGCTTCGATTAACGAGAGTGAAATGCTCCAGTGTCTCTGACACATAATCTTTTCTGGCAAAGTGAGAGCGTGGATAATCGGTACGGAAAATTCCACTGCGCCCATAGTTAACCGCATTCACTACCGAATCGATCATGACCAGAGGGTAATGTATGAAGGGAGAGGAATATTTACGAAACTCGAAAGCATTGCTATTAAGCAATCGACGCAATTTTTGCTGATACTTTATGTTGTCCTGATTAGTATGACTTTTAGTGATAAGCCTGGTGCAGGTGATAACGTTTTTGGCAATACGATTTTTTTCAGAATCAGAGAGATGATCAGCATTTTTTAAGACGTGGATGCTAATAAGATGCAGGCGAATCAGGAGCGATTTTAATGAATCGTTATACGCACATTCTTTAAGATTAAGCAGCTTCGCTGTATTTTCTAATTCTGTCGTTAAATGGTCAGGAAATCCATTAATATTTTTTTGCTTGATGAGTTTATTAAGTTTTCTTGTTAATCCTGTAATTTCTGATGATTCTGCCATTATTATTTATCATCTTCCTTTGGGTGATAATTATGAAGGCCAGTTTATCAGGAAAAGCTTAAGGAATACTTATCAGATTTTTGTAGCTCCCCAGGTACGTCATGAGATCCTTCGCTACGCTCAGGATGACGTTGAGACCTGGGGAGTTACGATTTTTTAACTTAAAATGGTTTAAATACCATCAGGTAAAAAATTGCTAATACCGAAAAAAATGCAGGCCAGCCTAAAATGAACCATAATTTTGCATAGCGGTGGTATTTCGAAGGCAGACCTTTTTCGGATAGGGTAGTTTGATTTAGCAATTGATCCATTTTGATTTGCAGCCATACCACCGGAAGCCAGCAGGCGCCGGTAATTACATATAGAATCAAACTGAGAATAATCCATTTGCTGGTGATAGGATAATGCATAATAGCCATTAACCAAAATCCGGTTATTGGCTGAATAACGACGGCAGGTGCTGTAAAGATCCAATCGGCAATCACCACATTCCTGGCTGCAAAACGCATTGCTTCAACATTAGCACTTTGATTGGCGCGCCACATATAAAAAGCACTGCCTAAACCTGTGCCAAACAATAAAGTGGAGCTGATGATATGAATATATTTCAGCAGGAAATAGGCCATGGTATCCGCTTATCAACGATAGTCATTTCATGCAGCATAAAATGCTTTTGCTATAAATAAAAGGAAATAGGAGAAAATTATGGGATCAATTAAAAAAGACAAAGCCAAGGACCATCCGGAAATTAAGGAAATCAAGAATGTTTGCGACATTACGCCCGATTCCAGCAAGCCGGTGTGTAATGAAATTAAAAAGGAAAAGAAGCAATCGCCAAAAAACTCCCCAAAGGGAATTTAAAGCGGCTTTTCCGGGATATTAATGGGTTCGGGCTCAGGAATATGAACAGGTTCTGGCTCGGGAGTATTTTCCGGGCTGGGTTCCGGAGTGTCATTTGGTAAGGGTTCAAACTGGTCAGGAGAGGATGGAATCTCATCAGGTTTTTCAGGAATTTCACCAACTATATATTGCAAGTCATTATTGCTCATGATAAATATTTCCTTATGTTGAGGTTAATCAATTCATAACAATTAAAAAAATATCAGTATGATTTCCGCTGAGCAGAAACATAATTATTCTTTATTTATTATGGCAGCTGAGAGCATAAGTTAAAGCAGGAAATTGATAGTCGGGGAGGACGCTATGTTTGAATTTGAGAAACTTGAAAAGCATCATCTGGAAATAATCTTTTCCTGGCTTGCCGAACCTCATATGCTGGAATTCTGGGATAATAGCCAGGAACATAAGGATGATATTATTAACTTTGTGGATGGCAGGAAAAAACCTTCTGCTTATTTTTCTGGAAATGTCAGCTATTGGATTGGCTCCATCAATAAGGAAAAATCCTGTTTCATTTTAACTTCCCCGCTTGGCTCCAAAGAGGACTGCCCTAAGATTCTGGCTGAAAATCGCTCTGTAACAGGCGCTACCTATTGCATCGATTTTGGTATAGGTAACAGGGAGTTTCTTGGTAAGGGATTTGCCAGTGAAGCGCTTTGCGCCTTTATCGACTTTTTCCGTAAAAAGGTCGATCCTGCTGCGGATACGTTTTTTATAGATCCTGATGCAAATAATCCCCGCGCACAACATGTGTATACGAAGGCAGGGTTCAGAACAGTGGGAAATTATATTATGGACAAAGGCGTGTTTGAGGGGCAAAGAGCCTGTTTGATGGTGCAAAAATTTGAAAAAAAATGATATTTTGAAGTTAATTTAACGAGGACCTTGGAAAATTCGTCGAGATTAAAAAAAATTGTATTTAAAATCAAATGAATTTTCTGTTTCTTTCATGCTGATTCTTACTAAAAAATTGACAATTTTATTGAATTTGAGACAATGAGCTCGCGCATAACTAGAGTGCCGATTGATTGCCTCTGAATAACAATTAGGAAGAATTTTCATGCGAGCAAAAACTGACCTTGGCGATACGGTTCAAATTCCCGCGGGTATTCATCCTCAAATACGACTGTTGGCCTGTGATTTCGATAACACACTAGTCAATTTAAAGGGAAAGTATGCCTCTGTTCTTAATCATGATTTGTTAATCCCCATATTACGCTGGGCATCCTTAACCATCCATTTGGGGATTGATACTGCGCGCGATAGAAAACTCGATAGCGATATTGGTTCCAGTGGAGGGGCATCAATCACTGATTTACTCAAACTGTTTGAACGATTTGGCATTCATTTTTCGGTAAATAATCCGAATCTTGTAATTGCCAGCGAAGATGTCACCGAGTTTAGAAATATATTGATGAAAAGGTATGAGCATGATCTCGAAACAAAGAACCTGTTCACTAAACAAAAGAACGCGGATCTTCACTTCATCATGCAGGAGTTCAACAAGTCATCCAGCGGCATTCCACTCAGACCCGAAGACATTTTAATTCTTGATGACACTGAAGGGGTAGTAGAGTGGGCAAGAAAGGCCGGATTTAAAGCGATACATGTAAAGCATGAGTTCAACAAGAACACTGTAGATGAGAGCTATGCCTATGAGCTTGCTAAAGTTTTAGGTCTTGAAGACTATGCAAACGATGTGCAGGAGCATCCTGAAAATCATCGAGAGGATCCTGAAGTTTTTTTGACTGTCGCAAAAGAGTATTGGGTTGCGAAACAGGCTCGAAAAGAGAATAAACTGCCTGCTGCTTTACTGGTTCATCCTTTACTTAATGATTTATTAGGACATTTCCGAAAAGATCCAAGACAGGTTTTTCCTTTATTAAAGCAATTGCATGGTCGAGCAGGGTATTCTCAGATAATTGATGAGGAATATGAAATTTCTGATACGCTTATAAGCACGCCCAGACAGCATATAGTGACTTCAAGGCCAGTCAAACAAACCCTGTTAGGCCATTCGATACAGGCCGATGATTTTTACAGGGTCAACGATTTATTAAAGTTAGGAGCAAGCTCTAACCACTGCTTCGATTTAGGTCCAAACAAGAGACAAATCAAGCCCTTGGTCGCTGCCGTTATTCTGGATTGCTCTTCCGATATTTTAGCCGCACTGATAAAGGCAAATGCACAAATTGATTTGACTCATGGTGATATATCCATTTTAAAAATAGCGCTTGAAAATTTACACGGAAAGTTATTGCATCTTGTGCCAGGAAAAAGACAACCTCTCTATGAGCAATTACAATTGATAGTTGAGGTCATTCAGAAACAGCATGGTCTGGACAATTATTTTAATCATTTAGCTGCAATTTTCCCAATGATCCTGAAAATTGAAGACGCTAATATCCTGGCAATTTTTATGAATAATCTGAGCCTTAATCATAGACAGTCTCTTTATCATTTCGTAGATATTTCAGCGCAGAAAAATTCTGATTTTTCTCAGCAACTAACGGTAGAGTTCTTTTTTCAGCAGTCATTGAAATCGCTGAAAGAAAAGTTCGACCCCTTAGCCCCTGCGCCAAACGAACTTGCCCCCCCGGAAAAGCCGGGGAAATGTCCTCATTATAACTCGGCCAAGGCACTCTTTGAGCTTTTAAGACATGAATCCCTCAGTTCACCAAGGCAGACTAAAAAAACCGGGAGTGCAATTAAATTATTCCGCTCCTCCGCCGAAGCACTGGCTGATGTCAAGTCGCTTCAACGGCAATTCTTTTTTAATGTTTTGGGTCATATGCTGCGAATGAATTTGAGTGAGTTCAGAGTTCAAAGTCTTTTAAACGTGTTCCTGACGATGTTCTGTAAAAAAGACACTGTAGAAAGTCCAAAAGGAGAAAAAAGAAAAGCGGAAGATCTGGATATTGATAAGGTTTATTCGTCTCGTGCTCCACAATTTGAATTAAGTTTACTTGGAGTAGCTGTCACACATAATAATTCCTGGTTTGCCGAGCGATTACTTGATCTTCGAGCAAATTCAAGCCAATTATTTCTTTTGGATCAGACAAAAATCAAGATCTTAAACGCGGCAATAATTTTTGAGTGTGAACCTGGTCTTATCAATGGGCTCATAAAAGCTGGTGCTACAATTGGACAAATTGAGGGAACCTATAAAAATGGCGTAAAAGAATCCATACTCAGCATAATGATTAAACGAATTTGTAGTACAGCAAATATTAGTCTTAGAAAGGAGTTAATTGAGCAATTACATCCTGTTATTCAACTGTTTTTATCGCAACACGGTGTCGATAATTATTTTGCAGCCTTATATCCTGCTATTCAGTCCATTATAGAAAGTAAGGACAGTAAATTAATGGCAAGCTGCTTTGGCATGCTCCCAAGCCCATTCAAACAAAGTTTGTGGGATATCTTTGCAATGGAGGGTTTATATCCCCTGAAGCCTGCTACAGATGTCAAACAGGAAGATTTTAAATTAAGATTCGAGATGGAGTTCTTTTTTCAGTTGAAAGAGGAGGAACTGCCTCTGCAGGGAAAGGCATTTCGCCGCATTCTTCCATTAATTCAATCAGAATATTGTCTGCTTGTTGAGCTGCGCGCCCGTTTGAGAATTGCTTTCGCAAATTTCGAGAAACCTGAATCATCAACACAGGGCAAAAAAAGTTTTTTTAGCGTATCCGATGTGAATCCAATTGAAGAATGCAAACTGAATGCTCGAGTCAGGCGTTTGAAACTTTTTTTTAATACCGTGAATTGCTTAATCGAAACAGTCCCAATAGACTCGCTTCAAGCAAAAAGCCTTCTGCATTCCTGCTATTTCGCCATTAAGGAATTAAACAATTTCTCAGGTTATGCCGCCTATTTCAAAGGACAGACCAAGTCAATTGAGGAACTGCTTTTATTTTTGAAAAATTCATTACAGGAAAGTCAGACGGCGCAATACCAAATTCAGGCTCCACTCACCTCACCTGAGAGGGTCCAGATAGCGAGTTACAGAGAGCCCTTGCTGCCAGTATCTCCAATTGCTGGAGTTAATCCGGACGAATCTAATGTTTCATTGACTGGTAGTCGATAAGCTAAACACTGTTTAAGGAAATCCTCTTAAGCAAGTAGGTTGGACCTTGGCCCATAGCCGTCACCATCAGGCTAAGAAGTAATGTTATCCCCTCTCCACCACGCGCAGCGTGGGGGAGAGGGTAGGGTGAGGGGGTTAAAAAATTTATCACGTTAGTGATTCCATTTAGTTGTAGCAATAAACCATAATCACAGAAATATGATTAATGAATCGCTACGCGACCTTGTTTATAGCCCCCTCTCCCTAACCCTCTCCCCCGCTGCGGTCGAGAGGGGATCAGATATTCTTAGCCTGACCGCTATGGGCTTTGGCCCAACATTGAGTTCTCAATCTATGATCTTTTGCAGATACTCCCGCGCTTTTTGAGCATAGGCGAGAGGCGGTGCTTTGGCAGGATCCTGCTCGGCTTCCACAATCAGCCATCCGTGATAGCCGGTTTTCTTAAGTTCTGCCATTATTGGCGCAAAATCAATCATCCCATCACCGGGTACTGTAAAAACACCGGCACGCACCGCATCCATAAAGCAAAGTTTCTCTTGTGAAACTCTTTCAAAAACGGCTGCGCGGATATCTTTTAAATGAATATAGCGTATGCGGCTTCGATACTTTAGCAACAGATCCATTGGGTTTATCCGGGCAAAGGCGGCGTGACCGGTGTCCAGTAATAAGGAGACTAACTCTGGACTGGTATGTTGCATGAGATAATCAATTTCTGAGGCATTGAAAACCCCGGTTCCGGCATGATAGTGATAGACAATCTGCATGCCATAATCATGGGCTATACGACCTATTGCATGCAAACCCTGAATCAATCGAGTCCATTGTTCATCGTTAAATACTGGTTTATTCTCACCTAGTACCGGCTGCTCGGTACCCTGAACTGCATATCCGCATTCACAAATATTAATAAATTTTGCATTCATCGCACGCATAAAACTTAAGTGATCCAGAAAACGCGACAAGGTTTTCTGATAATTTTCAGGTTCAGTAAAATACGTACTGAACCAGGCACTGCTTAATACGAGGCCCACTTCATCGAGTGTTTTCTTCAAAAAAACAGGATCTTTGGGAAATTTATTTCCCAATTCCGTACTTTGATAGCCAGCTTGGACCATTTCATTGATACATTGTTCAAAACTAATATCTGATCCGAGGCTTGGATCATCATCATTAGACCAGTTAATCGGAGCAATACCCAATTTCATTGTTATTCCTTAAAACAATTTTGCGCTTTCAATTTGCTGCTGCATATTGGCGTGAGCAGCTCTTACTTTTTCAGAATTGGAGACAGCCGCCACTCCCACACGCCACCATGTTTCGTACCCCTTACTCATTGTTTTTGGTAAAACGGGGAGAACAATTACGGTGCTGCCTGTATTCTGTTTTGCATTTACGAGTGCCGTTTTGAAGTCGTCATAACTATCCGCATAAATGGCTTTTGCTCCCAGCGCTTCGGCATAGCGGCAAAAGTCAATTTTAATGTAATCGCCGTCTAACCGCCTGCTTTGCAAAGAGCGATAGCGGAATTCATTTCCGAAACCCATGCTGCCATTGGCTTCTTGCAGATTGCGTATGCATTGATAGCCATGATTATCAAAAAGAATAATCGTTATTTTCAACTGTTCCTGAATACAGGTGAGTAACTCCGAGTGCAGCATAATATAACTGCCGTCTCCAACCAGTACATAGACTTCGCCTTCCTCTTTTTCCTTAGCCATACGAACGCCAAGGCCCGCTGAAATCTCATAGCCCATGCAGGAATACGCATATTCAAGATGATAGTCCTTGGCTGCCTTGGATTGCCATAAGCGATGCAAATCCCCTGGCAGACTGCCCGCTGCACCGATGATCACATCATTTTTAGTAGTCAACTGATTTAACAAGCCAAGAATAGCTGTTTGAGATAATCCATTCGCTCTTTTCTCAGGAATGGCGATAACTCGGGTTAATTCGTCCTGCCAGGCTTTTCGGTATTGCTGGATATGCTGGCGATAACTCGGAGAGGTTTCAAAATTCTTCATTGACAGACTTAATTGAAGAAGACCGCTTTTGGCATCGCCTTTTAAAATCAGGCTATCCATTTTGACGGCATCAAAGCGGCTGATATTTAAGTTAATCAATTGGCAGGTTTCGTTTTTAAACCCCCATTTAGAAGCGGTAGTGAAATCCTGCAGGCGCGAACCGACCACCAGAATCAAGTCGGCCTGTGCAGCTAACAGATTGGCAGCCTCCGATCCAGTAACCCCAATACCTCCTACATTCATTGGATGTGAGGCGGGAAGGGCGCTTTTACCTGCCTGGGTTTCTGCCACGGGAATTTGATGCTGCGAGGCAAACTCAGCCAAGGTGTCTGCTGCCAGGGAATAGTGAACTCCTCCGCCAGCAATAATTAGAGGTTTTTGTGCTTTCATTAGCCGCATGGCTGCTTCATTAATAGCTTCCTGACTGACAGATTCTCTTTCAATTCGCCATACACGTCTGGCAAAAAAGGTTTCCGGGTAATCGTAACTTTCGGATTGAACATCCTGAGGAAGACAAAGGGTCACGGCCCCTGTCTCTGCAGGGTCTGTAAGAACCCGCAGTGCGTTCATGCAGGCGCTTATCAATTGTTCAGGTCTTTGAATCCTGTCCCAGTATTTACTCACCGGTTTAAAGCAATCATTTACAGAAACCGTGTAATCATGAGGCACTTCCAACTGCTGTAAAACCGGATCGGGCTGACGGCAGCTGAATATATCGCCTGGAAGCAGCAAGAGAGGAATTCGATTAGTAGTGGCGGTTGCCGCTGCGGTAATCATATTGGTCGCGCCAGGTCCAATGGATGAGGTGCAGGCCAAAATACCCAAGCGGTTTTTTTGTTTGGCATAGGCTGTGGCTGCATGCGCCATGCCTTGCTCATTATGACCCTGATAGTATGTCAGACCACTGTCATCGTATTCCAGTGCTTCGCCAATCCCGGTCACATTCCCATGGCCGAAAATTCCAAAAATACCCTGTACAAAACGGTATTCTCTGCCATCCAGTTTAATATACTGATTAGCAAGAAAACGAAGTAAAGCCTGGGCAGTCGTTAATTTTATAGTTTGCATTAAACATCTCTCGTTAAATTAATCGCCATACTCTCTGGTTTGCAGAGTCGCTGCGAGTCCAGTCGTGTTCATCGACAAAGGTCGGCTGCTCATAAGGCTCCCCTGGCAGATGACGTATAAACCACAGGGTATAAAGCGAATACCCCGGAGCAGTGCAGTGGGCATGGGTTTTATTGGCGGCTATCTGATAGGTATCGCCATGTGTTATACGAAGCGTCTGCGCTCCATTTTCTGCCAATGCGAATCCCTGGGGCTCCGAAAATCGGTAATGGTAAATTTCGGGCTGGGCATGGTAATGGGAGGGATAACTCGACCAGCGCCCCTGAAAACTGATAATCTCGCCCACAACCAGATTGGATTCTGGTCGATTACGCTTGTCAAAAACCGTACGAACTATACGATAAGCGGTGTTTTCCAATTGCTTTTGTCCGCGATGATCGGTTTCCAGCATATTGTTTTCTGTAAAAACCATCGGTTCAAAAGGAGCAGGATTTTCAGTTTCCATAATTAAGAGCTCACAATCGCTGTGAGCTTGTATGGAAGCTGTGGTGCCGCTTGAACAGTGTAAAACAATCGGGTTTTCAGCAAAATAATCGCAGCGTTGTGCCCTAAGTTTTTTATCTTCAAAGTGAAAGTCAACTCGTCCAGTCATTAGCAGTGCGGCAAATTCAAATAAGGGATTGAACTGAAAACTTTCTCCTTTATTTAAACGCAGTGATTTGAAATTCATTTGCATTTCAAAAGGATTATTTTCCATTTCGACAATTGAATTTATGCCGTCATTGAATGGATAAGCAGATGTAAGGACATTAGTTTTTTCGTGTAGCTGATTTAATATATGACTTTTCCAAACCAGTGGATTATTAGTGAACTCGCGTATAAAGTACTGATGCTCTTCCCAATAAGGCATTGCGGGCGCACAGCCATGTCGCGTTACCAGCAAGGCGCCGCTGGCATTCGCCCACTGCATAGCAGTTTCCCAATTCTCTTCGCGCAGCAAGCCTCTTAACAAGCCGGCCATAAAACCATCACCAGCCCCTAGAACGTTTAGCACTTCGACCGGATAAGGTTTTGATTCCAGGGTAAAAGCGTTTTTAAAAACCTGGCAGCCGAGCTGTCCGCGTTTAACTACAATCGGCGCCTGGCTAAGAGATTGAATACGATGAATTGCGGCAGGCAGATTGTCCGCACCTCCCGCCAATAACACTTCTTCCTCGGTGCCAATAATGAGTGAGCAGTCAGCAAGAACCTGTTGGTAAATAGCGGTGACTTCTGCCGCTGGCAGATAGCGGGTTTCGCCATCACCTGCTGTGGTCAGATTCCATAGAACTGGCCGGTAGTCCAGATCCATAATAATGAGTGTACCGGCTTTTTTAGCGAGAGCAATTGTATGCTGTGTCGTTGCAAGCATGGCTTTAGTGGATAAACCGGTGCCGGTGAAAAGAAGGGCTTTGGCCTTTTCTAAATACTCTAATGAAATATGCTCCGCTTTAAGCTGCATGTCTGCGCAGTTATTTCGATAGAACATCAGAGGGAAATGATTCGGTGGACTAATACCCAAAAGCACCAGCCCTGTCAGGTGGGCATCTGACTCCTGAAGTAAATCGATATTAACGTTTTCATTAATGAGTGTCTTCTTTAAAAAAGTGCCCATTTCATCCTGGCCCACACAGGATAACATCTGACAGTTTAATCCCAGTCTCGCTGCACCAACAGCGATATTTCCAGCACATCCCCCCAGATATTTTTTAAAAGTACTGGCTTCAGAAAGGGCAAGGCCTATGTCTTCTGCATAGAAGTCTACTGCTACTCGGCCCATGCAAATCAAATCGATAGGCCTTGTTTTTACATAATTTAGTTCTGACATTTATCGCTCTCATTTAGAATTACAATTTGACCGGCGCATTCATTTTCAGTGATTGTTTTGCCGCCTGAGCAATTTTTAATGCCTGAAGTCCATCGAAGGCTGAAACCAGCGCAGGCTTTTCAGAAATCCAGCTCTGATAGAATGCGGTTAATTCGGCAATAAAAGCCTGCTGGTAGCGCTCTAAAAAGAAATACAGGGGATTAGCAGAGTGAATGCCATTCATCGCATAACTTACTACCTGATTCGAAGGTTGGTTTCCAGCGAGGAGCATCCCTTCTGCCCCCAGTACCTCAATTCGCTGATCATAGCCATAGACTGCTTGTCGGCTATTATTGATGATACCCAGTGCGCCATTCGCAAAGCGGAGTTGTATGGTTGCCGTATCGACATCATTCAAGGCTTCAAATTCAGGGTTTATCAGGATAGCGCCAGCTGCATAAACTTCAACCACCTCTGAATTGGCGAGGAAACGTGCCATATCAAAATCATGAATACTCATGTCCATAAAAATACCGCCTGAGGTTGCACAATACTCCTTTGAAGGGCAGGCTGGGTCACGTGAGGTAATGCAGATAAGTTGTGTCTGGCCGATTTCACCTGTTTTTATACGGTTTTGCAAGTTTGAAAAACTGGGATCAAAGCGACGATTAAAGCCGACTTGCAGCAGAGTATTATTTTTATTTACTGCTTCAATTGTCTGAAGGATTTCCTGTTCAGATAAGCCTAATGGTTTTTCACAAAAAACAGCTTTTCCAGACTCGCAGGCCTTAAGAATCTGTTGGCTATGCAAATGAGAGGGTGAAGCAATTAATACAGCGTCGATGTCCTGATTATCAAGTATATCTTCAACCGATTTGCTGCAGAGGGGGATATCCAGTGTTTTTGCCCAATGAGTATCCAGCTGTGGGTCCGCAATGGCGTTCAACTCAAATTGAGGGAGTTGTGATTTTAAATTGGCGGCATGTAATTTCCCAATCCGTCCTGCACCGATGATTCCTATTCGACATTTTTTATTCATTTGAGACTTCCCAGTTTAATGCTAATTTATTTTTTTGTTCGTTAAGATTTTGCCCAAGATCCCTGATTTTGTGACCTTTAAGCAGATTGTCTTCAATTTTTTCGAGAGAAACACCGCTTGTTTCCGGTATAAAGTAATAAATAAAGAAAAAAGCGAGTAAACAGAAGCCCCCGTAGATAGAAAACGTTAATGAGGGTCCGGTATTGGTAAAGAATGCAAGGAAAGAAACCGATACAAGAAAATTCGCCAGCCATTGAATGACCGTGGCGATACTCATGGCAAATCCGCGAGTGGCTTGTGGAAATATTTCAGAAATTAATACCCAGAATAGTGAGCCCACGCTGACGCAATAGCCCATTACATAGGTACAGAAAAGCAGGAGAATGATTGCAGGTGATATGCGGTTAAAGCAGAGTGATATGGCGAACAGGCTGAGACTGGCGAGCATCATCCCGTTTAATAACAGAAAACGGCGGCCAAAGCGATCCACAAAGCAGAGCGTGAACGCGGTGAAAATAAAATTGACTACTCCAATGACAAAGGTGGCGAGAATAGCCGTTTGGATAGACAGAAATCCTGCGCTTTGAAAAATCATCGGACCGTAATACATCAGCGCATTAATTCCTGAGAACTGTTGAAACACGCCAAGAAGCGTTCCAACTGCCAGTACTGAAAGAAAGGGCTTGCTTAATAACAGCGTTTTAGACTGTTTTAGTGAGGAACTATTATTTTTTATTTCGGCGATCTCACTCGTGAGATCTGCACCTTCTGGTCTTATTTTTTTCAATGCGATAACCGCTTTTTCAAGCCCCTGTTTTTTTATCAGCCAGCGTGGGGAATGGGGCACAAACAGCATACCGATAAACAATAAGAGTGCGGGTATTATCCCGGTCCATAAAATTAAACGCCAACTCGAGGCGGCGCTATCATGTAATAAATAGCCGATTAAATAGGCAACAGCCTGGCCAAAGGTGAGGGCTAATCCATTAATCAAAACCAGTGCGCCCCGGTTCTTTGGAGGAGATATCTCCGCGATAAATAAAGGGGCGATATAAGAGGCAATTCCTATGCAGACACCTATTATGAATCGACCAAGCAATAAATAATTAAGTGTATTGGCAAGCGCACAACAGGCGGTTCCCAGGATAAAGCCAACTGCAACTGTTTTTAGCAGCGTTTTACGGCTGATCTGATCTGAAAGATACCCACTTAGTGGAATGCCTGCGATTGAACCGAGCAGACTAAAACTGACAACGAGAGACCATTCCCAGGAATTAAGGGATAGCTGACGGATAATTTGATCCTGAACATCGGCAATCACGCTTGAATCAAAACCAAAAAGGAAACCACCCAAACCTGCGATTATCGCAACCAGTAACATATACGAATTAATATTGCCATCCATTGCCATATCCTGTTTCACTGTTGAGCAGCCTGTGCTTTCTGAAAAGAGAGGCTTAATCCATCGAGGCAAATAGTATCACTGTCTTTTGCAAATGGAAAATCCTATTGCATTTTTTGTGTAATTCAATGACCATACAAAAATCCCGTTTTAAATTAGTTACCTATGCTTTGTAAATCCAAACGACACTGGTATTGGCTCTTGCTGATTCCCATTCTGGCGGTTCTGCCTTTACCCTGGTACAACAAGCTTGAACCAATACTATTCGGTTTCCCCTTTTTTTACTGGTACCAGTTAGCATGGATTTTTTTTGGCGCGATAATAATTGCAATCGTTTATTGGATGACAGAGGTTGCAAAGAAGTAAATGATAAAGCCACTTAACTCGTAAACTGGTTTAAAGAATTTGGTGCCTCGGGAGCGTCTTCATTGGATGCTTTTTCAATCGACAGTCGAGATTTGATGCTCTGACTAGTCGCTGCTGGATCCTCTGATATTGGAGTCACAGACTTCACTTCATCAATCTGTTTCTTATATTTTTGAGTAGATGAGTCAGTCTCGGCTTTTGACGATCTAAAAAAACTGGCTATTTTATCTACTATCATGGAGATAACTGCTCTGAATGACGGTAATCTCCAAATAAAATGCTTAACCTCCTCCTCGTTAGAAGGGTAGGCGGGCATTTCATCATCTGCTGAATTGAGGTCATTTGCACTGTCCTGTGCCATGCCTGGTTTTTCGGCAACAAGATTTTTTAATATCTGCAGACATTGAGGATTCCCAGCTTCCCGGGCTATTTCCAGCACATCAGGAAATCCTGGGACATTTCCTTATTACTGGTGTAGCCCAGTTTAACTTGGTAATCAATGCCTGACATAAACTTCTCATTGCAACAACATATATTACAAATGTAGACCATTTATTGACCAATTAGAGATGGGCTATCTTAAAATAGGCATAAGAATCAGAACTTTCTGGTGTTCGCTTGCATTTGATATTTATAATGAGCAGGTTTCAGGGAGTGATTCTCAATAATGGAGTAATTCGTGTCTGTTAGCATGCTGCTGATTTTTCTTTTCTTTTTTCTGTTGGTGAGCCTCATTGGTTTTATGGCTGTTCACTGGCGAAAGGCAGACATGGATTCACTTCATGAATGGGCTCTGGCCGGGCGCAGTTTTGGAACCATTATCTCCTGGTTTTTAGTAGGTGGCGATTTATTCACGGCCTATACCTTTATTGCTGTCCCTGCGTTTATGTATGGGGCTGGCGCTCTTGGATTCTTTGCTATTCCCTACACCTTTATTGTGTACCCGCTCGGCTTTCTTATCCTTCCAAAATTATGGGCATTGTCAAAACAACATGGGTTTATTACGGCAGCCGACTTTGTCAGGGCTCGCTATGACAGTTCACTGCTGTCTTTACTGATGGCGATAACCGGGGTTATCGCCACGATGCCCTATATCGCTTTGCAATTAGCCGGCATTCAGATCATTATCGCAGCCTTGGGATTTCCCACATCAGGCCTGGCTGGCGAGGCCCCTCTAATCATCGCATTTATTATATTATCTGTTTACACGTATCGAAGCGGGGTCAGAGCGCCTGCTCTGATTGCAGTGGTGAAAGATATATTAATTTATATCGCTTTGATTGCAGCTATTATAATAATTCCGGCAAAGTTAGGGGGATTCTCTGCTATTTTTGCAAAAATCCCTACCGATAAGCTGCTTTTAAAAGCCCCGCTTGAAGGCAATATGAATCAATTCAGTGCCTATCTTACACTGGCTTTTGGTTCAGCATTGGCATTGCTGTTATATCCGCACAGCATTAATGTGATGCTGAGTGCTAAAAGTGAAAACGCTATCCGAAAAAATATGATACTTCTTGCGCTTTTCTCAGTGCTATTGGGGATATGCGCTTTGCTAGGCTATATGGCGTTGGCGGCTGGTGTTGAAGCAAATCCTCGATTTACCGCCTATTTCCAACAATATAAAGCAAATTTTGCGGTGCCGGCTTTGTATCTTGCCAGCTTTCCAGACTGGTTTCTTGGCATTGCTTTCGCGGCCTTTGCTATTGGCGGTTTAGTGCCGGCTGCAATTATGTCGATTTCTGCAGCTAATTTATGCACGAGAAACATTTATAAAGAATATACCAGGGCTTCAGTTTCGCTTAAGGATGAGGCGAAAATTGCCAAGATTATCTCCCTGTTGATTAAGGCTGGCGCATTGGCATTTATCCTTTTTTTGCCGTTGGATTATATCATTCAATTACAGCTATTGGGTGGAATCTGGATTAGCCAGACATTTCCTTCTGTTATTGCGGGTTTGTATACGCGCTGGTTTGATTATCGTGCCTTGATTTTGGGCTGGATTGTAGGAATTATCAGCGGCACCTGGGGGATCCTGTGGTTGAACTTTAAATCTTCCATCTATCCCTTGAAAATAGGAGATTATATTATACCGGGATATTTATCCTGTTACGCATTAATTCTCAATTTTCTAATTGCTGCTTTGGGTACTTTTTTAATCAAAAAAATGCAGTTAAAACCATCTGATGATTTAACGACATTAATGCAAGAATAAATGTAATTCCCCACGTCATCCCGAGCGCAGCGAGGGATCTCCCCGGAGTGGGCACGGTCTTTACCATATCGATAGATCTAAATCATCCTGCCGGGATTTTACTCACTATTCGAGTGTGGTGCAACTGCAGGGAAATCCCTCGCGGTGTTCCGGATGACGTGATTTAAAAATATGCAAAAAAAACAACTGTTTAGGCTATACTAATAATATAGACACTGTATTTTGGAGTACGCGATGGACATTACAATTTTCCTGGCGAAAGTGATAGGCTGGTATTTGGTGATTACCAGCTTATATGTCTTTTTCCGCCGTAAAAATATACATCCCTTAATCAATGCGATGGTTGCCGATTCCCCGTTGATGCTTTTCATGGCAATTATAACTTTGATTCTGGGATTATTGCTTGTTGTCAGTCATAACGTTTGGGTGGTCGCCTGGCCATTAATTATTACCATTGTTGGATGGCTTATTCTATTGAGTGCGCTCCTGCGTTTATTCTTTCCTGAGCAGGCAGTAAGAATGGCTCACTGGTGGTCTGCCCATGCCAATGGATTGATGATAATGGCCTTGATTTATTTGTTGATTGGTTTGTTCCTGTTGTATAAGGGTTATTATTATCTGTTTACAACCTTTTAATAAGAAGCTTGTCAGGACTGCAATTGTTGTAGTCCTGATAAGGGATTCTAGTATTTTACATACAACGTTTGTTGGTATATTTAGTGCAGGTGTGGGCAAAATAATATTTCAAATTAGACACAAAAAGATCACCCTCATGGTCCATTACAAATATTCTTTCTGGCTGCAGCTCGACATAATTGGAAGAGCGAAGAATTCCAGGATAAATAGAGCTCGCATAGGGGCTAATCCATTTGTCGAGAAAAGGTAAGACGACTTCCGGATCGTTGGAGTAAAAACGGTTGTAAATATCGGCTATGAGTTCCTTTTTCAAATCATAATTGCTTTTAAAAAAATAATTTCCACGATCCTGGTGATATAAAGTATAAGTGGTTTTGCGCATGTTATTCTTATAACCGGCATTGAGGTTCATAGAGATAACAACGCCTTTTGCACTTTCAATATTAAAAGAGGTTCCTAGCAGATCAGAACCATTATATTCGGCCAGATAGTTATTTAAATAATCGATAGCATTATCTGAAAGCGGGTCAAAATAAGTATTGATTAAAAAGCTGGTGGCCAGACGAGTCTGAGGATCATAGCTGCATGAAATATAAATATTGTAAGTAAATTTATCAGGAGTTATTTTTGAAACCATCGCCTTATCAATCGCTTTATTGACCTCATCGCAACTTAAGTTTTTATCTGCAAGGCTTCCTTTGATTCGGACTATTTGTGTGGGATAATCAATACTGCGCTGGAAACTGGCCAGATCAGCTGTTTTGTCTTCTGTTGTATATTGGCGCACAACTGTGTTTTCAGGAGCCGCGTTTGCAGCAGGTATTACAGGTTGATTTTCAGGAACCTCATCCGCAAATGCTGACAGGGGAGACAGGAGCAGAGCCGCATAAAATAATCTGAACTTCATTACAACCTCCTTGTTGAGAGTTAAATCCTTTTAACATCTATGAAGCATGTGAGGTTTCAGTATACTCCAGCTGACTCATGAATCAATACACTAAAACTTGCACGTAATAATTCAAAAAAGTATGTCTCTTTTAATATTTTGTTAATTTTTGACCTGTAAACTACTCGAAAATGTTCAGCTTTCGCTGAAAGTTAAGATTCAATTTCGAGGTTTAAAATGCGCCAATCTCAGATTCAACAGTTAATCCTTAACAGTGCTGTCGCACACCAACCAAAAATTAATATCTCCAATAGTAAAGCAAAAGGGATTGCTCATTATTTAACAGAGACTGGTGTAGAGGATAACGACATCATCCATAAAATTGTTCCAGCATTGATTGATCAGTTAGCCTTGATACCTGCTGCGACGAATAAATTTCCGCATGCTGCTTTTCTTGATCAATTTATCCGTGACAATCAAATCGCTGTTCCTCCTGAGCCACTGAGAATAAGTAAAAGCGCAGTAAAAGCACAACGGCGGGTCGATAGTTTGAGTCGTCTTATGGCGGTGCAGGATACGATTAGCCCCTGTGTTGCAGTCGTCTTGCATGAAGGAAAATTTGTAATCGCCTCTAACTTTCCTCGTATTGAAGCTACTGGCGAAGCGGATACTATCAGCAAGTTTACTAAATTGATGGAGCGACGCTTAAATATCGTACAGGATTTCATCAAAAAAATGGAAGCCGATTTTCTGGCTGATTCTAAATCTGAAGCCTCCGAAGATATTGATATGTTCCTTACCGACGCTGAATCGCTTGCGGCTGAAGAGTTAAGTATTGCTTTTAATGCAAAGGGATTGGCTTTGGCAGCACTGGCAGTCAGGGCTTTAGGTAAGGATGATGCAGGCGGTTATGCTACTGTAGTGCCGGAGCTCAATAAAAAGTGCGAGAGTCAAAGAGAGCACCTGCAAAGAGCATTATTAAAGCTGGCATCCTCTTATTTCCTCGCAAAATACTATGGTAAAACGGATACCGGGTTATCTGTCGAGCAAGCCAACGCATTAACATCTGGCAACTACGAATTATTAGTCCGTTCAGACAGCATTGGCAAAGGGAACTGGCATGCAGAACAATTGATAGTTGACTATCTGCTTCAGAATAACTCGATAAACCCGGAGGAACCTGTTCATATTGGTATATCCAAGCTGTGCTGCCAGGCATGTGATAGTGTGTTATCTGAATTCAAAGGTATAGAATATCGTGGGTCGCACGGAGTCAGTTTTCCGGGTGTGCACAATATGTTAACCGGAGAAGTTCACCAGGGACTGAGAACAGGAAAATCAACGCATCTTTGTGCAAGCGATAGTGATAGTGAAGTCGATTTGAGCAGTTCAAATTCTTCTTTGACCAGCTCAATGGATTTACCCAGTTCCAGTTCACAGATCACTGCGGGCAGTGAATCAGGAATGGGAAGTCTGAAGCGGTCCGTTGATTCGATGTACGGTTGTGGACAAACCTTTTTTATGGTGAAGAAAGCAAGAGAGGCAAATCGTTTAACAGCATCATGCGATGGACTTACGGTAGCTATAAAAGTCTAAATATAAAACTTACTGGATAAAAATTGTTATTTACTGTAAAATTATCAGAATAACTAGCCGATTAAGGAGCGTCTGTGCCGCGTAAATCTCAGGGTCATCACACTTTAAAGGGAGATAGAGGTGTGTACAACTCAGATCCCCAACAGCCTCTGCCTCCCGGCTTCTATAAAAAGCAGAAATCTTCTGAAGAGGAGCTCAATGATGCCTCAAAAAACATTGAGTATAAACTCGATGGAGATTCAAAAAACAATGAGTATAGAATAGCCAAAAAAAATACAAAAGGGCTGGAGGCTTTTAATTCTGATATGAATGACATGAATAGCTTGATTCAAAACTGGGATAATTTTTTTAAGACACAATTCCCTGAAAAAGGCGTTCCCGGAATCGAGAAAGTTCGGGAATTTCTTGTCAGTCAGATTGAGTTATTCCTGATCCTATTTGCCGACTCATACAAAGTCTTGGCAAATGATAGTCAGAACCCGGTTTATAGCACCTCTGAAAGGCTTGATGCACAGAAACCGCTGAAAGAACTTCATAATCTTGTGAGACCCTGGTTTGGTGAACTGCAATCTACTTTGAATAAAGAAATCAACTTTTTAAAGACCAATGCTGGAAATTTGAAACTTCATGCACTGCTTATCTTTTGTTTGAGTTTTATGGATAAATGCGCAAAGCTCATCCTCGATGATCTTAGCGAAAACAAGCTTCCTCAGGCCTATTTATTAGATTTGGAGTTGCATCTGATTGAGGTAGCTAAAGAAACTTACAAGCTGGGTAAGGATAAGCGTATCAGATTTAATGAAGATGTTCTTCGATCGTCTAACTCGCATGAGATAGCTAATCCAGAGATGGCTGATAATCTTATTGGTACACTATTGGAGAACATTACTAATGTATCTGGTCCTGGCTTTAATATCAAAAATGATTTGTAGCCTGTGTCCTGCTATTGTAAACTTCAGGGATTGAAGTAGGAATGAAAGGATTCAATTCAAGATGTTGGTTAAACACAAACCCTGCAATTTGTTCTTATTCGGCACCCAAGGCGACCTGGCTCGCCGAAAACTCCTCCCCGCTCTTTATCAATTGGAAAGCTCGGGAATGCTCCATGCGGATACGCTTATCCACGGTGTAGCCCGCGAAGATTTTAATCTTGAGTCCTACGGGAATTTTGTTTCCTCCAATCTCAAAAAGTTTCTGAATACCCCTTTTAATAATGCAGTATGGGATCGCCTGGCTTCGCGCCTTCGTTACTCTCAACTGGATTTATCACAGACTGATGAGTATCGCAAATTAAAACAGCAAACAGCAGATCATCTGATCCCGATTGGCTATTTTGCAACACCGCCTTCATTATTTGGCCATATCGCCGAGGGCATGGCGAAAAATGGTTTGGCTGATTTTCCTGCCCGTATAGTTCTCGAGAAACCCATCGGCAAGGATCTGGCTTCAGCGATTGTAATCAATAATCAGGTCTCCTGTTATTTTGCAGAAAACCAGATTTACCGAATTGATCATTATCTCGGAAAAGAAACTGTTTTGAATTTGCTGGCT
This sequence comes from Legionella genomosp. 1, assembly GCF_900640215.1. Classification (NCBI taxonomy): domain Bacteria; kingdom Pseudomonadati; phylum Pseudomonadota; class Gammaproteobacteria; order Legionellales; family Legionellaceae; genus Legionella; species Legionella genomosp. 1. Next base: position 507,047 of record NZ_CAAAJH010000001.1, read on the forward strand.
TTGCGTTTTGCGAACTCATTATTTGTAAATAACTGGGATCATCAGTCAATTGACCATGTGCAGATTACTATTGCCGAAGAGGTAGGGGTTGAAGGGCGCTGGAGTTATTATGATGATGCAGGCCAGATGCGCGATATGCTGCAAAATCATTTGTTACAGGTTTTATCCCTCATCGCTATGGAGCCTCCGACCAGTCTCGATGCAGACAGTATTCGGGATGAAAAACTAAGAGTGCTAAAGGCATTGCGTCCGATCAATCATGCCAATGTTCAGGCCTCAACTGTGCGCGGGCAATATACTAGTGGATTTGTGAATGGAAAAGCCGTTCCTGCGTATCTCGAAGAAGAGGGAGCCCGTTCTGAGAGCAGAACTGAAACGTTTGTCGCAATGAAGGTCAATATAGACAACTGGCGTTGGGCAGGTGTTCCATTTTATCTGCGAACTGGCAAACGAATGCCGAAAAAGCACAGTGAAGTAGCTGTTTACTTCAAAGCTCCCCAGCACAACATTTTTCAGAAAACCTACAAACAGCTTGCTCCCAACAAGTTAATTATTCGCCTGCAGCCTGATGAAGGGGTCGAAATTCAAATCATGAACAAGATTCCTGGACTTGGAGAAACAATGCAGCTTCAGGAAAGCAAACTGGATTTAAGTTTTGACAAAACCTTCAACAAACAGCGCATCGCTGATGCCTATGAGCGTCTCTTATTAGAGGCAATGCTGGGTAACCAGTATTTGTTTGTACGCCGAGATGAAGTTGAGCAAGCCTGGGATTGGATTGACGGGATTTTAAAGGCTTGGCAGGAAAGCTCGGAAGCACCTCGCCCTTATCAGGCAGGAACCTGGGGGCCGGCGATGGCAACCAGTTTATTAGCACGGGATGCGCATAGCTGGGATGAATAAATGGATATACATCGTTTTGATAACTGTGAAATGCTTCACGAGGAATTTGCCAATCGATTGATACAAATTCTTGACGAGGCTATTACTGCAAAAGGTGAAGCCTATCTGGCTGTTTCTGGTGGTAAAACTCCGGCTGCATTATTTGAAGTGATGGCTGGCAAAGATTTAAACTGGAATGCGGTTTCGGTAATTCTGGTGGATGAGCGCTGGAATACCGCACAGGAGACGGATAGTAATGAGTGGATGGTGAGAAACTGTCTTTTAAAAAACAAGGCCGCTGCTGCCGCCTTCATCAATTTTTCTACTCAAAATTTAACTATTGAAGAGGCTATTGGCGAAGCTGAGGCCAAACTTGCCAGGATTCCTTTGTTTGACGCAGTGATATTGGGAATGGGAGAGGATGGCCATACTGCCTCTTTATTTCCTGGCAGCAGAGAGCTGGAATATGGCTTATCGAATTTCGCAAAGGACGTGATTGCACTAACACCAATTCATGCACCGTTTCAACGAATTACACTAACCAAACCCCGTCTGCTTAGAACCCGAAAGTTGTTTTTGCAGCTAGTCGGTGAGAATAAGATGCGTGTCTTTCAGGAGGCATTAGCAGACAATGACGCACTGACCATGCCTATTCGTGCTTTTATTAATCAGCCTGCGACCCGATTGCAGGTTATGTTTGCTCCCTCTTGAGGTTGTTATGCATTTTCGTATCAGAGATATCACCGATAAAATTAATGAGCGCAGTCTTAAGTTGCGTGAAAAATACCTTTCACAACTGACAGAGGCCAGAGTGCAAGGCCCCCATCGTAAAGGCCTGCACTGCGGTAATCTGGCACATGGATTTGCTGCCTGCCTTTTGCATGAGAAACAGATTCTCCGTGAAATGAGACAGCCTAATATCGGTATTATTTCCGCTTATAATGATATGCTATCCGCGCATCAGCCTTATGAGCATTATCCTTCACTAATAAAGAAGGCGGTTGCAGAAGCCGGAGGCATTGCTCAGTTCGCCGGCGGTGTGCCCGCCATGTGTGATGGTATCACGCAGGGACAGCCTGGCATGGAGTTAAGCCTCTTGAGCCGTGATGTAATAGCCATGTCCGCGTCTATCGGCTTATCTCATAATATGTTCGACGGCGGTCTGATGCTTGGCATCTGCGACAAAATAGTACCTGGTCTGTTGATTTCAGCCTTATCTTTTGGTCATTTGCCCTTTATGCTAATTCCCGCAGGGCCTATGCCATCCGGGATCTCGAACAAAGAGAAGGCGCGAATACGCCAGTTGTATGCTGAAAAGAAAGTGGACAAAGACAAGCTTCTGGATGCTGAAGCGGCTTCCTATCATTCTCCTGGTACCTGTACTTTTTACGGAACAGCCAACTCTAATCAACTCCTCGTGGAAATAATGGGTTTGCAATTACCTGGCTCATCATTTGTACATCCAAACACTGCTTTACGTGATGAATTAACCAAAGCCGCTGCACAGAAAATTATTGAACTGACCGATTTAAAGGGGGAGTATTTACCAGTAGGCAAAATTGTTGACGCAAAATCGCTGGTGAATGCAATTATTGGCTTACTGGCAACCGGTGGTTCAACTAATCATACCATGCACCTGATTGCTATTGCGCGTGCAGCCGGCCTGATTATTAATTGGGATGATTTTGCAGAGCTATCGAAGATTACCCCTTTACTTGCCCGGGTCTATCCGAATGGTGATGCCGACATTAATCAATTCCAGCAGGCAGGAGGTATGGGCTATCTGATAAAAACCCTGCTTGAAAATGAGTTACTGCATGCTGATGTGCACACTGTGGCTGGATTTGGTCTTCAGCGTTACACGCAAAAGCCGACTCTCGAGAACGGACAACTGGCATGGATTGAAAGTGAATCTCAGTCAGCTGATATGAATGTTTTGCGTCCGGTGAGCGACGCCTTTCAGCCTCAGGGAGGATTACAGGTATTATCAGGTAATCTCGGGCGAGCTGTTTTCAAGACTTCCGCAGTGGCTTCGGAAAATCAGGTGATTGAAGCGCCTGCTTTGGTTTTTTCAAGCCAGGAAGAGTTTGAAATGGCCTTTAACGCCGGCGAATTGGAGAGAGATTGTGTAATTGTAGTGCGTTTCCAAGGGCCTAAAGCCTGTGGCATGCCTGAATTGCATAAACTGACTCCGCCACTTGGTGTATTGCAGGATAGAGGCTTTCGCGTTGCCCTTTTAACGGATGGCCGCATGTCTGGCGCTTCCGGTAAGGTGCCAGCCGCTATTCATGTCACGCCTGAGGCTGCAGACCAGGGGCTTATTTCGAAAGTAGAAAATGGCGATAGGATCCTTATCGATGGGCAAAGAGGTATTGTCGAACTGCTGGTATCTGCTCAGGAATTAAAAAATAGACAACATGCGGTCAGAACGACCGCACCAGTTAATGGATTGGGGAGAGAGTTATTTATTCATTTAAGAAATAATTTTTCAAGTGCTGAGGAAGGAGCCTGTAGTCTTTTTCCTGCGGGAGTTGCAGTAAATGGCGAGTGAGCAGTATGCGGTTGCCGCTGACATAGGGGGTACAAATGCCCGATTTTGCCGTGTTGAGCTGAACAGTCTGGCTATAGATCAGATTAAGATCCTTCCCTGTGCCAATTATCAGCGCATAGAGGATGCCTGGATTCACTATTTGAACAGTTGCGAAGTAGAAGATATTAAGCATGCAGCGATTGCCATTGCCTGTCCCGTTAATAGCGATACAATTTCCATGACGAATTCTCACTGGCAATTCTCAGTTAACTCTGTAAAGCAGAAACTAGGTTTAAACCGCTTATATATGTTGAATGATTTTACTGCCACGGCCATGAGCCTTACTGTATTAGAATCTTTGCATAAATTGCAGATAGGCGGCGGTTATCCAGAACCAGATCAAAACATGCTGGTTCTTGGTGCGGGTACGGGTCTTGGAGTGGCTCAGTTAATTCCCGGCAGTCATGGGTATATACCTGTTGCGGGTGAGGGAGGGCATGCTGACTGGCCAGCCCAGACTGAACAGGAGTGGTTCATTTACCAATATTTGTCCCGAAAATACGGACATGTTTCCTGCGAGCGTGTTTTATCAGGAGGAGGGCTTGAAGATCTTTATCAGGCCTTGGCAATGTTTCAAGACCAACCCATTGAGTTTCGATCTGCTGCTAAAATCGCAGAATTGGCGCTCACTACCGCTTGTCCTCTTGCAGTAACGGCGGTCAATCAGTTTTTTGCAAGTCTGGGCAGTTTTGCCGGGAATCTGGCTTTAACAGGTAATTCTCTGGGGGGTGTTTATCTCGCAGGAGGAATTGTTCCCAGGCTATTGCCATTATTGAGCGGTAGTGAATTTCGTGATCGGTTTGAAAATAAGGGACGTTTTACGGGCTTTAATCAAAAAATTGCAACATTTGTAATCACTGCGGAACAGCCTGGCTTATTGGGAGCTGCTGCATATTTAAAACAAAGGATGAATGAGAATGGAGTCTTTTAACTGGAAACTATCGGCAAAGAAGGTTTTTTCTGCCAGTGCGCTGATTCCTGTCATTGTTATCAGAGATCTTGATCAAGCCTTGCCCTTGGCTGAAGCCTTGTTAAAGGGAGGCATTCGCATCATGGAGGTGACATTACGCACTGAAATCGCTCTTGAAGCGATTCACCTGTTGAGCCAGGAAATGAAAACGATGATTATTGGCGCGGGAACGGTGCTTAATGACTTACAGCTACAGCAGGTGCTCGACGCGGGTGCGGCCTTTGCATTAAGCCCGGGAGCTACCCCCAGTCTGTTATCAGCAGGGCGAGAAACTTCGATTCCCCTTATTCCGGGAATATCCAGTGTTTCTGAGGTCATGCTGGGTATGGAGATGGGATACAGGCATTTTAAATTTTTTCCCGCAGGCGCAATGGGCGGCGTTGCGGCATTGAAATCATTCTATGGCCCATTGCCCGATGCTGTGTTTTGCCCTACTGGCGGAATTAATAGCAGCAACTGTATGGACTATCTGGCATTGCCTAATGTACAGTGTGTTGGAGGTTCCTGGATGGTTCCTGAAACAGCGGTGCAGAACGGGGATTGGCAATTAATCACAGATCTTTGCAAAAAAGCCAATGCTCTGATTTCCGATAAAGTGTAGCTGGAGCAGATTGGTAAACTTGAGCTTAATTAAGGATAAGAAATGGCATTATTAGTTGCAATCATTGGATCATTAGCAGGTTTTCTATTTGGCTATGATGAAGGAATCATTGCCGGCTCCCTTGCTCTGGTGAAAGAGCATTTCGCTTTGAATCATACTGAAGTTGGAATTATGACCTCCGCGTTGCCTTTTGGGGCACTTCTCGGCTCTATGTTGATCGGTGCTTTGCTGGTTTCCAAACTGGTAAAATATTTTGGCAGACGAAGTGCTTTATCGGCAGCCGGTCTGCTTTTTTTTCTCGGCGCTCTGGGGGCTGCTCTTGCCGCTGAGGAGTGGATTCTGATTGTGTCACGCTTTATTCTCGGCATCGCCATTGGTACTGCAGCAGTAATAACACCGCTCTATCTGGCTGAAACTGCTCCTGAAAAATGGCGTGGAGCGATGGTCGCTATTTATCAGCTTGCGATAACAATTGGGATTGTATGTGCTTATTCTGTTAACTATTTATTGATTGAACAGAATGCCTGGCGCGCGATGTTTGCTTCAAGTGCCATTCCAGCCGGTTTGTTGACTATTTTCATTCTGTTTTTACCTGAATCTCCACGTTGGTTATATAGTGTTGGAAGAAAAAAAGAGGCTGCTAATGCCTTACAGCGTCTGAGAAAAGAAAACTGCAGTCACGAATTACAGCATATTGAATTAACTTTAAGCCGTGAACCGCACACACAAGGCTGGAAGCAGTTATTCAGCCGCTCCATGCTGCCGGTGTTATCGCTCGGTATGATGCTATTCTGCTTACAGCAATTAAGCGGCATTAATGTCATCATCTATTATGCACCGGAGATTTTTAAGAATCTGGGTTTCAATAATGCAACCGGACAGATTCTGGCAACCATGGGGATTGGTTTGGTCAATATGCTGGTTACCATAGGCGCTATATTCTGGGTTGATCAACTTGGGCGGCGAAAGCTTCTTTTAATTGGTTTCTCTGGTGCATTTATCAGTCTTTTTGCGCTGAGTCTCTTTTCATTTTACCAGACCTCTTTAATCGCTTCGCTTTCTGTCATTTGCCTGACGGTTTACATATTTTCCTTTGCTATCAGCATTGGCCCCATCCCGCATATTGCAATGTCGGAAATCTTTCCCTTGCACGTAAGAGGGGCAGGCATGGGCTTATCCTCAATCAGCAACTGGGGTTTCAATACACTGGTCGTTTTTAGCTTCCCTCTCTTGCATGCCGGAATTGGAATTGAATATACTTTCGCATTGTATGGGGCAATCTGTTTCTTTGGACTGTTCTACAGCTATTATTTCATGCCAGAAACCAAAGGTCTCAGTTTAGAAACTATTGAAGATTATTTAATGAGTGGCAAACCGCTGAAAGAATTAGGTCGTACTGATTCAAGCTCTGAGGACTATGTTAAAAATGGATTAAGGGCTAATTGATACATCCGGGGAATGCTTGCTCTTAATGAGAATCTTTTGGATACCGTACACAAGGCAATCACTTAGCCCCATCCCTGGCTGCCATTAAGTTACGGAAATTTTGTCATCCCCGCGAAAAGCGGGAATCCATTCCTCAGCCGGCATTGTAGCTAGCTCAGAGATGGATCCCCGCTTTTCGCGGGGATGACAGTTTTTAGCCTCGTAAGAGGAATAGTTTGCTCCCACCAACAATTAAGCTGAAACAGTATCTTCCACAGTTCGTGAATGATTAACAGGCATCTGCTCAAGTGCCTCTTTCGCCTGAATTGCTCTTAATACAGCGACATAACTCCAGGTTAAGGAATAGGCGCCTTGCTGTACTCCGGTTTCAAGATTAATTTGCTCACTCATTAGTAAATCAGGGGCGTAGTCTTTGATCAGACGTAAATAAGCATCACCAAGCTGGATGTATTGTTCGACAGTGCTCTTGTGATGCGTATGTTTCAGTTCATTTGCTGCAAGGGTATAGTAATACTCAGCGGCAGCGGCCGTTAATATAAACCAGGGGTTTCCTTTACCGTCATTGCGATAGCCGTCATAAGTATCTCCCGGGTAACGTCCAAACAACAGGGCATGATTATATTGCTCATTGATTGGATACAGGGATTTAAATTGATCTTTGAGTGCCTCCACCGTGTGTTTAACATAGCTTGTATCGGCTGAAAAGAAACTGTCATTAGTATTGCCTAACAAGACACCCAGAATTACTGCGCTATCCAGCTCCAGAGTTTTTTGCGGGCCTGAGTGCGGGGGCAGGGTAGCCTGAATCAGGTTGTTTTTACAATCGATGTGTTTATAAAGGCGCTTTTCAATCAATCGAGCCTGTTCCAGATAGAATTGAGCAGCAAGCCTGTCATTGAATCGTTTGGCGAAGGCTGAACCCTCCAGCAGTGCTTTGCGCTGTACCATAGCAGTAAAGAAATGATCGCCTAAAACCTCTTCCCAGAGATCAAAGTTTTTATCCTGCCAATGATGAGCGGTATACTCGAGATCCATTTTGATAGCGCCCATCGTATCCGGGTTTAAGCCTTCAAAGTATAAGTGCTCACGTACATAATTACCTTCACCATCTGCAATAAGGCTATTTGCAAATCGCATCAGGGTAATCGCCCTTATCGCCGGACCATCGTTTTGCGGACGACCCCAGGGGCCTGTGTAGGGCTGGCTGGCTAATGGACTGTCAGGCATATAAAATTTGGGTTCTCCTAATATATCCTGCCCGGGTAACGGATCTTGCTGGTGTTGGAGACGTTCAACCCAACTGACATAGTTAAATAACTTTTGTTTGCTATCCTGATCCCGGTATTGCTCATACCAGGAGGCAATAAGATTCATCGATATTGCTGAGTCACGTGCCCAGTCGAAATAGTAGTCAGGATTACTGCGTGAGGGGGAGGCCATAATCGCACCTTCCGCGCTGATATTCGCTTTGAAATGTTCTTTAAGCGTATTGACATCTTCTGCAGTGAAGATTGATGCTATTGCATTGCTGCCAATAACACTCAGCCATAAGACAAATAAAATCCTTTTCATAATTTCCTCTATCAGAGCGTTAATATAAAACGCTCACATACTACAGGAAACCGGTGCTGGTGGCTATAAACATGTTGCGGCCTCTGACACACGCCCTAAGGACAGATAGCGATAATTTCGGCGAGCTCAACTGTTTCGCTTACTACTACCGGGAGTTGTGATTCAGTAACAATATTACTCACTGCAGTATTGATTGTCGTGTTTTCAATTAGTGAAGTGGTGAGGCCGATTGTCTCAGTAGCAATCTGGCTATTTTGCTCTATTGTACTGCTATTACTATTTCCTCCCGTTGTCCCCGCGGAGCTATCCGTACTGGAGGTTTGTGTGCTGTCTGAATATTTCCAGGGAATAGGACCGGGTGTAAAATTTCCACTTCTATCGAATGAGCCGCTGGAAAACTGCTGACCCGGCCCTACAAGCTGATTTCCTCCTTTCACCAGTCCCTGTTTTACATCCAGATAAGTATTGCTGGGAGTTGCAATAGCCTGAAGCTTTGTACCTAGAATGGCCAGTGCAACTACCGGCGTCTGGATGCTTCCTTTTTTCTTTTTACTGGAGGTATACTCGATCGCACCTTTATTTAATTTTGTTTTAAACTCCACATTCTGCTGGCTGGAATAAGAGACAATCTGATAACTGGTGTTTTCCTGTATACTGACCAGGGAACCATCCGTATATTTTATTTCGGCTTTGGCACCGGCGCCGGTGATGATGGTGTCGCCAGTAAACAATTGCGATCCCCTGCCTATTGTACGCTCCTTTCCTCCCTGTTGCGCGCTGACTTTACTGGTGACCGAAAGCACTAAAGCGGCAGGAGCAGTAAAAGCCGTTCCTGTAAATAATATAAAAATAACCAGTATTATTTTCTTCACTGTCATTCCCTCATCATTTGCTTACATGTGTGAATGTGCCATCCCAATCCGAAGATGGGGGGTGGCTGATAAATGCATTAATTCGCGCCAGATAGAGGCTATAGAGATAGCGTTCTGGATAAGAAAAATGTAAGGTTTCAAATTGAGTTTTTGCAGCCTCCCAGTTTTGTTTATAGTAAGCCTGCAAACCCGCTTCATAATCCCTGATCTCATCTTTTTTTTCCTGGGGAACCTCCGCATAATACCCTTGAGGCTCATAAATTGTAACTGCTTTATGGGAGCCTTTAACAATTACTTTATCAACCGGCATCCAAAGAATGTCGTCTTGATGATGACGGCTTGCTTCTGAAACTAAAATATCCACTCGATAATATTTGGTTAAATCCTGCAGACGAGAAGCCAGATTAACTGTCTCGCCAATGACTGTGTAGGAAAGGCGAAATTTGGAGCCCATATCGCCAACATTCATGATGCCGGTGCTTAGCCCCATCCCAATTTTTACAGAGGGGAGGTTAAGCTGGTTTAATTGCTGATTAATCTCGGGAAGTTTGCCTCTAATCGCCAAAGCAGCGGCTAAAGCATTATGACAGTGGTTTGCATCTTTTAGCGGCGCTCCCCAGAATGCCATGACCATATCGCCGACATATTTATCGATAGTGCCCTGATGATCAAAGATAATATTGGTTAAAGGAGTAAAAAAGCTATTGAGCAAACGTTTGAGCTCTGTTGCTTCAAGTGATTCGCTTAAAGTGGTGAAGCCACGTATATCAGCGAAAAAAACAGTCATTTCACGGGATTCGCCTCCAAGATTTACCTGTTCCGGATGATCGGTAATTTCTTTCATATAGGAAGGAGGAATATATTGGCTGAACAATTGTTTAATACGATTTTTTTGCCGCCTTTCCTGAATAAAGGAATAGGTAAAGTTAGCGAGAGCCTGTAAGCTAATTAAAGCCAGTAAAAGTCCTGGAGCTACGAAGATATTTTTAAAATGAAAGAAGAGGTAGCTGGCTATTAAAATTACTGTGATGAAGAAAAGAAAAAGAATGGGAAGAAGAACAGGTCCCAAGTAGGGAAATAACAAGGTGAACACAATCCCTGATAACAATATTAAGATAATCCCTGTATTGGTATGCCAGTCAAATTGGCTGGTGATCTGTTTTTCCAGAATTCCGGTAATAATATTGGCATTCATTTCCACGCCGGGAAAGCTTTGAGATAAGGGTGCCTGGTGAAGATCACCCAGTAATACCATAGTAGAACCTAAAAGGGCTATACTGCCTGATAATTCCTGAGAGGATACTTTATTGTGAAGGATATCCGCTGCGGAGTAGGTTGGAATCGTTGCAGGTCCGCCCCAGAAAGGAATCAGCAGCTGCCCTTTGGAATTAGTGGGTATGAAAAGACCGCCCACGTTAATACCATACAACTCTTCTTTTCCCTGAATCCTATGAGTCATTAACTCGACATTGTCTGCTAATAAATAGCGCATGACACTTGAGAGGGCAAGACTTGAGTATAGTTGGTTGTTATAAACTGCTAATAAAAGTCCATGACGAACTGAGCCATCGAGATCAGGAACATTGCTGACAAAGCCAGCATGACCTGCCGCCTTTAAAAATAGGTTGAGTATACCGTTATAGCCAGTGAAGTGCAGAAAATTGAGTGTTAGTGTATTGACTGATTGTGAATTGTTAAACAGCAGCGGTGAGGGTAAAGCGCCCTTTTTAATATCAGAATTGTCATGGAAAAGAAATCCCAATACCACTTCATTCTCTGATAGAGTCTTCGCAAAGGCCTGATCATTATCTATCAGTGGGGCAGCTTTCATCAGTAAAGGCATTAGCTCTTGAGAAAGTGTCTGGTTATTTAGGCTCTGTAATTTTTTTTCCAGTCCTTGGGCATAATTAATTTCCGCCTCGGATAACACAATATCAAAGGCAATTACCACAACCCCCGCATTTTTCAGGTTGCTTAGCAGCGTTACAAATTTGTCTCTCGGCCAGGGCCATCTTCCCTCAGCCTGAGTGGAATAATCATCGACATCGATAATCACCACACGAGGCGGCAGGCTTTTATTGCCAACAGTCAGATGAAGGATCTGGTCATAGATAAAGCTGTTACTTCGGGTTATGAATTGATCAAGATAGGGAAAGGCATTTTTCTGCAGGGCAAAAATAAAAGCCAGCAGCAAAAAACCAATTCCGAATTGAAGTAATTTTTTTTTAAATTGACCTATCAAACAGAACTCCATCTCAACAAGCGGCAACGAACACTTTTAAGCCATATTCATATGCAGTGAAAGCATTGTCAGATTACTATGATACACCCTGCCTCTCTGGCTATACTGATGTTCAATACGCAGGCTTAGTTGCTTATATTTGAAGGATAAACCGCCTCCTGCGCGATAACCATTCTGATCCAGATTAAATTCAGGCAAAGCACCCACAAATTCGCCCGAAATGCCGGGACGATTATTGGAAAATTGCAAGACCTGTATTAATCCAGCATTCACAAATGGCTGTACCCATTCTTTTAACTGGTACCCGATTTCTGCGTTTTCAAGCGAAAAGGCCGATTTGTTACGTAAAAATGGCACTCTGTTTACGATCTGATTAGGAATAAATGAATAGTTAAAACTGTCCTGCTCTATCTGACTGTACAATAATCCAATGCTCCCGAGAAATTTCCAGTTAGAAAATGAACGACTATAAATTCCGTTTACACTTGTAAACCAGTTATTACTGTTACTGTGTGCACGCCCTAATTGCTGGTTCTCAGTCTGGGCCGCAATAGTAGTGGAATAGGAAAGTGAGTTATAGCCCAGTCCCGCCATTAAATCGATAAGTAAATTGGGCGTAATGGTTTGCAGCAGGTGACCATAAATAGAATCATTTTTCACCTTCTGGTCCGTTTCACTGGGTAAACCGGGATCGATTCGCATCGATGAATGAACATTGCTTTTGACTTCATAAATATAAAGGCCGGCAGTTAATCCTTCGCGTAAGCGAAAATTATTACCCCCTGCCATATACAAATTTAAATGACCGCTAAAACGATTAAAACTGGTCGGTTTTGTGGAATCAAATTTAAAGCTTTGATAGCCATAGAGTCCAGTGAGATTATATCCCTGTTTGGAGGAGGGAGTGTTTGTCTGGCCGTTGTCTGCAGTAGCTGCCTCCGCCTGGGTATATAATGTCAGTAAACAAATCAATGAGCTGCTAATTATTTTTTTTTTCATATTTCCATAAGACCAACATATTGAATGCCATCAAGCATGGAGTGAGATATCTCAGAATCCAATGCATAACCTTTACCTTTGTATCTGTAATTCATTAATCTGTCATTGAACTATCCTAATTAATTGCAAGGTAGAGTGGACTCGTTATCAGTGTGGCGCCCGCATTAACACAAGCTCCCAGGTTCCCGGTTAGCGAATCAATGGTGCATTTGGTAATGGTGGAGTTTCCAGGATTGCTGATGTAAGCAAAGTTGTTGGCATCGTCTAAAACAATTCCAAATGACAAAGCAAGTGCCGTGGCTCCTGAGTCGGCACATGCCAGAAACTGTCCAGTTACTCCATTCACAGTACATTGGCTAACACTGGGCGTATCCTGATTCGTGATATAAGCAATGGTCTCAGTAGAATTAAAGGTCAGTGCTCTCACCCCATTAAGCCCAGTCGCTCCGGAATTAACACAACCACTTAAAAGACCTGTACCCGCGTTGATATTACAGACACTAATCGTATCGGTGCCTAAGCTAGTAATATAGGCACGGGTACCCGCTGAATTGATAGCGATTCCACCGGGAGCAAACCCCACTACCGCTCCGGAGGGTACACATCCACTTAAGTTGCCAGCAGGGGCATTCACAGTGCACTTAGTGGCTCCACCGGTGAAGTTAACAATATAAGCGAATGTGCCTGCAGGATTTAGCGTAATTTGCTGAGGCAGAGAAATTCCCGTGGCCCCCGAAGCCTGGCAATTTGTTAATGCGCCCGTTCCGGGGGTCACATCACATTGAGTTACCGAATTACTACTTTGACCGGTGATATATGCGATAGTACGAGCTGGATTGAATGTCATGCCGACAAGTTGCGCTGGTAACCCCCCAGTATTACTACAGCTTCCTAACTGACCTGTGATGGCATTGATAGTACATTGAGTTATATCCACTTGATCTGGTATATACATATAAGATGACTGAATGCTGATATTCGCAGTGATAATAATGGTGTTATTTCCAAAAATAGGAAAATTGGTAGGGGTTACAGTAGTGGTTCCAGCAGTATAACTAATTGTGCAACTTGCACCCGGATTAACTATTGCGCAGTTATTTGCTGTCTCGCTGACATTTCCCGCTAATGCAGTTCCTGTAAAATCAGAATGGATAGAAAACGCCGGGAAAAGAGGGGAATTATTGGTAATTGTTAGCGATTGTGTTTCACCGGAACGCATTACGATAGGAGAGCCTGTAACTGAAATGCTCAGCTGTGTTGGTGCGATGACAGACATAGTAACCGCCGTTGTCGCAGCATTCACCCCAACGATTGAAACTGAGGCTGGCGGATGGACAGTGTTTCCAGGGAGAAAAGAGAGAGTGCAGCTTGATTGTGGTGGTAACGTATTGCATCCCGAAGCATTTTGCACTACATCAGTCCAGTCTGAAGGTAAAATGGCATGAATTTGGGAGGCGGTAACTCGAGTTGAATTATTAAATAATGTCAGTGTGGCAGGAACTCCGGAAGCGGCGGTCATTTGAATAGAGCAGGCGGTAAGATTTTTTTTACCATAGCAATACTTGCCTTTGGGAGTGACTGATAATAAGGCTTTATCATCTGAAACCACTTTCAGATGAAGCATGGTATTTTTACTTAAGGGCTGGGTACAGTAACTTGGTTTTGTATTGTCCCTGGAATCAAATTCGCATAAGATTGGACCTGAACTAATCGTTTCGGGTATTTGTCCCGCATCTACTTCCAAGATTAAAAGACAGGATTCTCCCTCTGAGAGGGCAATTTGAGGATCGCAGCTACTTTTTCCATTGACAAGTTGTGTTATTCCGTTAATGGGTATCATTCTTAGAAAACGCGGCGTATTGGAATGATTCACAAGGCGATATTTAATGATAATTTGACTGTCTTTTGGCAGCTCGCCTGAGGTAGAGTTGAGAGGGATAAACTCAATATAGTTTTTCGCATGGCCTGAAGTCATTCCCAGGGTAAGTAGTAAAAAACAAAAAAGGCCCGAGAATTTTTTTTTGAATAGGCTATTAATCATTAGTGGTAACGTCTTTCCCGAATTATCTTCATGATCTGAATAACACATTCACTAAACCCTATCCATTTTAAGCAATCTACCTATCTACCGCAATTCTGAAAGAGAGTCAATAAACGCTCTGTATGATTCGCTGAAAGAGATCAGTATTCATGCAGGCTGCGTAAAAAGTTGATTGAAATCAATAGATATTATTTTTCAAGGTACTAGAAAAAATGATAGTCTTCGACTATATACTAATAAACCAGACTAATTTAGTTAAGGTCACATCATGGACATAAAGCGATACGTATTATCCCTCTCATTATTGGCTGCTCTGAGTCATCCCGCTTTCGCTACTACCCAGGAAGGGGAAGAGGCCTACAATCAGCAACATTACGATAAAGCCTACATTCTTCTGTCAGAGGAGGCAGCAAAAGGCGATCCCAAGGCACAATACCTGCTGGGTAAGATGTATTACAATGCACAAGGTGTGACCTACAATCCACAAAAAACTGAAGAACTTTTACTTGCTTCAGCAAATCAGGGAAATGTGGATGCACAAGTACTTCTGGCAGGATTTTACTGGTATCAGAAAACGCCGGAAGGTTATGCCAAAGCATTAACCTGGTATGAAAAAGCGGCATCACAGAATAACGCAGATGCTCAATACGCTTTAGGTTATATGTACAACTATGGCAATGGTGTACCTCAAAATTATGAAACAGCGATGTCCTGGTATAAAAAAGCCGCTGATCAGAATCATTCGGATGCGTTGTTATCGATTGGCTATATGTATGACACGGGCACAGGGGTCACAAAAGATTTGCCAGAGGCTATCAAGTGGTATGGCAAGGCCGCTGATCTGGGTAATGCCAGTGCACAATACAATTTAGGTTCGATTTATGAGTATGGTGATGGTGTGCCTAAAGATGAAAAAAAGGCTTTTGAGTATTTTCAGAAAGCAGCTGATCAGGGACATGCCAAATCGCAACTTGAACTGGGCAGTTTTTATGATACGGGCAAAACCGGCTCGGTGGATCTGCAAAAGGCAGCCTACTGGTATCAGAAAAGTGCTGATCAAGGGAATCCAACTGCCCAGTATAACATCGGGGATATGTATTTTTACGGAGACGGAGTCAGCAAAAACCTCGATACAGCCATGAGCTGGATCAGGAAGTCCGCAGAGCAGGGATTTGGCAAGGCTCAAAATCGTCTGGGTGTTTTTTATCGTGACGGAATCGGTATCACTGCAAATCCTGTGGAAGCCTATGCCTGGTTTAGCACAGCAGTAGCAAATAATTATGCGGATGCAAGCAAAAATCGTGATGATCTTGAGAAGAAATTAACTCCGGATCAATTGAAACAAGCCAAGGAGTTGTCTGATAAGTACTCTGCACAATATCAGGCTCCTAAATAGCAGGTCTTAAGAATGGTTTCGCAGAGCGAGGGTTGATTTTGACCCTTTCTAACTCTCACTACCATTTTTGTCCCTCCCGCGAAGGCGGGAAACTATTCCTCAGTTGGCATTTAGCGAGCTCAGAGATGGCTCCCCGCCTTCGCGGGGAGGACAGTTTATTGGCGGGGAGAGAGGATAAAAGAGCGAACTCCCTTGTATATTTTTATCCTTCCGCAGTGAAGCGTTTCTCAACATGGATGGTGCTGGCGGCTGGGGCGATGGCATCTTCTGCTTCTATAAATCTTACAACATCACCAATTTCAAGTTTTTCAAAATCATAGGAAACAACGCTGGCGCTGGTAAAGCGAATTCGGCGACCGTCAATGGTTTCGATGAATCCATAATCAGCAGGTGGATAAATTTCGGCAATTTTTCCCTGAGGTGCAGTCTGGTGATGCTTGACATGCCCTCGAACCTTTTTTATATGGCTTTGAAGTTGCCGTTTCATCGCGTTAAAAGCATCGCGGATAGCAACATAAACGTCTTCATGCGCATGTTCATCACCATGGCTTTTGCTTACCACCAATTCAGAGCCGGGTAGAGTCAGATCAATTCGTACATGATAGAGGTTGCCCTTATAATGATGCCGATGCTCAGATTCAATCACTACATCACAGCGAGTTATATTCTGATAAAATCGATTCAGCTTTTCTGCCAGGTGAATAGCTTTTTCTTCGGCGGTTAATGAACGATCCATATTTCTAAAAACAACATTGATAGGAAGTTTCATGGGGTCCTACCTCCATTGTAAAGTTTATTATTAAGCGAAATGGAAAATAGATTTTTTCTCATCATTCATTATTAATTGTAGAGGAGTTTTTGAGATAGTAGTAATGTTTCACTGTTATGGTGCAATTTTTGAGGAGAGTAAAACGATGTCAGTATCCTGCTTTCACTGTTTTATATCAGGTAAAGTTCAAGGTGTATGGTTTCGGGCTTCTGCCAGAGAAGAGGCCGAACAATTAGGCATTAAGGGCTGGGCCCGTAACCTGGCCGATGGCCGGGTTGAAGTAATGGCCTGTGGGGACAATGAGAAACTGGAGTCTTTTTATCATTGGTTAAAACAGGGCCCAAGTCTTGCGCAGGTCACTGACTGTGTCAGGGAGGATTTACCCTGGAGAGAATATTCAGAATTTCGGTCTTTTTAGTGAGGGTCTATACTTAGAATAAGAGAAACAGTTTAAGGAGAACCTCATGGCTAATAAAAATAATAGAGAAAAAAAGAAAGTTATTCCAGAGTCTGATGAGAACAAATCCAGAAGGGCAGAAGATCCTATACCCAAAACAGAAGAAGAACTGGATGAAACAATCGAAGATACATTTCCGGCCAGTGATGCGACAGCTCAATACTAGACGTAACAAAAATAATAGCGGTTATAAACCGCTATTATTTAGTTAACTCAACTTAATTAGTAGTAAAATAAGTTTCATCATAGGCATAGCAGGTCCATTGGACTTGTTTTCCACCGACTTCAACGTTAATTACTTCATTGTTAAGAGACGCAAGGTTGGGTTGTTGTTGCAGGTAACAAACGCGATTCGTTCCACCGATTGTTACATAATTATAGTCAGTAGTAGCACTATAGGTTTCAGGCACATAATACACATTACCTTTTTGCTCTAACACTACGGGGGAACCAGTAATAACCACTTTATCAGCAAAGGAAGCTGCACTGAATAACATAGCTAAGGCTGCAAAGGCTATAGTAATAATCTTCATTTTGTAAATCTCCTTATTTACATGACTTAAAGTTTAAACTGTAGAAGATGAATGAGTATATGAAAGAGTAACCTACGAAATTTCCAAACAACTTCCTCTACAGAAGATACATTTCGCAAACCTCTCCGGTCTACTTTTTAAGTATAGATTACAATTTAAAAATTTAAACCTCATAATTTTAATTTGCTGCTGGATGTAACTTTTCTTTGTGGCTGCGCAAATTGGATGCAGATAGATCAATACAAAATCTAAATTATACTTAAAGAAGGAGAAAAATTGGTAGGGAGCTGATTATGAAAATCATGGAAGTGTATGTAAGAAAAGACTGGATTAATACCAACACATCCCGCAGGCGTTACCGTCAATCAGATTTTCAGGACTCCTTCTCCATGCTGACTAAAAGCGCAAAGGCAGTACCCGCATTTTTACTGGCAGGTGCAGGAATGAGCAGGAATCTCCCCAATCAATCAATGTCCTTATCCAACTATGCTATGCATACACTAAAAGAAGTCCATAATGGCATTGGGAATGTCGGGAAAAATAAAGATTGTCGTTTCAATACTCTTGTCGAGGTATCCGGTCAAAATGAATTGAGAAAAGCAGTTGATTTGCATGGGGCTTTGCCTTATTCCAGGGTTTATATCGTAACAGATGACGATGTCACAGAGGATGAACTTGATAGAGGGGTGGTTTTTCATAGCAAAACAGAGGCAATTAAATTTAGTGAAATGTATAAGGATTTAGATGACTATAGGCAGTCCAGCCTCTATAAAGAGCCGGTAGGAATATCGGTTACAATCAATAAAAAAGATATGGGTATTTTTTTAAAGGAAATGACTAACTTTATAGATAAAAGAAACAGAAGCTGGCGAGCTGATGTGACGGTTATCCCGGAAATCAATGTAGACAGCTTCGATTTATCTTCAGATGATGATAATTATATTATTGATTTCCCAGTGGATATTACTAAAAAAGAATTTAAAAAATATTTTAAAGGTACTTTTCAGGCCAGTACTCAATCAGAACCAGGGCTTTCATCACTGAATATGGCAGGGGGGAGAAGAGGAAAATGGGGCCGATTTTCAGAAGAAGAAAAGGAAAAAGAATCCTATGATTCAAAAGAAAGCTCTTCTGAGGAAGAATTAGTATTAAAAAGAAAGCATCCGAGAAGCGAGCCATCAGCCACTACAACTACGACGACTACTTCTGTTCAGGTTCCTGCCAGTGGATTGTTAGCAAAGTCAATGAATAAAGGGGTATTCCAATCCGCAGGCGAAAAAATAGTGGGTCCTGAAAGTAGCGATGAGGTTTCAGCTGAACTGCATAATAAAGGGGCAACGCCTTCTCAATGAGCGGATGAGACAGGCTCAGTGAAATAGAGAATAAGGATGGCAACCATAATCGGGATATTCTTTACAACGGAGCCAAAAGGCTCCAGCCAGTAATGAGGCAATTGAACGCTGATGATTAAGGTATAAATAACAATAATGAGCAGCTGAACCTTACAATTGCTACGCGTCCTGAAATTGAATAATAGCCCTAGTCCAAGCAGAAAATTAATAAAGGAGGCACCAAACAACAGCAGGGATTGCAACGTGTCCGGAACTCCGGCCTGCTTTAAAATTAGATAGGATGTTTCCTGGGCAAAGAATGCGCTGGTCAAGGCACTGGCGAACCACATAAAAACCAGACTTAGACGAAGCAATGGTCTTAGCCATCCTAATCGTGCCTGCCAGCGCTCTCCATCGGTACCTGGTTTTTTTTCAAGCCCTTCTTTAAAGGATTCGGGGTTGACGCCTGTAATCTGGTAAAAAGCTGAAGTCTCTTCGGCTGTCGCTATATTATTACGACTCAACATGCTGATAGCCGGGGAATTAATTTTTGATGAGGAACTGAAATTACCGAACCAGGCCATTGTCTTAATTAATACCATTGGGACTTGAACAAAAATACTTTTTGGTAACTGAAGCCAGTGGCGTAAACAGCCCAGAATTGTTTTTAGTGATATTGCTGTAGGAGAAACTGCCGTTAAAACGTGAGATGGGCCGGGAGGTAAAGAAACCATGTTTGAAATTGCGGTGCATAATGTATCGATATGAATAGGTTGTAGCAGCTGCTCGCCCTTTTCTGGCAGTGGGATAACCGGAAAAGAGGCCATTGTCATTAACAAGGCCATGCCTCCCTCTGAACTAGGCCCGTAAATAAATGAGGGTCTGAAAATCAGCGATTGAACAGGTAGTGTTAGTAAATAATTATCAAGCTCCAGTTTGCTTTTGGCATATTCTGAATCATAGTGTTCGACTGCCAGAGCAGAGAGCTGAATTATTTTTTTTACCCCGGCTTTTAAAGCTGCCTCGAAAATAACACGGGGAGAATTGAAATGAATTTGCCAGACTATGGATGGGTTTCGATGATAAAATATGCCGATACAGTTAATGACTACATCCACATTTTTCATGCGTAACATCCACTCTTCGAGGTTTTGCTGTACTGCAAAGTCGCATTCTATCAGAGTGGCTGAGGGAAACAGTGCCTGACCTGTCTCAATTGTCCTGGCAACTGCATGGATCTCATGCCCTTCATTTAAGAGTTTTCTCGTTAAATGAGTTCCAACAAAACCGGTTGCGCCAAGCACCATGATAATCATTACTTAACCTGCTTTTTCTGTTTTTTCTGAAAACCCAGATAGCCTCCAAGGCTGCTGCACAAGGCGCCGTAAAAAAAGGTCAGAAAGCTTGCTTTGGGTTCAAGCGTAACCATACTGATATACCCATGCGAGACTGAGAAACCATCATGTAATTCTAATGAGGTACGAACTATTCGTATGCTGATTGTCCTGTAGTGAGCGTTTGAATATTGAATACCGTTATTTAGAAGTATAATAAGCACTATTAGTACTATAGACCAGGCAAGGAAGCCAATGATAAACCCAAAATACTGCTTTTGTATTCCTGATGAGTAAAGTCGGCCGCTGATAAAGCCCGTGAAATACATGGCAACAGCATAGGAAAACGCCAAAAGAAAAAAAAGAGAGCTGGTACTGGAACTCTCCGGAGCTATCAGATAAACATTAATTAATAGGGCAGCAAAGCCGAAAAGCGGGACCAATAAGAGACCGCTGCTTGCGCCGATAATCAAAGGGATCCAGGAAAAATTGAGTTTGCTCATACTAGTGATTCAGCATTACTTATAGGCAAGTATATGCTGAATCAGGATTTTTGCGAATGATATTCAGAAAACTCTATCTAGGTCGTTCAGAAGTTTGAAATATATCAAATTCCGCATCTGAGTCTGCCTGATACTCGGCATCATCAGCATAAACAGCAGTGGGCGAAGTACATTCTCTCTCGAAAAAACGCATACGATAAAACTCCGATCCTGATCGTGTCAGACTGACGGGAGGTTGTTCTTTCTCTTCTTTTTCCAGTTCTTCGTTCAGGTTCATAAGTACCAGATCGTCCTCTGCCTGAAAAAAATCATCCATTCCCTCAGGAGAAGGAGACTTTCTGACTTCTTCCTGTGCAAAAACAAAACCGGAAAGACGGAGTGCATTCTCTTGCTTAACCCGTAAACCAGTTGGACTTATAAGCGATGGCAGACTACTGGTGCTGCCAGAAAAGCTGGAGCTCGCAGAGGTTAATCCCTCGAAATCCATATCTGGAAATTGAATTTTTAATCTCGTCTGAAAGTCCTTTATGTCCGGATTAAAATAGAAAACAATTTCTCCGACGGTGCAGGCCATTAGCTGTGTAAGAGGACTGAACATATTATAGAAAGAAGTGACGGAACTCTCCACAAATGGGTCGGAATGTTCAAGCGCATTACGTAAAGAAATGAGATCTCCCAGTTTATCATGTAATGTCTGATTGATCAGACTTAAATCACAAAGGCTGGATAATTTATTGATGCAAGAGATAATCTGACCAAGCAAATAGGCAATACTCTGTGAAAAACGGATATCATCCTTAATTCTGGTATGTAACAATTCCTGAAATTCACGAAGTGAATCATCATCGAGATTTTCTTCTTCCAGCAAGGCAGTGAGTAGATCAAGACGATCGATCAATTTTTCCAGTATTTCTGAAAGATCATTGGAGTCATTTGTCTGGGCTTTCCAGAATGTTTGTGCAACTTGAAGAATACCTGGGTAAAAATTGGTCATAGCATCGGCCTGATTTTGTTTAATACGTTGATTATTAAGCGTATCTTCTTTTCTTTTTTTAGTTTCAAAATCGCTTTTATAGGCTCTGTAGCTTTTATCGGCTTTCGTCAATAATTTCTTTACTTGCCTTTTATCTGCATTCTGTTTCTTATCTGTAGAGGATAGATTAGCTGTAATCTCGTCAAAAAGATTAAGGGGTGATTTTTTATGGTCGAAGAAAAAACTGACGTCATTGGCAAGGCAGCCCTTAAGCATTTCATGATGAGCAGGGAGTACCAGTCCCAATAGCGTATCGCGCTCTTTTTCTTCCAAAAGTGGCTTGGCAAGAATGTGAGGGGATGTTTTTTTATCCAGAGAGTAATGCTTTTTAATGGATTGCCAATACAAATCCATAGCATCTTTCCAATCATCATATCCTGAGCTGGTATCCTCTACTTGCCAATCCAACTCACTTTCGCGTGACACAACGAGTTCATAAACCGAGCCACTGAAAATCATTAATTCATTATGAAGCTGCTCAAGGAGAACTGGATCTTTTTCTAAATCTTTTATAACCGACAAATACTCTCGTTCTTCAGGATGCGAAAGAGCGCTTCTGATTTTCCCAACCATATCGATGTCGATAATATCCAGTGTTTTTTGCTTATTTCCCCAATTTCTGGGCATAAAAAATTCACCGGTCATCTCCAGTACTCGCAAAAGCGATAATCGATTTTTAATACTTTTGAAATCATCAAAACCCAGTATCTGGAAGCGTGTATGGGGAGCTAACTGATTGCTATCCTTGATAGCACATAATGTGAGTTGTTGTCCCTTGGTAGCTTTTTGAGTCGATTCCAAAAGGGACTGGGACCAAATAGGATGTACCTTTTCAGCTTCAGGCTCAGGTGTTTTATTATCGGCAGGTAAAAACTTATCAATGGGAGTAATCGGTTCTGACTTATTAGCTAGCCATTCACATAATTTTTGCTTGTCAACTGATTCAATCGTATCAAGAGAGACGCCGGTTTCCTGGATAACTTCCAGGCTGTAAGTGGATTTAGCATAATTTCTCGGCAGCAAAGCGATAAGTTTAAGTAAAAGAAAACTATGCTTGCTAAATCGGAGCAGTGTTTCAAGATTCTCAGGCTTTTCCATTGGGATAAGGGGAGTGCCAGATGAAAGATGATTTTTTACCTGCTCAAAAAAGACAGACAAGCCTTCCAAATCTTTAGTAAGAATATCAGTAACGCTATGCTTAACCAGAGCACGAAATGTAAGCATTACAGAATGAAATTGAATCAATTGTTTTTGCTTTACAATGTCACCATCGAAATTAAAAGGTGCGATAGATAATCCATTTTCAAAACCATCATTAATAAAGCAAAGATCAGTTGTAGCAAAAATGGCACTAAAAAAATCCAAGAGATACCAGGAGTGTTCTCCCCAGGGTAAATATTTTGTCAGAAGTCCGCGCTCATTACGAGGAAAGCGATAAATTGTCTCAAAGAGCATACGTAATATATCAACTGAATCCTCAAGGTAATAATCGTTCGCTGCATTTCTAAATGCACGATCACACATGCGTTGCATAAGAATTGAAATCCCATTTCTATAACCCGAAAAATAAGGAAGTGTTATGTTACCCATAAATGAGAAGCGCTTTTGAGCCCCCGCTGCATTCTGCTGCAAGAATTCTTCCTTAATAAAGGGAAAAGTATCGTTGGCTTTCAGCATGTGTTGTTTAAGAAACTGAATCAGACGCAGGACCCAGTCAACACGTGCTGAAAAGCTCTCTTTCATTTTAAGAGAATGCTGTGCAAATATTTCATTCTTTTCCGCAAGATAGCTCTCCTTACATAGCACAGTTGGAGGTATTGTCTGATCAATTGTCTCTTTGGATGTAAAAATGCCCTTGATTTTTAAATTTGCTTCAGCAAAAGTCTCCTCCTGTAATTGCAGGATTTTTTGAGCGGTATCAGGACTTAAAACAGTGGTTTGATTCAATTGTTCCAGGACTTGGATGGCCTCGGCAAATCGTCCGATGTTGCGCATAACGATGGCTTTTCTAATTTCAAGGCTTGTCGACTCTTCCTTGATCTTTGTTGCCGAAGTGGCTATTTTCGGAAATGTGTTCAGCACTTTAGGATTGCTCAATATTGTGTCGCATAGCTGAGCAGCTTTGGTATATTGCATTCCATTTTTCAAAGCTTTTGCTTGTTTTAATACTGTTTTATATTGCTGGCGAAGTTCTTTTTTGCTTTTCACAATGTTTACCTGTTACAACTAAAGTGCAAAGTATACATTCTGTGAATAAATTATTCAATATGGGTTTTTTGCTATCCATTCAGGCTTTAAGCTGTACTTTGTCTTTGGGCATTAACTAATTAACCAGGGAGCTTGCTCATTAGCTAATTCATAGATAATATGGACTTATATTTTGAGCTTGGATAACAGGCTTACTTAGCTATAGGGATATTGTTGCTTCCATGTTCAAATATTGCTGTATATTTTTCTGCCTTATACTTTGTTCGTGCATGGTGGGTCCGGACTATAAAGAGCCGCCAAAGCCTGTAGCTGGCTATTGGATACAGAACAGCCCCGTAGTGAAAGCTAGTCCTGCCCAAACTGCAAACTGGTGGAATATCTTTAAGGATCCTGTTTTAACGGAGTTAATTCAGCGAGGCTATCAAAATAATCTCTCCGTGCAAATCGCTGGCGTAAGGGTTCTGCAGGCAAGAGCACAATTGGCGCAATCAGTTGGCGAATTGTATCCCCAACAGCAGGCCATGATTGGTGATTACACCTATTACCGAATTGGCGGCAGCCAACTGCAGACCGTGCTTCCCTCGAGTTTTGAAACCGCTTCGCTCGGTTTTACTGCCAGCTGGGAACTTGATTTCTGGGGAAAATACCGAAGAGCAATTCAATCCAATGATGCAATTTTTCTGGCCTCACTGGCGGCCTACGACAATGCGTTAGTCACCTTAACTGCCGATATTGCGGACACCTATGTCAATATTCGTACTCTTGAAAGACAGGTTGCAGTTACAAAAGCAAATATTCAGCTGCAAGTGACCAGTTTGAAAATTGCAAAAGCGCGATATCGGGGCGGTCAAACCAGTTTGCTGGATGTACAGCAGGCAGAAACCCAGCTGACTGAAACACAGGCCAGTTTGCCCAAACTGCTGAGTGAATTACAGCACCAGAAAGACATTCTCGGATTACTTTTAGGCACTGTGCCTACCCAGGTGAATCCGCTGATCAGCAAAAGCCGCGGTATTCCCCGGGCACCATCTCAGGTATCTGTCGGGATCCCTCGAGAGGTGATTGTAAGACGGCCCGATATTTATCAGTCCCGCATGGAGGCTATTGCCCAGTCCGAAGCAATTGGCGCAATTAAAGCGAATTTGTTTCCAGCACTTACATTAACCGGAAATTTTGTATTTTCATCGAATAGTATCGGGAGTAATTCTATAAGTGATCTGTTCAACTGGTCTAATCGCAGTATTACAGCAGGTCCTTCGCTGACCTGGCCCTTGTTAAATTATGGTCAGATTACCAACGCAGTGCGTGTGCAGGACGCGGCTTTTCAACAAGCGCTTCTTAAGTATATTAATCTGGTCTTACAGGCACAGCAGGAAGTACAGGATAATATCAGCCGTTATATCGAAAGCCGAAAATCAGTTTATTTTCTGCAGCAATCGGATCAGTCAGCAAGAACCTCTACCAGGTTAGCCCTGGTTCGCTACAAAGAAGGTGAAGCGATCTATACAACCGTTTTAGATGCTGAGCGTCAACAGCTAAGAGTTGAAACCTCGCTTACTAATGCGCAGGGCGAAGTTGCGAAATCATTAATTGCACTCTATCGCTCTTTAGGCGGGGGCTGGCAAATCAGAGGCTGTAATGACATCCTGCCCAATTATATCAAGCAACAAATGGCCGAAAGAACCGATTGGGGTAATTTGCTGAAACAGCCAAACCACCAAAGGCCAAATACGCAAATGGATGTTTTAAAACAACTTTATCTTCCAAATTGGTGATAGCGATGAATTCTGAGAAGAGACAAAAGCTAAAAATAGCAGCCCTTATAATCGCCGTTCTGCTAATTATTTATTTATATAGCCATTTTAAGTCCAAAACAAACACTCCGGTACTCCCGACTCCGGTCGTTTATGTTGAGCATCCAAAGCCCATGAAAATGGGAGATTATGTGTTCCAGACAGGTAATACGGTTGCCTTTAACTCTGTCAATCTGGTGGCACGGGTCGAGGGGTATCTCGATGCGATTAAATTCGTGGATGGCTCATTTGTAAAAAAGGGAACTGATTTGTTTATTATTGAGCCGCAGCCTTATCTGGACAAGGTAGATGAAGCCAAAGCCAGCCTAGCAGCCCAGAAAGCTGCCTATGCGTTTGCGGTAGCTGAGTATGAGCGTCAGCAGCAGATGTATAAAGAAAATGCCACTTCATTGAAAAATGTGGAAAAATGGGGCGCCAGACGTGATGAAACCAAGGCGGAAGTTGCCAAAGCTGAAGCTAATCTCAATTCAGCAGAAATTAATTATAGTTACACTCATGTAACCGCCCCTTTTGATGGGCGAATTGGACGTCATCTGGTTGACGTAGGGAATCTGGTGGGACATGGCGAGGCCACTCAACTCGCCACAATCGAGCAAATTGATCCAATTTATGTCTATATCAATTTGAACGAACTTGATTTAATCAAATTAAGAGAGGCCGGAAAAAGCAAAGGAGTTAATGCGAATAATCTTAATACGGTTCCAGTTTTTGTGCGTATGCAAAATGAAACAGGATTTCCACATGAGGGGAAACTGGATTTCGTCAACACGGGTTTAAACGCCTCGACCGGAACAATGCAGTTCAGAGCACTGCTTCCGAATAAAAACTATCCTCTCGTTCCCGGCTTATTTGTACAAGTCAGAATTCCTGTTAAGAAACCATCTATGCAGCTGACCGTACCCGATACAGCCATTCAATATGACCAAATAGGCGCATACCTTCTTGTTGTTGATAAAGAGAATCTGGTGCAAATGGCAAGAATTCAAATAGGAAGTATTGAAGAAGGGCAGCGGGCCATTCTCAAGGGAATAAGCCCTCAGGATAATGTTATTGTTACCGGTACACAATTCGCAACTCCCGGAACTAAAGTGGATCCCAGAACACAAAGTTCCGCTGATAGTTCCTTTGTGGAAAGCGTTCATTAAACGCAGGTAATCTCAAATCAAGAAGTGAGAAAAAAAAGAAATGATTTCTAAATTTTTCATTGAGCGTCCAGTACTGGCAAATGTTATTGCGCTTTTAATAGTTTTTATTGGGCTGGTTGCCATTGTTGTTTTACCAGTCGCTCAATATCCGGCGATTGTTCCTCCGACAATTCAGGTTACTACAACTTATCCTGGAGCCGATGCCAAGACACTGATTAACACCGTTGCTTTGCCGATTGAACAGCAGGTGAATGGCGTTGAAAATATGCTTTATATGCAATCTACAAGCACCAATAGCGGAAACTATAATCTGATTGTTACCTTTGCTATTGGAACAGATTTAAATTTTGCCCAGGTACTGGTGCAAAACCGTGTACAGGCGGCAATGGCTCAATTGCCTATGGATGTTCAAAAGCAGGGCGTACTTGTTCAGCAGAAATCAACCGCCATTCTACAGTTTATTACGCTCACCTCTGAAAATAATGAATATGACGGCCTGTTTCTTGACAGTTATGCCACCATCAATATGCAAAATGAACTGGCTCGCCTCCCAGGCGTGGGTAATGTGATTATTTTCGGATCAGGAAGCTATGCGATGCGCGTCTGGCTGGATCCCCAGAAAATGATGGCCTATTCTTTAAACCCCAGTGACGTTTTAAACGCGATCAGCTATCAAAACAAGGACGTCTCGGCAGGTCAGGTCGCAGCGCCTCCGGTTCTTGGGAAAGAATCCTATCAGTTCACAGTGAATGTGCCTGGGCAACTCACTGATCCTGAAGAGTTTGCCAATATTATTATCAAAACAGTCGATACTGATCCCGATGAAGATGCGAACGCCAGTAGTTCGGCCCAGGTGGTAAGGATTCGTGATGTCGGCAGGGTCGAATTGGGTTCATCAACATACAGCCAGTTGGCTAAACTCAATGGAAAACCGGCTGCGGCCATTGGGATATTCCAATTACCAGGTGCCAATGCCCTTGATGTGGCCAAAGAAGTGCGATCCACTGTAGCTAAAATGGCGAAGAAATTCCCGCCGGGTTTACAATACTCTATTCCTTTCGATACGACAGTATTCGTCGAAGCCTCTATTGAGGAAGTATACAAAACGCTTTTTGAAGCGGGTATTTTGGTATTGATAGTGATTGTCGTTTTCCTGCAGAACTTTCGCGCGTCTCTGGTTCCAGCGACGACTGTACCGGTAACGATAATAGGCACTTTCTTCGGCATGATGTTACTCGGTTATACTATCAACCTCCTGACCTTGTTTGCGATTGTCCTTGCTATCGGTATCGTAGTGGACGATGCGATTGTTATTGTGGAGGGCGTGTCGCAGCATATTGAAAAAGGCCTAAGTCCCAAAGAGGCTTCCATCATCGCCATGAAGGAATTATTTGGCCCAATCATTGGTATTACCTTAGTGCTGATGGCTGTTTTCGTTCCTGCGGGATTTATGCCTGGATTAACAGGGGCCATGTATGCCCAGTTTGCTTTGGTTATTGCTGTAACCGCATTGATCAGCGCCATCAATGCTATGACTTTAAAGCCCACCCAGTGTGCTTTATGGCTAAGACCGATAGATCCTGACAAGAAGAAAAATGTTTTTTTCAGAGCCTTTGATCGCGTTTACAATCCTATCGAGGAGCGTTATTGCCGTTTTATTGACCGGCTGGTCCATCATAGTAAAACCGTTTGCATGGTGGGCGCATTATTAGTGGCGGTTGCCATTTTTGGTTTAACACGTATACCTACCGGTTTTATTCCTATTGAAGATCAGGGCTATCTGGTGCTGAGTGTTTTACTGCCGGATGGTGCGAGCCTGGGGCGAACGGATGAGGTATTAAATCGCTTAAGCAGTGAAATTTCCAAAATTGGGGGCATCGACAATGTGATTGGTATTGACGGTATTTCTCTCCTCGATAACAACGCCAATCTGGCCAACGCCGGCGTTTTGTACGTGATGTTTAAGGACTGGAGCCTCAGAGGAAAAGATGAGGATTTACTGGCTTTATATACCAAATTAAATGACATTGCTAAAAAAACCAAAGACGCAAAACTCCTGGTAGTCGTTCCGCCGCCTATTCAGGGTCTTGGTTTGTCTGGCGGCTTTCAAATGCAGGTGGAGTTACAGGACGGCAGTTTTGATTACCAGAAACTTCAAAGTGTGACCGATCATCTCATTGATAATGGCAATCATGATCCGGTATTGCAAAACCTGATGACCTCCTTCAGGGCAAATGTTCCACAGGTAGCCGCCCCCATTAATCGAACCAAAGCGGAATCTTTAGGGGTTACAGTAGGGGATGCGTTTGGAACGCTGCAAACTTATCTGGGATCAAGTTACGTCAATTTATTTACCAAGTTTGGGCAAGTTTTTCCCGTTTATGTGCAGGCTGATGCGGGCTCAAGAGGGCAGATTGATGATTTACGCAATTATTATGTCAGAAATAAACAAGGGGATATGGTTCCTTTAGGCACCCTGACAGATATTGACCGGGCTGTTGGGCCAGGCCTAATCTCGCTTTACAACTTATATCCTTCAAGCAGCATTAATGGCATGGCCTCACGTGGATTCAGCTCGGGGCAGGGTATTCAGGCAATGGAAGAAATGGCTAAAAACTTATTGCCAGCCGGGCTTTCCTACGAATGGACGAGTACTGCTTATCAGGAAAAAATTGCTGGTAATTTAAGTTATATTATCTTTGCCATGTCGCTGGTGCTTGTTTATTTAATTCTTGCCGGACAGTATGAAAACTGGCTGACGCCATCCGCCATTATTTTCAGCGTTCCATTGACACTGATTGGAACTGTCATCGCATTAACTACTCTCGGACTGGCCAATAATATGTATACTCAAATTGGCCTGTTATTATTGATTGCGCTTGCTGCCAAAAATGCCATTCTGATTGTTGAAGTAGCGCATGAGCAGCGGCATATACACGGAAAGTCCATTCTTGAATCGGCAGTTATCGGTGCAAGAACCCGATTCCGGCCTATTCTTATGACCTCATTCGCCTTCATCATGGGCGTTATGCCCTTGGTATTCGCCAGTGGTGCAGGAGCCAATGCCAGACGTTCTATCGGTATTGCCGTCAGCAGCGGTATGCTGGCCTCTACTTGCCTTGCAGTGGTCTTTGTTCCCGTCTTTTACGTGCTGCTGCAGACCTGGCAGGAAAAACGATGGGCTAGAAAGCAGGAGAAGGCCAGGATTAAGGCAGAGTTGCCTTCACATTGATCGAATCAGATAGAAATACAGTGTAGGTAGATGCGCTTCGCCTGGGCTGAGGATAAAGCCAAACAAAAAGACTTCAGTGTTAAACAAGATCTCTGTATTATGGATGAGTTGACTGTATATCGGTTCAGCAACCTCATAAATTAAGATGGAGTTTTACATGAAAAAAGCACACGGGCATCAACCACCAGCACAGGGACATGGACATGTTACACCGCATGGGCAGGTACCTTCTTCAGGTCATGTCCACTCACAACACCATGTTCCACCGCATCATAACTTTCCCCAGCCTACTCATACTCACAACCACCACCATGGACATGGTCATCCCCTGCCGCAAGTCTATACGGTCGGTGGATATGGTGCCAGATCTACCTTTTTAGGACATGGATGTGCGCATCAGATGCCTCCTGTCGATGAGCATTATGGACACACACATACACACAGTCATCCCTGATAGCGTTAAATGTATATTAAACTGTCCTCCCCGCGAAGGCGGGGATCCATCTCAGAGCGAGCTATAATGCCAATTGAGGAATGGATTCCCGCCTTTGCGGCAATGACAAAAATTTCGTGATGACTAGTGAGCCATTTAACGAGTCGCAGCAATAATCAGCGATAAAATATAAGAACAATAAATCAGAATTAACAACCCGCCATGCCAGCGAGTAATTTTTTTCTTATGACGCATGTTGAACCAGAATAGTAGTAAAGTGGTCAATAACATGACGGGCATATCTCGCCAGATGATGGCATGGCTAATTGCTGATGGATGGATAATGCCGGGAAAGATCATTACTGCCAGCAGATTGAAAAGATTTGAACCCAGGATATTGCCAATAGCAATATCATCGGCCCCTTTACTGGCAGCGACAATCGAGGTTGCCAGTTCGGGGAGACTGCTGCCTATAGCAACTATGCTTAAACCAACCAGCAATTCACTCATTCCCATGTCTCTGGCAAACTGGGCGCAGTTGGTAATAAGGAGGTCGGCGCTGAAAGGAAGGATGATCAAACCCACAATCAGCATAGCGACATGGTGTTTCAGGCTTTGCTGGCGCAGCCTTGCCCGCCAGAATTCATCAGTAAGATGACGCTGATGAGAGGATTCGCGTGCAGATATTATCAGATAGGCGGTAAAAATCAGACAGACGATTAAGGCCAGACAACTATCGAGGATCCCGAGATAGCCATCCAGCATTAGCGAATATGCGAACAGCATTACAATGAATAATAAGGGAAATTCTCTTTTGAGAAAGCTCGACTGGGCGTTTAAAGGCCGCAGTAAAGCAATTAAACCCAACACTAATCCAATATTTGCAATATTGGAACCAACGGCATTACCAACCGCCAGGTCTGTATAGCCATCAAGAGATGCGGATACCGCAATCACTATTTCGGGCGCAGACGTTCCCAGAGCAACCAGGGAAAAACCAATCCAAAGCGGGGATAACTTATAATAGTGAGCGATGCCTGAAGCGCCCACAACCAGATGATTAGCAGACCAAAGCAAGGCAATAAAACTAATGAGCAGCAGAAAAAAATGATACATATTCCAGACTCAAAAAGATTAATGTAATGATGATACGTTAATTAACAGGCAAGACAATAGCTGCCAGCACATTTGTGGAATCTCCCAGGTATGGTTCTGATGCCTGCAAGGGTTATTTATGGTCTAATTGTACACATAGTTTTCAAATAGTAGGCTTTTATGTTAGAATAGCCTGCTTAATAATTTTAATAACGAACCAGGGTAGGTGTTTGGCTCTGGGATTTCATCCAGGTGTTACTATGTTTTCCAATCAATATCGCGTGTTGAGCGATGCGAAGTTCAGACGGTTTACATTAAGCTGTATGCTGGCAATGTTCGGTAACGGCTTAACGTATATCATCATGGTCTGGGCTCTGATGCGTTTTGATACCTCTGTTGTCTCGACTTCAATATTAATGGCTTGTTTCTGGTTGCCCAATGTATTGCTTGGCCCATTCTTTGGTGTCCTGGCGGATCGCTGGAACCGAAAAACCTTGCTGCTTATGGCCAATGGCTCTCGTGCAATGGTTCTTTTTGGTTTTGCCTATCTGGCTAATGATCATATGACATCGCTTTCAATCTATATACTTGCCGCACTGATTGGCACGTTGTTGGCAGTTTATATTCCTGTAGCAATGAGTTTCGTAAGAGAACTGGTCAATGAAGAGGAGTTACTGGCCGGCAATGCGATGGTTGATATTGCCTATGAATTGGGAGCTGTGGCCGGCATGGGAGGCGCCGGATTTATATTGGCCAGCTCGTCCTTTGCGGGATGTTTTGCGATAAATGCGGTTTGCTATGTAATGGCAACTTTGTTGCTTTTGGGGATTCCTTTTGTAAAAAAATCCAATGAAGAGAAAAAGAGGACCTCTTTTTTCAGACAATTTATAGATGGAGGACGCTATATTTTAGCGCGCCGAACCTTACTATTACTGTATTTAACGCAAGGATTATTTTTTGTTTCCTATATGACGGCACCGGTGTTACTGGCACCTTATGCAAAGACTGTTTTAAATAGTAATGTAACTCAATTTGGCTGGCTTGAAGCAATGCTTTCACTGGGGATCATACTGGGAGGATTTTTCAATCCCTGGCTGGCTTCGATGTTTTCAATGTTTAAAGTCATTGTCGCTGAAATTCTGGCAGGAGTAGTTGGGTTTTATTTATTCAGCCATACTTCAAATATCCATTTAGCCATCTTCTATCATTTCCTGATCGGATTGTCCTTTTCCTCCTGGGCCTTACTCACCACGTTGGCGCAGGAAATGACGGCTTTGGATTTCCAGGGACGCGTTCAGTCTTTGTTTAACAGCGTCTCCGGTGTGGTGATCGTATTGTTTTATTATCTGCTGGCAAAATGGAAAGATATTCCAGTTCAAAAGCTGTATTCTGGTGAAATCGTGTTACTGCTAACAGCCTTGATACTCCTGGGGATAGCGATACTGAAAAAAACCAGTAATGATAATGAGCTTGATTTGAATGAGGAAGAGTTTTCTTGTAATTCCCCAGGTTGAGGATAAGTTTGATTTTAATTCAATCCAATCGTCTCAACGTCATCCTGAACGCAGTGAAGGATCTCTTGAATCTGGCTCAGTTCTAAGCAGTTGGAGATCCTTCGCTACGCTCAGGATGACGTACCTGGGGAGTTACGTTTTCTTTTGAATAAGTAATTCAGGACTGTTGGATAAAATACTTCAGAATATAGCTCACAGGCTTGGCCAGTCCAAGCTGACTCAATCCATGTTTATTATACCAGACACCTTGTTTTTCACTGACAGAAAGCACAGAGCCCCGTACTTCTAACGCCATGGCCTGAATGTTTAAGTGATAATGACTGAAACTATGCCTTATATGAAGAAGGGGAGTGAGTTGCAGACAGTCCAGCGAATAGTTATCTTTGATGTAAGCATGAGGGCTGGCATCTGCTTCGATTGCCGGCAGGCACCAGAGCCCGCCCCAGATCCCGTGAGAAGGTCTTTTCTCAAGATAAATTTCGCCCCTTTCATTATGCAGCAATAGAAACTGCTCCAGTTTTTCAGGCAGGCGCTTTCTGGGTTTCTTCTCCGGAAAGTTACTCACAGCATCAGCCTGATACGCTTTGCAGGTTTTCACCAAAGGACAGTTGCCACACTGGGGATTTCTTGTGGTACAGCAGGTTGCCCCCAGATCCATAATGGCCTGCGTGTAATCAGCGCAGCGCTCATCTGGCATACACAAATCGGCATAATACCAGAACTGTTTTTTGGCAGCGCCTTGTTCCGGCCAGCCGGAAAGCATGAAATATCGAGCCAAAACGCGCTTGACGTTACCATCCAGTATAGCCTGAGGCAAATTAAACGCCTGAGACAAAATAGCTGCGGCTGTTGATTGGCCCAAACCCGGTAATTCCATCATTTTAACTAAATCAGGCGGGAATTCACCGGCAAATTCCCGAACAATGATTTGCGCGCATCGGTGCAAATTCCTTGCTCGGCTGTAATATCCAAGCCCTGCCCATAGCGCCAATATATCGTCTTCTGGCGCATTAGCTAAACACTGGATAGTTGGAAAGCGCTCCATGAAACGCAGAAAATAGGGAATAACCGTTTTCACCTGCGTTTGCTGCAACATGATTTCAGAAATCCACACACGATATGCTGAGCGCGGATGCTGCCATGGCAAGTTTTTTCTTCCGTATTGGTCAAACCAACTTAAAAGGGGTTTTGCAAAATGATTTGCCAGTGTTTTTTTATCCATAGTTATCGGGTAAACATCGATTCAAATTGGTTTTTCAATTTTTTTACAGGCTGAGCGACTGTGTTAATTAACCAGTATTTTCCCAGTTGTGCGTTTACTTTTTTAATGTCAGGCGAAATCAGTGGCTTCACCAGAGTTCCTTTAACCTGTAAAGGAAAGTTGCCACCCAGCATTTGCTGGATTTCTTCAAGCTTGCCAGTTGCGTTTAAGACG
This sequence comes from Legionella genomosp. 1, assembly GCF_900640215.1. Taxonomy (NCBI): domain Bacteria; kingdom Pseudomonadati; phylum Pseudomonadota; class Gammaproteobacteria; order Legionellales; family Legionellaceae; genus Legionella; species Legionella genomosp. 1. Next base: position 541,494 of record NZ_CAAAJH010000001.1, read on the forward strand.
CTTGTTAAAAGTTCAGCCGATAAGCTGTAGTCAGTGAGGCTAAGATTCCCATTGCCTTTAAGATGAAGCTTATCCGTTTGTAAAATAATCGAATCAGTCCGCAGCCGGCTTTCAGCTAACTTGTAATTCATCGAAAGCAGCTTAAAGGGGGTAAATCCTGTATTGTTCATCAGTCCGGTGAATTGCTCAAAGTCCAGCATATTTTTAAGATTATCCGTCTTCATTGACGATAACTGATCGATCTTCTGACTCACTTGCTCAATTACCTGATGCAGGTTAACCGTGTCGATTCTTCCATCCTTTATCATTATCGTTCCGTCTGCCATACTAAGATTTAAAGCCGATGGTACATTAGTAATAGCCTCTGCATGCAAAGAAAAGTCGAGCTTTCCTCTGACAATTTTTTCACCAAGAAGGTCATTGAACAGTTTTTGGGAGTCCAGACCGGCAGCAGTCTGGTTAAATTTCAATTGATGATTTTCAAAATTAAAATTCAAATCGCCGACCGACTCTCCTTTATAAAGGCTAAGAGTAAGGGGAGTTATCTTTAGCATTTTTCTTTTTAGGGAAGCACTGCCCTGAATGCGATTTATCGAAAGTTTATTAAGCAAAACATCCTGTAATAGCAATTGCCCGTTAAGAGAAAGAGATTGCCAGTTGGCGAGTGGGTTACTTAAAAAGGTGGGGGAAAAGCGTGTGCTTCCCTTAAACTGGATTTGCGCGCGGCCCTTGAGATTTCCTGCATTGGAAAGATTTAGGGCTGCTTTAAACTGTAAAGGGAAGGATGAATCATTTAAGTTTAAACTCTCTGTACCCATTTGGATATTGGAGAAGATCAGTTCATTATCTGAACTGTGGAATTTAACAAGTCCCTTGCTCAGCATAAAGTGATCGATTGCGAAATGTTCTGTCAGAATTGTACCCGACTTGCTATCCTTCGTTTTGGAGTGTTCAGCAGGAGCAGGGAGGTGATCTGTAGATACGTCAGCAGTAAATCCATCCACCTTAAATTCGCTAAAAACCAGAGTACCTCTTAACAGTGGGGTTATTCTCAGATTAAGAACAAGATTATCCAGAATTGCATGAAAATCAGCCTGCCTGTCACTGCCGATTTCTACCTTGCTTATCCTGATTCCTGGTTGTGGAAATAATTGCCAGCTTATGTTCCCTTTAATTGTGGTTGGTTCATGACTTAAAATTGATAATTGGCTACTCACGTAATCCCGGATGCTCTCAGCACTGATGGCTTTTGTAAGAAGCCAGAGAGACAAAAGAACGACTATTACTGTACTGAGAAGACCTGTTGCCAGCTTCTTGAAAAGATTCATATGAGGATCATACTGTAAAAATGTGAAGCATAACGATTCATTGATTGCTGTCAAGGATTATTAAAGAAAAAAAACTGAAACTAAGCTTTGAAATAGGCTTGATATTAAATTTTTACGAAGGTAATCTGATAGTCTTCTCCATTAAAAATGGAAGAAAATAGCTAACTCCCCAGGTTGTGGATCGTCTCAACTTCAGTCTGAGATTCTTCGCTACGCTCAGGATGACGTACCTGGTGAGTTACGAAAATAGACGTTGATTTTGCTTTAAAGAAGTACTCAGGATGAGTTCGGAATAAATCAAGGAGAGCGTCATGCGCCCAAGCCAATGGGAAATAGTCATATTAAAACCCACAAAACTATTTTTGTCTTTTTTAGCGTCACAATTACCAGAAGTAGACTTACCTTCTTTAAAAATGTTGCAAACTGATAATACAGCCTATGTTATCAGGAAGCAAAAAGATGACGAAGCGACTCTGGATGAGATCGAACGCCATTTCACTTTCATGTTTCGCCATGAAATCAGCCGCTGGTTAGGGGAGGATGCGCGTAATGAAATTGAGGGCAGTTTTCTCGATTTTTTATGCTGCTTTAAATTTGAATTGCATTCGCAAATTGTTCTGATGGAGCCAGCTATGGAAAATGGTCAGTCATTGCTCCGTGTTAAACCTCGCTCTGTCTTGCTGAAATGGATGCGATCCACTGTTGATGAACAAAGTGATCTGATTGAAGTTCTCGATCATATTAACCTTGCTCAATTAGCGGAAAATGCGACTGTGATCGTTAAAAATTTCGAAAATCTCACGGATATTAAACCCTTCTTAAAACAATATTATCGCCCTGTTTTCGAGGCCGAGATGTTGAGAATGTGTGAAAGCTCTGAGCAATGGCCAGAAGTTGACAGTTTTGAAGATTTCAGCCGCTATTTTATGGTAAATGTTCACACGCAATTGATCCATTTGCATTAAGGAGAGCCTGTTATGGAACCAATAACTATCGCCATAATATGCGCAACCGTATTTGGGGTTATTTCCGGTTTGGCAGCTTTTATCAGACAGCTTATTCTTAGCCGCGATAAGGAAATGAATGATAAAGCGCAAAAGAGGGCTCTGAATCAGGAAGCCAGGGAACTCGAGAAGCTCAGAAATCAGATGGTTGATTTCAAGCGCTTTGACTCGCACTATCAGATGTTAGGAAACAATAAAGATGCCATTCAATACCTTGATCAGAAAATTGAAGAAATATTAAAGAGAAAATACGAGTTAATTGAGCGTTATGCCCAGGCTACTATGAAAGAAACTTCGGCGATTATGGCAGGAAACGGATCAGAGGAAAGAAAGGAACTTTGCAATAAATTAAAAGCTGAAATGGATAGCGAATTGTCATTCTATGACAGTGAATTGCAACAATTGCAGAAAAGACGCGCTACGCTATGGGATTCGCACGCAGAATTACAACATTATCTGGTTGATCAGGAGAAGCTTAAAAATGAGCATCTCGACAATTTATACCAGCAACACACCAATGTTTTGGAAAAAGTGTATATAAGGCATATTGAAGACAGTGAAGCGATTGCGAAAGACAGTATCGATGCCAGTACTCAAACATTTAAATCCTTGTTCGCCTCGCCTATTCAGTACATTCTGGGATTATTCAAGCCTTCTTCCGGGTTAGCCGCAGCGCAGGCGCCGAAAGAAGCTGCTGAACGAGGGAATGTCTCTGATATTGAGGGTAGTCTCAATGGCCCAGAGCCAGACATTAATACCCCGTTTAAACCTCAATTTAAATCTGCTGCAAGAAAGCTGGAATCCTTAATTTAGCATCCCTCTATCATCGGCCTGGTTATGTTTAACCAGGCGACCCTCATATTGTTCATAATACTAATAGTCTCCATAATGGATTTTTATTTGTCAATTGCGAGAAAATTATGCATAATTCGGTACATTACATAAAAAGGAATCAGTAAATGGTATATGTCAAAAGGAATGAAAAGGGAGAGATCTGTGCTCTATTTGATAAGTCAATGCCTGGGTTAGAGGCTGTTGATTTGGAAAATCCGGAAATAGTCGAGTTTCTTAACCGCTGCGACGGAGAGCATAAATTCAAATTGATTCAGTCAGACCTGCAGCTAATTCGTGTATTGGAAGATTTAATCGAACTGTTAATCAGTAAAAATATTATTTCGATTACCGATTTTCCAGAGCCAGTAATCAGGAAGTTATTAGCAAGACAAGGTATTCGTAAAAAAATTTCAGGTGCAATTGGTATGGAGTTTGATGATGAAAGTTAAAGTTTTACTCGCAGCAGCTTTACTCAGCTTAAGTTTCTCGCAGGCAAATGCGGCTAACGTTGAGGAATTATTACCCAATGAACGAAACACCGTGGAAATTTTCCAGAAATTTTCACCGAAGGTAGTGTATGTTCATCGTTTGACGACGGTTGTGAATCATTCCTTTGAGCGTAGCAGCGTTCCCGCAGGTGCTGGCTCAGGGATTATCTGGGATAACAAGGGGCATATCGTGACCAATTTTCATGTGGTCAATGGTGCAGATGGCTTAAGAGTCAGTCTGGGTAAAATGACCGTTCCTGCCAAAGTGGTAGGAGTTGAACCCCGTAAGGATATTGCCGTTTTAAAAATTAGCTCTCCTCAGGCCCTTGAATACCTTAAAACCTTTGAAGCGTTTCAGTTAGCTCACAGCACTGATTTATTGGTAGGCCAGAAAGTCATGGCCATTGGTAATCCATTTGGCCTGGATCACAGTCTTACTGTGGGTGTAATTTCTGCACTGGGCAGACAAGTTCCTGGTGCCGGCGGAGTCAATATCCGCAACATGATTCAGACTGATGCCTCGATTAATCCTGGAAATTCAGGAGGCCCTCTTTTAGACAGTAAAGGACGATTATTGGGAATGAATACTGCTATTTATTCCAATTCAGGTTCTTCAGCGGGTATTGGTTTTGCCGTACCTGCTGATGATATTGAGCGCATAGTTCCTCAATTGATTAAAAACGGACGCGTAATGCTGTCTGGAATAGGGATTCAGCGTGTTGAACCCAATGTGGCTTCGCGCTTGGGAATCACCAATGGAATATTAATTGGCGACATTTTGCCACATACTCCTGCTGACACTGCAGGATTAAAAGCAACTTACCGTGATCACCTCGGTCGGGTAGTACTTGGCGACGTCATTGTTGCCCTGAATGGACATCCTGTAAAAGATTATGACGCTTTGTATCAATTATTAATTGACATTAAAGTAGGGGAGCCCATTACTTTAACCGTGAATCGTCATGGAAAAAATCTGAACTTCAAGATGAAAACGATTGATATCGCCGCTTATTAATCCTTATATGCTGTCATCCCCGCGAACTGAGGAATCCCCTCATTTTTATATAGTCAGCGGATGACTTAACAATTACTGAAACATGTCTATTATCGTGTCGTTCCCGCGTAGGCGGGAATCTATTTCTCAAGGTAATTCCTAACTTTGTTTGCAAGATGGATTTCCGCCTACGCGGAAACGACACTATTTAAAGTCATTTTGACCTGATAAGGAACGTACTTTTTGAATGAAAAATGAGGGGATTCCTCAGCCCGCGAAGGCGGGGAACCATCTCAGAGCTCGCTATAATGCCAATTGATGAATGGATTCCCGCCTTCGCGCTGAGGAATCCTGTCATTTAATTGAGCAGTTATGTTTTTAAGGTTTGCTCAATAAGGACGAGAAAAGAATTGAAGTGCATACGAATTCAT